>NZ_CP102096.1:927850-1237134 GCF_024582835.1 Vibrio japonicus
TTTGTCCAACTGCTCAACCGGAATGTCACGGTTTGTACTGACTAGGTTTGTAAAGCGTTTATAGCCATGCTCGATACCAAGCTGGAATGCTTCAGAAGCGCCTTCAGTAAGACCAGTGGTTAAACCAACACCAGAGAATGGGGAGGTGCCGACACCATCGGTGTAAACCCCCAGCTTGTTTAATCCTTTCTCGAAAGTAGTAATAACACTAAAGATACCAATCGATCCCGTTAGCGTTGTTGGCTGAGCAATAATGCGATCTGCACTCATCGAAATCCAATAACCACCAGACGCTGCCAAGCTAGACATGGAAGCAACCACTGGCTTACCTGCTGCTTTTAGGGCTTCAATCTCATTGCGGATAACTTCTGAAGCAAAGGCGCTGCCTCCTGGGCTATCGACACGTAAAACAACCGCTTTCACTTTGTTGTCGTTACGAGCTTGACGCAGCAAAGCCGCCACTGTGTCGCCACCCACTGTACCGCGTGGGTGAGAACCATCCATAATAGCGCCACTTGCGACAACAACGCCCACGTCGTCAGCCGCGTAATCAAAGCTAGGGGCCATGGTGTGTTGATAGCTGTAGTAGTCAATGTGGTTATAGCTGTCATCACCGTTACTGCCGAATATTTCTGTTAGCTCAGCTCTGACTTGCTGGCGTGTAGCCAAGCTGTCGACAAGTCCAATGTTCTTGGAAAGAGCAGCCAAATCGCCATTATTTTTCTTCAGCAGTTCTAGGAACTCATCCATATCTGGCGTCAGTGAATCAGGCTTAATTTGGCGATTGGAAGCGATATCATCAACGTATGCCCCCCAAAGCTGGCCTAACCAACGAGATGCCGACTCTTTCGCTTCACTCGACATATCATCTCGAATAAACGGTTCGATGGCTGATTTGTAGGTGCCTACTCTGAATACATGCGTATTAACGTTGAGCTTTTCTAGGAACGTTTTGTAATAAAGTGAGTACGCGCTGTAGCCTTTTAGCATCACCGCACCATCAGGCGCTAGGTAGACTTTGTCTGCGTAGCTTGCAAGGTAGTACTGGCTTTGGTTGTAAAAATCACCAGCGGCATAAATCGGTTTACCAGAGGTTTTGAATTCATTCAATGCCTTGGCGATATAGCGCAGTTTGGTTAGGTTGGTTTCAGGCAAGTCGTTCAAAGCCAAAACCAAGCCAGTGATTTTATCGTCATCTTTTGCGTAACGAATGGTATCAACCACATCGAACAAGACGTTTTCTCTTGGAAGATCTTTCCCTAAAAGTGAGCCAGTAAAAGAATCCATAGGATTGACATATCTTGGCTGCTCTACCAGTGGACCAGATAAGTTAAGAATAAGTGCGGATGCTTTCTCTACTTTGGGAGCTGTGGGTTCTGCATGGAAGTAGATAAAATAAATAACCGCAATACTTACCAGAAAAAGAAGGTTTGCTAGGGCAAGTCGAGTAAAGGTGATCAGTTTCCAGATCCCTTTAAAGAACATCCCTATAAACTTGAATATTGTTTTCATTTAATCTCCGCTGCGCTGATGGCAGTTTAAGGCTTAGCCGTTGTAAGACCTTATAAATTCAGAAAAGTTACATTACTTACATCCTACTTAAACAAGTATAAGCGCACAACTGGAAGATTGATCGGTGTTACAGAAATGTAAACGCTTGTTTGATTTTTTTTACAAACGCTTTTATCGTGGTCAGACCATAAAAACAAATGGAAGTGATGTCTGCTATGTACCCAAATTTACTAAAGCCGCTGGATCTAGGATTTACGCAGATTAAAAACCGAGTCTTGATGGGCTCGATGCATACAGGACTTGAAGAACATAAAGAGGGCCTTGGAAAGCTTGCCGCATTTTATGCAGAACGTGCAAAAGGAGGGGTTGGCCTGATTGTCACGGGTGGTTTTTCGCCAAATCTCCGTGGTCGACTGCATCCATTTAGCGCTGAGTTTAGTAAACCGAAACACGCTAAAGCCCACAAAGTTGTGACGGAGGCCGTTCATCAACATGGTGGGAAAATCGCGCTCCAATTGCTGCATGCTGGCCGTTATGCAATGCACCCTTTTTCTCAGAGCGCATCATCCATAAAAGCACCGATTTCCCGTTTCGCGCCTAGTGAAATGAGCACTCGCCAAATTAAAAATACAATTGATGCTTTTGCAAATAGCGCGGTTTTAGCGCATCAAGCTGGGTACGATGGCGTTGAAGTGATGGGCTCAGAGGGATACTTGCTCAATCAGTTCATTTGTAAGCGAACAAATACGCGCTATGACGAATGGGGCGGCAGCTACGAAAATCGCATCCGCTTCCCTTTAGAAATCGTTAAGGCAATTCGCCAATCTGTAGGTGAAGAGTTCATTATCATCTTCCGTTTATCTATGTTGGATCTCGTCGAAGAAGGCAGTACTTTTGACGAAGTGGTTCAGCTAGCGAAAGAGTTAGAAAACGCAGGTGTGACTATTATCAATACCGGTATTGGCTGGCACGAAGCGCGCATACCAACCATTGCAACACAAGTTCCTCGTGGTGCATTTACTTGGGTAACGGAGAAAGTGCGCCCACATGTGAATGTTCCAATCGTGACCTGTAACAGAATCAATACGCCAGAAGAAGCAGAACGAATTTTAGCGAGTGATCAGGCAGATATGGTGTCAATGGCACGTCCATTCCTTGCTGACCCTGAATTTGTTATCAAAGCAGAAAAACAACAGTCGCATTTGATCAATACTTGTATCGGCTGTAATCAGGCTTGTCTCGATAATGTCTTTAAAGGTAAGCGAGCGAGCTGTCTGGTCAACCCACTTGCTTGTCGCGAAGACGAACTCAAGATTATTCCGACAGACGCACCTAAGAATATTGCTGTGGTCGGAGCGGGCCCAGCGGGTTTGGCTTGTGCGACGACTTTAGCACAGCGTGGACACCAAGTTGACTTGTTCGAACGCAATGATCGAATCGGTGGTCAGTTCCGTTTGGCGATGCAAATCCCTGGTAAAGAAGAGTTCCGTGAAACCATCCGATACTTTGCCAATCAAATTGATGAGACAGGTGTGAAGCTTCACCTTGAAACAGAAGCTAATTTTGATCTACTTACAGAGTACGATGAAGTGGTGATGGCCTCTGGCGTAGAACCACGCAAAGTCGCGATTGAAGGGATTGATAACCCTGAAAAAGTGGTAGACTATCAAACGCTTATCCGTGATAAGACTTATGTCGGAAACAAAGTGGCGATTGTGGGCGCTGGTGGTATTGGTGTCGATGTGGCGACCATGCTGACGGAACCTGCTGGGCAGAGCCTTGACGACTGGCTGCATGAGTGGGGCATCGATAAAGAAATCAGTTATCCGGGTGGTCTCTATCCTTACCCAGATTCTTTGAGCGATAAGACGGTGTGGGTACTGCAACGCCGTGATGGGCGCGTAGGTAAAGGGCCAGGAAAAACCACAGGCTGGATTCATAAGCGTACGCTTGAAAAACGCGGTGTACATTTAATGGGTGGTGTGAGCTACGAGAAAATTGATGACCAAGGCTTACATATTTCCGTTGATGGCAAAGAGCAGTTACTGGATGCCGACAAGGTTGTCATTTGTGCCGGACAAGAATCGGTTCACCCATTTGAAGATAAGTGGCAACTGCTTGAAGGGAAACTGCATGTCATAGGTGGGGCAGACTTTGCCGGTGAACTGGACGCCGTAAGAGCAATCCGACAAGGGGTTGAACTGGCGGCTAAGCTTTAGTTTCAGCTTAGGAAAAGACCTCCATTTCGGAGGTCTTTTTGTATGGGTTTCTTATGTCCGAGCAGGGCAGCTCAACTCACTTCATAACTACAAGATCACGGTTTTATTGCCATAAACAAAAACATGATCGTTGAGCACTTTATTCAACGCTTTACTCAGCACATTTTTCTCGACATCTCGGCCTGCTTGCGCCATATCTTGTGCGTTGAAAGAGTGGTCGACAGGGATAACGTCTTGTTTGATGATCGGTCCTTCGTCGAGATCATTGGTAACAAAGTGCGCGGTTGCGCCAATGATTTTAACACCGCGCTCATAGGCTTGCTGATAGGGCTTTGCGCCAATGAATGCAGGTAAAAAGCTGTGGTGGATATTAATGATTTTGTGGTGATACTTTTCTACGAATGACGGTGTTAATACACGCATGTATTTCGCTAATACTAAAAAATCAGCGTCGTATTGGTCGATCACTTCAAGCATCTTCTGCTCATGTTCCTCACGGTTTAGACCTTCATGGGAAACATGGTGATAAGGAATATCGAACTTTTCCGTTAAGTTTTGCAAAGTGTCGTAGTTACCAACAACGGCTGCGATCTCTACATCAAGGCTACCATCATAATTTTTCATCAGAATATCACCAATACAGTGAGCTTCTTTAGTCACTAAGATGACAATACGTTTACGACTAGAACTGATCAGTTTGTACTTAGCGTTTTCAGGCAGTGCGTGATTAAGATCAGCGAGAAATGTCTCGTCATTAAAGTAACCTTCCAGCTCGGTTCGCATGAAAAAATGGCCACTTGTATTATCAACAAATTCGTTGTTATGAATGATATTTAACTGGTGCTTGTAACAAATGTTTGTAATTTTAGAAATAAGTCCAGGAGCGTCAGTGCAGTGCGTGAGTAGCGTTTTCTTTTCCATTGATATAAATACTTCCGTGAGTGATTTTTTGTTGTGCTTTATGTAGATTTTTGCAGGACTTCGAGCGGAGAAACTTCCTGAATCTTAAAAGTAACAATTAAACTAATATGGATGCAGTTTCAACCAATAATCGCTATACGGACTTTTTATTTTTCGCTTTCTGAGCAGAGGTGCATCAGTGAGATCTCCCTATTAATGAGTATTCTTAATTCGCACGCCGCGCTCAAAACTGCCATAATCCCCAGTCCCAGATTTGTAGATGCTATAGATTCTTTTGATGATCTCTAAAACCTTCTCTCCTGATGGTGCGCTCGGTAAAGTGATACCGGGTTTTCAACCTCGCCAAGCACAGCTGGATATGGCCGAGGCCGTCTCCAACGCAATAAAACAAGATGCTCAGCTTGTGGTCGAGGCTGGAACAGGAACGGGTAAAACTTTCGCCTATTTGGTTCCTGCTCTTCTAAGTGGGAAGAAAATCATCATCAGTACAGGTTCCAAAAACCTTCAGGAGCAGCTGTTCCACCGCGACTTACCTTTAATGACAAGTGCACTCGGCTTTTATGGTCAAGTAGCGCTGCTAAAGGGGCGAGCAAACTATTTGTGCTTAGATAGATTGAGTCGGCAGATGGTGGAAAGTCACACTAACAATGCTGACCCTACATTATTGAGCCAGTTGGTCAAAGTGCGTTCTTGGGCGAGTGAAACGAAAACCGGCGATTTAGGGGACTGCGATGCGATTGCGGAAGATAGTCTGGTTATCCCAACGATTACCTCTACCAACGATAATTGCTTAGGCAAAGAATGCCCGAGTTATCAAGATTGCTTCGTTCTGAAAGCGCGTAAAAAAGCGATGGACGCCGATCTGGTTGTCGTTAACCACCACCTGTTTCTTGCCGACTTAGCGATCAAAGAAACCGGCTTTGGTGAGCTTATCCCTGAAGCGGATGTGTTTATTTTTGATGAAGCGCACCAGCTACCCGATATTGCAAGTCAGTATTTCGGTCAGTCGCTTTCTAGCCGTCAGATCCAAGAGTTATCCAAAGACATTGAGATTGGCTATCGCACAGAAGCAAAAGACATGCGTCAGTTGCAGAAGGTGGGTGAAAAGCTGCTCCAATCTGCCATGGATTTAAGAATTACCTTAGGAGAGCCCGGCTTTCGTGGTAACTGGCGAGAAGCCATTAAATCGCCGTCCATTGCACGTGAACTTGAACGCTTGCAAGAAGCGCTAGAGTTCGCCTTAGAAGTACTCAAACTGGCACTTGGACGTAGCCAGTTGCTCGATAGTGCGTTTGAGCGAGCAAATACGATACAAGCGCGATTGAAGCGAGTGTGTGATGTGTCGATTACAGGGTATTCGTATTGGTACGATACTACGCCTCGCCATTTTAGCTTGCACATTACACCGCTCTCAGTGGCGGATAAGTTTCATGAACAGATCGAGATGAAGCAAGGCGCTTGGATCTTTACCTCCGCGACGTTGGCGGTGAATGGTGACTTTGGTCACTTTACCTCGCGGTTAGGTTTGAATCCGGTAAAGCAGTTTTCTCTCCCAAGCCCTTTTGACTATCAAAACCAAGCGCGACTGTGTGTTCCTCGTTATTTGCCTGAACCCAATAGTCCGGGGCTGGCGGATAAACTTGTGCGAATGTTGTCGCCTCTGATTGAGAAAAACCAAGGTCGCTGTTTCTTCTTGTGTACGTCCCACAGCATGATGCGAGAATTAGGAGAGCGTTTTCGAGAGACGCTTTCGGTTCCGGTTCTTCTTCAAGGGGAAACCAGCAAGCAAAAGACACTGGCAGAGTTTATGGAGTTAGGCAATGCGTTACTTGTTGCCACTGGCGCGTTTTGGGAAGGGATAGATGTTAGAGGTGATGCACTTAGCTGTGTTATTATCGACAAATTGCCATTTACCGCACCCGATGACCCATTACTGAAAGCGCGTATCGAAGATTGCCAACTCAAAGGTGGCGACCCGTTCGCTCAAGTTCAGATCCCTGACGCAGTGATTACACTTAAACAGGGAGTCGGGCGGTTAATTAGAGACAAGAAAGACAAAGGTGCGCTGATTATTTGCGATAATCGTTTAGTAACGCGTGAGTACGGAGGCGTATTTCTCGCAAGCTTACCACCGATTCCCCGCACTCGGGATTTGAGTGTCGTGGAAGACTTTCTTGGACAAATTTTAGAAACAACCAACGAATAATTTAGAGATTTCAATGAGCGCAAAGATTCTTGCCCTAGATACTGCTACAGAAAACTGTTCAGTGGCTCTTTTAGTTGATGAAAAAGTGTATGTTCGCAGCGAAGTAGCACCAAGAGACCATACGAAAAAAATTCTACCTATGGTAGATGAAGTGTTAAAAGAAGCTGGGCTTGCACTGACTGATCTGGATGCCTTGGCATTCGGTCGCGGTCCGGGTAGCTTTACAGGTGTACGTATTGGTATTGGCATTGCGCAAGGTTTGGCATTTGGTGCCGACTTACCAATGATTGGGGTATCCACCTTAGAAGCGATGGCTCAAGGCTGTTTCCGTCTGAATAAAGCGGAGCATGTCGCCTGTGCTATTGACGCACGCATGAGTGAAGTTTACTGGGGACGTTTTGTACGCCAGCAAGATGGTACATGGTTGCAATTCGATGAAGAGCAAGTGGTGCGGCCAGCTCTGTTGGCTGAAAATAGTCAAACAGACGAACATGTATGGGCGACAGCAGGTACAGGTTGGGATGCATACAGTGAAGAGTTGTCAGGTTTGAAATTCAAGCGTGAAAGCAGTGATGTTCTTTTTCCTGATGCTGAAGATATTGTCCATATAGCAAAATTTGAGCTGGAGAAGGGAAACACGGTTGACGTTGAAGACGCAAGTCCTACCTATTTACGCGATACCGTAGCTTGGAAAAAACTTCCTGGGCGCGAATAATTGATATAGACGGATAGCATGGTTTCAATTAATGGATTACCTCCTTCGGTCACAGGTCCCAACCGGGCTAACAAGACCAATAAAAAGAAGGACGTAAATAAAACGGAACACAACACCTCGGTTGGTCAGCCTTCAAAGGTGGCGAATGCCGTGGCTCACACTATCCGTCATGTCAACGAATCGGATATTCACAAAGCTCAGATCCAATATGACCTCCCTGAGGGAAAGGGACGCAAAGCGATGGAAGAGTATATGGATGTCATGAATCGTTCGAAACGAGATGAACTCTCAATGATGCTAGGTGTCGATATTTATATATAGAACCTTTGGTTAGAACTGGTGACGTTATGAACATACACTCTTCGTTATCTCACATCCTGTCTCATGTCATCGTAATTGGCACGGCGCTTTTACTCAGTGCGTGCGGCTCTCTTCCTGAAAATCTTAAAACCGACAATACCAATGTCGTCACCGATTACTCTCAATGGCGAGCATCCCGATCAACGAACAATGAAGTTCGCTTAGGTGGGGTGATTGCCAGTGTCTCTAATCTAGAGCAAACGACGCGAGTCGAGATCGTGAATTTGCCTATCGGTTCGACAGGTAAGCCAGATATTGATAAAGAACCACAAGGTCGTTTTATCGCGTATATCAAAGGATTCGTCGATCCTGTTATGTTGTCTCAAGGGCGCTTGATAACATTGCTGGGTCGAAGTGATGAAATGGAAATGGGTCAAGTCGGTGACTTCAATTACGAATTCCCGGTTATGAATGTGACAGGCTACCATTTGTGGCGTATCGAAGAAAAAGTCATTCTTCATGATATAGATAACCATTTTTATTCGTGCCGAAGCCTCTATTGCCGAGATCTTCGATTTGGTACCCGTCAGGGTAAAGTGATTCAGGAAGTAAAATGACGTTGATGAATAAACGCTACATACTGGATGATGGATTTATTGAATCCGTTGAGTATGGAGACAGTAAAACGGCCGAACTCTCGGTCGTTTTTTTACATGGTTGGCTGGATAATGCCGCTAGTTTCTTTAGCGTCATGGAGGGCATGCATAAACAAGCTCCGCATATTCATCTCTGTGCTATTGATTTACCCGGCCACGGGCACTCAAGCCACAAAAGCTTCGATAACTTCTACCCATTTCACGACTATATTGATGATATTTACCAGTTTTTGATTAACTTGTCGCCAAACAGGGTGGTGTTAGTAGGGCATTCACTTGGTGCTTTGGTTGCAAGTTGCTATAGTGCCGCCTTTCCTGAACAAGTCAGTGGGTTAGTTCAGATAGAAGGTTACGGGCCTTTGGCTGAAGAAGGCAGCGAAACGGTTTCTCGGTTAAGAGAAGGCGTACTCAGCCGCCAAAGAATTCGTAGAAAACCGACTCGAGCATTTGCATCGATTCAAGATGCAGTAGAGAGACGCGCAAAGGTAAACCATATTTTACCTGAGCTGATAGCACCCATCGTGACACGCGGCTTAATTGAACGTGAGTCGCAGTGGTTTTGGCGACACGATGTCAAGTTGCAGAGCCAGTCTCTTTATCGAATGTCGTTGGAACATGCACAATCCATTCGCCAACACATTACCTGCCCTCAGGTGGTTGTGTTAGGTGATCAAGGCTTTCCGCATTTGCATCGCTTTCAGCAAGATGCCTCCGAAACCATTCAATTTGAATGGGTTGATGGTGGGCATCATTGTCACCTTCAATCTCCTAATAGAGTAATTAACCTAATTTTTGGCTTGGTTAACAAAATTTAAACAAGTGTTTGGGTCTTTCGTGCTCGAACACTTTGCCTGTGGTGTAATAGTCGACAATAAAAACACGGCGTTTCGTCGACAACCGCCCGCTTATTTCGAGGAGTATTACCGTGGATAAACCTTGGTTATCACGTTACCCAAGCGATGTGCCAGAGCACATCAACCCAGATCAGTATCCGTCGCTGGTCGAGATGTTTGAACAATCGGTACAAAAGTACGCAGACCAGCCTGCATTTATGAATATGGGCTCGGTAATGACATTCCGTAAGCTTGAAGAGCGCAGCCGTGCTTTTGCCGCTTATCTGCAAAATGAGCTAAAGCTTAAGAAAGGCGACCGCGTCGCGTTAATGATGCCAAACTTACTGCAATACCCAGTGGCTCTGTTTGGTGTGTTGCGTGCGGGTTGTATTGCGGTAAACGTGAACCCTCTGTACACGCCACGTGAACTTGAGCACCAGTTAAACGATTCGGGTGCAAAAGCCATTGTTATCGTTTCTAACTTTGCTAATACACTAGAGCAAATTGTCGATAACACGTCAGTTAAACATGTCGTCCTTACTAGTCTTGGTCAAATGCTACCACGCGCTAAAGGTACGCTTGTTGATTTCGTCGTGAAGTACGTTAAAGGTATGGTGCCTAAATATAACCTACCGGGTGCCATCTCTATGCGAAAAGCGTTGAGTCAGGGCCGTCGTTTGCAGTATGTGAAGCCATTTATGTCTGGCGAAGACATCGCATTTTTGCAGTACACTGGCGGTACGACAGGTGTAGCAAAAGGAGCGATCTTAACGCACCGCAACATGATCGCTAACGTGCTGCAAGCGAAAGGCGCGTATGGTCCGATCTTGTCTGAAGGTCGTGAACTTGTTGTCACGGCGCTTCCGCTATATCACGTATTTGCACTGACAGTGAACTGCCTATTGTTTGTCGAGATGGGCGGTCGCAACTTGCTCATCACAAACCCGCGTGATATTCCAGGTTTTGTCAAAGAGCTACAAAAGTACCCATTCACTGCGATTACAGGTGTAAACACGCTGTTTAATGCTCTAGTTAACAATGAAGACTTCCACGAACTTGATTTTAGCAACCTAAAGCTGTCTGTTGGTGGCGGTATGGCGGTACAACGAGCCGTTGCAGACCAATGGCAAAAAACAACAGGCATCCACCTGCTAGAAGGTTATGGCCTGACAGAGTGTTCACCGCTAGTTACGGGCAACCCATATGACTTGACTGAGTATACAGGCGCGATAGGTTTACCAGTGCCTTCAACCGAAGTTCGTATTGTGGATGACGAAGGCAATGAATTGCCTGCGACAGAAGTCGGTGAACTACAAGTGCGAGGCCCACAAGTCATGCAAGGTTACTGGCAGCGCCCAGAAGCAACCAAAGAAGTGATTAACGCGGATGGTTGGCTATCGACGGGTGATATCGTTAAGTTTGACGACGAAGGGCTGATTCATATTGTAGACCGCAAGAAAGATATGATTTTGGTATCAGGCTTCAACGTTTATCCAAATGAAATTGAAGATGTGGTTGCTTTGCATGGGAAGGTGCTTGAAGTAGCAGCCATTGGTCAAGAGCACCCAGTATCCGGTGAAGTGGTGAAGATTTATGTCGTTAAGCGTGATCCGAGCTTAACCAAAGATGAGATCATTGCACACTGTCGCCAACACCTAACAGGTTACAAAGTGCCAAAACTGGTTGAGTTCAAGGAAGATCTACCAAAGACAAACGTTGGTAAGATCCTGCGTAGGCAGCTACGTGAAGAAAACGAAGCCAATTTAGCGAAAGTGTCGTAAAGCCAACTAGCCAAGCAGAACGCACTGATAAATGATAGAATGCCGACAAACACATGTCGGCATTTTTGTTACCGGCGCATTCAACTTCACAGCGAGAACCTAGTGAACTACCAAATCATTACCAAATCCGAACAATTAGAAAAGGTCTGTTTGCAGGCAAGGGACACTGATATCGTTATGCTGGATACTGAATTTGTGCGAACACGAACTTACTATCCGCAGCTGGGACTCATCCAGTTATTTGACGGTGAGATTCTCTCGCTGATAGACCCGACTGTGATAGATGATATGAGCGCTTTTGAACAGTTGCTAAAAGATACGTCTGTTCTGAAAGTGTTGCACGCATGTGGTGAAGATCTGGAAGTATTCCAAAACAGTTTCGGATGTCTGCCTTATCCGATGATCGACACGCAAGTCATGGCTGCGTTTCTAGGTCATGGTCTCTCAACGGGTTTTGCTTCGCTAGTGGATACCTTTTTGAATGTTGAGTTAGACAAGAGCGAGTCAAGAACGGATTGGTTAGCAAGACCTCTTACAGAGAAGCAGTTGGAGTATGCAGCGGCAGATGTGTTCTATTTGTATCCTTTGTATGAAAAACTCGCACAGAAAGTGACAGATGCGGGCTGGTGGGAAGCCGCCCAGCAAGAAAGTGACCTGCTTGCCGCTAAACGCGTGAAAAATGTTGACCCAGAAATGGCTTATCTGGATATCAAAGGTGCGTGGCAACTTAAACCACGTGAATTGGCGATTCTAAAGCCGTTAGCAACCTGGCGTTTTAAAGAAGCTCAACGTCGAGACTTAGCACTTAACTTTGTTTTTAAAGAATGTGATTTATTAACAGTCGCTCGTTTGGGTATACAGAACCGTCAGCGAATGGAGCAAGAGGGGATAGATCCTCGCGCTATTGGTCGCCATGCAACTCGAATCATTGCTATCGTTAAGTCCGCCTCTACCACGCCCGCGGAAGAGTACCCAGCGAAAATAGAGCGATTGATGGATATGCATGGCTATAAACAGCTCTTTAAGAAGCTAAAAGATGAAGTAAAACACGTATCGCAAGCGTCAGGCTTAGCAACAGAGTTTCTGGCGTCGAAAAAGCAGCTAAACCAATTTATCAGTTGGGTGTGGAAAAAAGATCGTGATTGCGCTGAATTGCCTGATGTGATGCAGGGATGGCGACTTGATCTACTAGGTGAAAAGTTGAATAAACTAATGTAATTCGCCAAAAAGCGTAACGCATCAAAAAAGGGCTTCCATATGGAAGCCCTTAGTATTTGTACGTTCGAAATTAACCTGCTAACACGTCAGTTGCAACTTTGTAGCTTGGGTCTTCTTTCACGTTGATCTCAACTAAGCTGCCTGCTTTGTCCAGAAGTGCGCGGCAGTCTTGGCTCAAGTGGCGTAAATGTAATGTTTTACCCTGAGCTGCGTAACGCTCTGCGAGTGTTTCAATAGCTTCAATTGCAGAATGGTCGGTCACGCGTGAATCAGCGAAGTCGACGATAACGTCTGCTGGGTCGTTGTGAGCGTCAAAAATTTCAAGGAAGTTCGCTACTGAGCCGAAGAACACTGGGCCGTGGATCTTGTACTCTTTTGAGCCTTCTTCATTAATATGAGTATCAGCGTAGATGTGCTTCGCGTGTTGCCATGCAAACATAAGCGCCGATGCGATAACACCAACAAAGACCGCGATTGCAAGGTCAGTCAGTACAGTTACAACCGTAACGAGTACGATAACGAAAAAGTCTTGTTTTGGTACGCGGCGTGCGAGCTTGAATGTCGCCCATTCGAACGTACCAATCACTACCATAAACATGACACCAACCAGTGCTGCTAGCGGGATCATTTCGATTAGCGCGGAAGCAAACAGGATAAACATCAGTAGCATGACTGCAGCAACAATGCCTGACAGACGGCCACGACCACCCGAGTTTACGTTGATCATCGACTGACCGATCATCGCACAACCACCCATTGCCCCGAAGACAGAACAGGTTACGTTTGCCATACCCTGACCAATACATTCGCGATTAGATTGACCACGAGTATTTGTCATTTCGTCGAGCACAGTCAAAGTTAGCAGAGATTCGATCAGGCCAATTGCCGCAAGAATAATCGCATAAGGTAAAATGATCTGCAGTGTTTCAAGTGTTAGTGGCACGGTTGGGATTGAGAATGTCGGCAAAGAACCGGCAAGTGTAGCGGCTTCGTCACCTGACATCGCGCGCAGGAAATCAACCACAGTACGGGTTTCTAAATCCAAGCCAACAACCAGTGCAGTCACCGTCACAATTGCAACCAGAGACGAGGGTACCGCTGTCGTGATCTTAGGCAAAAAGTAAATGATTGCCATTGTTAGCGCGACTAAGCCTAGCATTAACATCATTTCGTCTTGTGGTAGCCAAGTCAGTACACCGTTGATGTCTGGCGCTTTAAATTGACCAAGCTGGGCTAAGAAGATAACAATGGCTAAGCCGTTGACGAAGCCGATCATGACAGGGTGGGGAACAATACGGATAAACTTGCCCAGTTTGAACATACCTGCTGCTATTTGGAAGATACCCGCAAGCAGGATGGCAGCAAAGAGGTATTGGACACCGTGGCTTGCAACCAAGCTCACCATGACGACGGCCATAGCGCCAGTTGCGCCAGAAATCATGCCTGGGCGGCCACCAAAAATTGATGTGATTAAGCCGACAATGAATGCAGCGTATAAACCAACCATAGGGTCTACGCCAGCAACGAAGGCGAATGCAACGGCTTCAGGGACTAGTGCTAGCGCTACCGTCAGGCCCGAAAGCACGTCGTTTTTTACAGAGTGCTTAGAAAATTGTGGGAATTCAAACATGCTTGCTCAGTTTTACTAAGGATTTAAATGTATTCTGAAAAGCGGCTTTGAAATTCCATGAGCAAAAATGCGGTATAAAAGAGCGGATAAAACAAAGCGTTTGTTTCAGATCGAGTTGGCGAATGCTACCGAAAAGTGTGATTAAGTTCAACAATGAACCAAATATTGACCAATGTTTATGATAAACAAATGAACGCTAATCGGGATATAAAAAAACAGCCCCTGTGTTTAGGGGCTGTTTAATTTTAGTTGCTAGATTAGAAACCTACCGGTTTGGTCATTGCTGCGCTAGCTTGATTCTTCGCGACTTGACTACCTGCACCTTTTGGCTGGTATCGTTCTTCGCGGAATGGCGCTGCTACAACGGCGATTTCTTTCATCTCGACTGGGCCTGAAGCTTTGGTCATTGGAGATGATGCTTGGCCTTTGAATACTGGCGCGGCATTCTCTGAGATGGTTTCTGTCATTGCTTGCGTAGCCACTGATGTAGTGACTTGCGTTTTCGCAATGGCCACTTCTTCAGCTTGTTCCACTTCTACGATTGGAGCTTCAACCTTTTCAACCTTTTCAACAACTTCAACGGGTGTTTCCGGTGTTTCAATAGGTTTCGCTATTTCAGTTTTCGCAGGTTCAACCGTAAGCTCATCATGACGGATGATCACTTTACCCATTGCCATTTCAGGGCAAGCGAATCCACCTAATACAACTTGACTCTCTACCGCTTCAACTGCTACTTGTTCAGTTTTTGGCTTCGACTTAGCTGCAGGCTTAATGATTCCGTAGCTAGGCATGACTTTACCCATAGCCATCTCAGGAGACGCTACACCACCTTTACGTAGGCGGAATGGGTTAGGGCGACGATCACGGCCACGACGGCGACGCTGACCACTTGCACGCAGGTGACGAGGTGAGCGACGGTTTCGGCGTTGTTTACCCTGTTCTGCTTCTTGTGCTGGCGCTTCTACGTTTTGTTCAACCGCTTCAGCGACTACTTCGGCTTTCGCTTCTTTCACAACTTCTTGTGCTTCCGCTTGCGCCTTCTGGTCTTTAACGCGAACTTGTTTAGTCAGTTGACGACGCTGACGACGCTCTTTCACTTTCGCTGCTTTTTCTTCAGTACGGTTTGGTTTTTCCGTTTGCTCAGCATCTGCTGCGAGCTTCAAGCCTTCTTCTGCAACCTTGGTTGCTTTTACATCATCAACTTTGCTACGACGATCTTGCTTAGGTTTGCGGTTCTGCGGCTTGCGTTCAGTTGCTACTTTGCCTTCGCTTGAAGCTTCATCACGCTGCTGCGGTTTGCGTTTGTTATCACGTTTAATGTCACGTTTTTCTTCGCGGTTATCACTGCGGCTTTCGCTGCGGTTATCACGAGGACTGCGACGACGTTGATCATTGCGGTTGCGACGATTGCGATTGCTGCGCTGACCTTCTTTCCTTTCTGTCGTTTCTTTCTTCTCTTCGACTTTGTCTGTCGCAGAGCTTGAACCAAATAGGAAGTTGCTTATAGCTTTAAAGAGGCGGCTAACAAGACCTGGTTTAGATTCTTGTACATCTGCTTTCTTTTCTTCTGCTTTAGGCATCGGTTTTGGTGCTGGCGCAGATTGAGCAGGAGCAGCAAAGCCTTTCAGAACCGGCTCTTCAATCTTCTTAGGTTTAGTTTCAGTTTCAGGTGCTTCACGACCTTCCGCCTCTTTCATTGCTTCTAGTTTCTTAGGTAGCAGGTAAGAGAGTAGGTCGAACTCTTCACCTTCGCGTACACGAATAACGTCGAAGTGAGGAGTTTCCATATCTGAATTAGGCACAACTGTGATCTTAACTTCTTGAATGCGCTCAATGTGGTTCACAGAGCGACGTTTTTCATTAAGAAGATAAGATGCGATCGGTACCGGTACAACAGCCAGTACTTGCGCTGTGTTGTCTTTTAACGCTTCTTCTTCAATCAGACGAAGTACAGAAAGAGCAAGAGATTCGTTGTCGCGAACAACACCAGTACCTGTACAGCGAGGACAAATATGGTGGCTAGCTTCTGCAAGAGAAGGACTTAGACGCTGACGCGACATCTCTAGTAGACCAAAGCGAGAAATACGACCAATCTGCACACGAGCACGATCCATACGTACTGCGTCGCGTAGACGGTTTTCTACTTCGCGCTGGTGGCGAACGGGTGTCATATCGATAAAGTCGATAACAACCAAACCACCCAAATCACGTAGACGCAACTGGCGAGCGATTTCGTCCGCTGCTTCAAGGTTCGTGTTAAGTGCTGTTTCTTCAATATCGCCGCCCTTTGTTGCACGAGCAGAGTTGATATCGATTGAAGTCAGTGCTTCAGTTGGGTCAATAACGATTGAACCACCTGATGGAAGTCGAACTTCACGTTGGAATGCAGACTCAATTTGGCTTTCGATTTGATAGTGGCTAAACAGCGGTACTTCACCGTCGTATTTCTTAACTCGGCTAACAAAGTCAGGTCTTACTAGGCTGATATGCTGTAGTGCACGTTCATAGATCGTATTGCTATCGATTAAAATTTCGCCGATATCACGACGTAAATAATCGCGAATAGCACGTACGATAACGTTACTTTCTTGGTGAATTAGGAAAGGAGCTGGATTCGCATCAGAAGCTTGTTTGATTGCGCCCCAATGGTTAAGAAGTACGTTTAAATCCCACTCCAGTTCTTCTGCGCTTTTGCCCACACCTGCTGTACGAACAATCAGGCCCATACCTTGCGGCAGTTCAAGAGTGCTTAGTGCAGCTTTTAGCTGTGTGCGTTCGTCGCCTTCGATTCGGCGAGAAATACCGCCAGCACGAGGGTTATTAGGCATTAGAACAAGGTAACTACCCGCAAGAGAGATGAACGTCGTTAGCGCAGCACCTTTGCTGCCACGTTCTTCTTTCTCTACTTGTACGATGACTTCTTGGCCTTCGGTCAGCACTTCTTTAATGCTTGGACGGCCTTGATAGGTATAGCCTTCAGGGAAGTATTCGCGGGCAATTTCTTTAAGAGGGAGGAAACCGTGTCTTTCTGCACCATAGTCTACGAAAGCAGCTTCCAGACTTGGTTCGATGCGAGTGATACGTCCTTTGTAGATATTTGCTTTTTTCGATTCATGACCAGGGCTTTCGATATCTAAATCGTACAGTCTCTGACCATCAACCAAAGCAACACGCAACTCTTCTTTTTGAGTTGCGTTGATTAACATTCTTTTCATTGATAAATCTCGTTGTCATTCTATGTCTGCTGCTGCCTTTGTCTCTTTCACGGTGCCTGATCCCATGGCTTAATTGTGTGCAGCCTCCCGGCTGGAGGGATGCTCTGGGGCACGTCAGTCTTACAAGCTCGTTATGCGTGTAAGCCGCAATGTTGGCGGAAATACTCAACATGAAAGTCAATGCTATGACCATTGACCATTGGTTTACTTTGCTGGTTGAAACGTCAGGAGAGGCGCGATGGATTTTGCAATTAGAATAACTAGTTGGTTGCAATTCATGCCTATCTATTACGATTTTCCCTGCGCAATTTATTAACTTCTAGTCAATGGCATTGGCATACTGAGTAGGGCAACAAAATAGCTAACTTCGAAAATGTCTTACGCCGTGTGCTGCATTTTGTTAAATTAGCGGACTACTCATTAATTTGCTCTAAAATGATTGGGTTTGTTTAAAATGCAACCGAATCAATTATTGCAGGTGTGAACTATAGCAGTACCCAATAAACTCAGCAATCTGCTTTATTATAAAACACTAAAAAAGCTAATTTTATTTTTGGTAAGTGTCTGTATTTAAAGTGCTTATAAAATATTTAGTGATATAAGTTGTTGAGTTGGTGGATTTTTATCCTTAGCTGGACGGAAATCCATTGTTAGAGAGAAAATAACCCGCCTGTTGCGTAGAAAGTGTGAATATACGCAAGGTAGAGTGTTAGAATGGCGAAATGAGCGAAATTAGAACAAAAGTCCAGTTTGTAGATATCGACGACGATATGGCTGGCCAGCGAGTTGATAACTTTCTGCGTAACTTTCTGAAAAGTATACCTAAAAGCATGGTTTATCGAATCTTGCGTAAGGGCGAAGTACGAGTAAATAAAAAGCGCGTCAAAGCGGAATATAAGCTACAGGCGGGTGATATGGTCCGTATTCCTCCTGTTACGCTTGAAGAAAAGGCAGAAGAAGTTGCACCGAGTACCAAGTTAAATAAGGTTGCTGAGTTAGAGAATATGGTTATCTATGAAGATGATCACATGCTTATCCTCAATAAACCATCTGGTACCGCCGTCCATGGTGGTAGCGGCTTAAAATTTGGTGCAATCGAAGCATTGCGAGCCCTTCGTCCTCAGGCGCGATTTTTAGAATTGGTTCACCGAATTGACCGCGATACCTCGGGTATCTTGCTTGTGGCTAAAAAGCGTTCGGCACTGCGTCATCTGCAAGCTCAGTTCCGCGAAAAAACGGTGAAAAAGTTTTACTTTGCGTTGGTGATGGGGCAGTGGAAGAGCAGCTGTAAAGTTGTGAATGCACCCCTACTTAAAAACGAAGTAAACAGCATTGTTCGTGTTAACCCGAATGGTAAGTTGTCCGAGACCCGTTTTAAGATCATCGAGAAGTTCGCTGATGCAACCTTGGTCCAAGCAAGTCCGATTACGGGCCGAACTCACCAGATTCGTGTCCATACACAGTATGTAGGTCATCCGATTGCTTGGGATGATAGATACGGAGATCGACGCTTTGACGCTTACACGGGAAAACTTGGTCTTGATAGACTTTTCCTCCATGCGGCAAACATCAAGTTCATTCATCCAGCGACGGAAGAGTGGATGGAGATCAACGCACCGATGGAAGCGAAGCTTGAACGGACTTTAGAAGGCCTGAGAAAGCAAAGCTCGTAATTGAAAATTATGACTAAAAACGCCGCGATTAAAATGGCGGCGTTTTTTTAAATCATATCACTCAAGTTACAGGACGGAGATTCCTTGCTCCTGGAGCATATCGATCAAATCGATCAAAGGTAAGCCTACTAATGTGTTTGGATCTTTCCCTTCCAATTTATCGAATAGGGCAATCCCTAACCCTTCACTCTTAAAGCTACCTGCACAGTAATAGGGCTCCTCAAGGTCAACGTAGCGTGCAATTTGTTTTTCAGTAAGCTGACGGAAATGCACCGTAAAAGTATCGACTTTGACCTCGGTTTCACCACTTATCGTGTTGTGTAACGCAAGTCCGGTGTAAAACTGGATAGATTGACCGCTTTGTTGCATGAGCTGTTTGATTGCATTCTCTCTAGAGAGGGGTTTACCAACTATTCTCCCATCAATCACACAGACCTGATCACTGCCGATGACAAGGCTCGCTGATTCTGTTTTACATGACTCTGCTTTGCCTTTTGCGAGTCGCTTTACCAGCTGCAAAGGTGTTTCGTCCTCTAACGGAGTTTCGTCAAAATCTGGAGAGCATGTAATAAACGAAAGTGAGAGTTTGTTGAGCAGTTGTTTGCGATAAGGCGAAGTTGAGGCTAAAACTAGTTGGTAATTTGGCATTTTTATTTACAATCAACAGAAGATATAGTGCTAGCTTAATCGATCTAATGGTTGATATCCTAGCTATCTCAGTGATAAGGAAAAAAAGTATAACTTTTTGCCCTTTTTCTTTGACTATAAACGAATTGGAAGATAGAATTCGCGCCCTATGCAAAAGGTAAAAATACCGCGAACGGTTGATCCGGCAAGAGCGGCTCAAAAGCGACTTGATTTTGAAGGTATCATTCAAGCAAGTCTTTTTAAGCGCTTAGAGGAATCGGTCGAAGGCGTTAAACGCGACGCTCAAGTGTCATTGTCATTTGGGTTGGATGAACAGCGACTCGTTGTTA
Source organism: Vibrio japonicus (assembly GCF_024582835.1). Taxonomy (NCBI): domain Bacteria; kingdom Pseudomonadati; phylum Pseudomonadota; class Gammaproteobacteria; order Vibrionales; family Vibrionaceae; genus Vibrio; species Vibrio japonicus. The sequence goes on from NZ_CP102096.1 coordinate 947,707, forward strand.
TCTCTGGTAAAGCTAACATCGAAGTTGATTTAGAGTGTCAACGCTGTAACGAGGTTTTCACACACTTGTGTGAAGTCGAATTCACTTACACGCCGTATTACAGCGAAAAAAGTGAAGAAGACGCACCGGAAGAGTACGATTTGGTAGATCTTAACGAGTACGGTGAAGTAGACCTAATACAGTTGGTTGAAGACGAGTTCATTCTAAACTTGCCTCAAATTGCGATGCACGATGAAGCGGACTGTAGCGTTAATTCAGATAATATGGTGTTTGGTGAGATTCCAGAAGAAATTGTGGAAGACAAGCCGAATCCATTCGATGTTTTAAAAAGCTTAAAGAAGTAATTCTTTAAGAATTAACACAGGAGTAGGGTCCATGGCCGTACAGAAAAACCGTAAAACACGTTCTAAGCGTGGTATGCGTCGTTCACACGATGCCCTAACTACAGCTGCACTTTCTGTTGACGCAACTTCAGGTGAAACTCACCTACGTCACAACGTGACTGCTGAAGGTTACTACCGCGGCAAGAAGGTTATCAACAAGTAAGGTTGACCTTTGCAAAATATAACCGTTGCACTTGATGCAATGGGCGGGGATTTCGGTCCTCGCGTTACAGTGCCTGCCGCCGTGCAGGCACTGTCGCATTTCCCAGAGCTGAAAGTGATCCTACTAGGTGATCAAGCTGCGATCACATCTCAATTATCAATTCTTGGTTATAAGCCAGATGCTCGTTTGAGTATTCAGCATTGTGACCGAGTCATCTCTAACTCAGAAAAACCTTCCCTTGCGCTTAGAAATAGTAACGGCACCTCTATGGGCTCTGCTATCGATGCGGTGGCTTCAGGAAAAGCGGACGCGTGTGTGAGCGGTGGCAATACTGGCGCACTAATGGCTCTCTCTCGCTTTCGTCTTAAGTTGTTACCGGGGATTGAGAGGCCTGCTTTAATTTCGGCATTACCCACTGCGACCGGAAACAAAACTTGGATGCTCGATCTTGGCGCGAATGTATCCAGTGATGCCGATTCATTGTTTCAGTTTGCGGTCATGGGGAGTGCACTCGCAGAACAAAATCTACAAAGAGCACCGAGAGTGGCTATTCTGAACATTGGCGCTGAAGAAATAAAAGGCAACGATCTTGTCAAGCGCTGTGCAGAAATGCTCTCAAATACACAATCGGTGAATTTTGTGGGTTATATTGAAGGGAATCAACTATTACACGACTTTGCAGATGTTGTCGTCTGTGACGGGTTCGTTGGTAATGTGTGTTTAAAAACCTGTGAAGGCACCGCCCAACTTTTTATAGATAAGTTAAAATCTAGCATGATGTCCTCATCTATAAAGGGTTGGATTGCAAGAAAATTGTTTTCTGGGTTATTTAATGAACTAAAAACACTGAACCCCGACCAGTATAACGGCGCAAGTTTGCTAGGATTGCGCGGCATTGTCATAAAAAGCCACGGAAGCGCTGATGTAGAAGCGGTTACCAACGCAATTGGTGAAGCTCTGCACGAGGTCAAACGACAAGTACCAAGCCGTATTAGCGATCGTTTGGAAGCGGTTTTACTCGAGAGGCATTATTAGTCTTCATGTATAGCAAAATTTTAGGTACTGGTAGCTACCTGCCATCTCAGGTGCGTACTAACGCAGATCTAGAGAAAATGGTAGATACAAGTGATGAGTGGATTGTTACTCGCACGGGTATTAAAGAGCGTCGCATTGCTGCTGAGAACGAAACCGTCGCGGATATGGGCTATATCGCGGCTCAAAACGCTATCGAAATGGCGGGCATCGATAAACATGATATTGATCTGATTATTCTGGCAACAACCAGCGGTAGTCACACATTCCCATCATCAGCATGCCAGGTTCAGGCCAAGCTTGATATTAAAGGTTGCCCAGCATTTGACTTGGCAGCTGCGTGTTCCGGTTTTGTGTATGCACTATCTGTTGCTGATCAACACATCAAATCGGGCATGTGCAAAAACGTTCTGGTCATTGGCGCTGACGCACTGTCAAAAACCTGTGATCCCGAGGATCGTTCTACTATCATTCTATTTGGTGATGGCGCAGGGGCGGTCGTCGTTGGGGCAAGTGAAGAGCCAGGCATTCTGTCGACTCATATCTATTCTGATGGTCGATTTGGTGAATTGCTTAGTCTAGAAGTGCCAGAGCGTGGTAAAGATGCAGACAAATGGCTGCACATGGCTGGTAACGAAGTATTCAAAGTTGCGGTTACTCAACTTTCCAAGCTCGTCAAAGATACCCTTGCTGCAAACGGTATGCACAAATCTGAATTAGATTGGTTAGTGCCGCATCAGGCAAACTACCGCATTATATCGGCTACGGCTAAAAAACTATCAATGTCACTCGATCAAGTCGTGATTACGCTAGATAAACACGGTAACACATCAGCTGCGACAGTGCCGTCTGCACTAGATGAAGCAGTACGTGATGGTCGAATTAAGCGTGGTCAAATGCTCTTGCTAGAAGCATTTGGTGGTGGTTTTACTTGGGGTTCTGCGCTGGTTAAGTTCTAAACCCAACAGAATTTTAAAATTAAGGTGCCTTTATAGGCACTTTTCTTTCTTACTTTGGTTAAAGGAAAAGTATATGAGCAAGTTTGCTATCGTATTTCCAGGTCAAGGTTCTCAAGCTGTCGGTATGCTTGCTGATCTTGGCGAACAATATGAAGTCGTTAAACAAACTTTCGCGGAAGCTTCTGACGCATTAGGTTACGACCTTTGGGCGCTAGTCCAAGATGGTCCGGCAGAAGATCTAAACCAAACATTCCGTACTCAACCAGCTCTGCTTGCATCTTCTGTTGCTATTTGGCGTGTATGGCAAGAGCTAGGCCTAGAACAACCAGCAAACCTTGCAGGTCATAGCTTGGGTGAATACTCAGCACTTGTTTGTGCTGGCGTAATTGATTTTAAACAAGCGATCAAATTGGTAGAGCTACGTGGCCGACTAATGCAAGAAGCGGTACCAGCAGGCACAGGTGCCATGTACGCAATCATCGGTCTTGATGATGATGCGATTGCAAAAGCGTGTGAAGAAGCAGCGCAGGGTGAAGTTGTTTCACCAGTAAACTTCAACTCACCAGGCCAAGTGGTTATCGCGGGTAGCAAAGATGCAGTAGAGCGTGCTGGCGTACTATGTAAAGAAGCAGGCGCAAAACGTGCTCTTCCACTTCCTGTTTCGGTTCCGTCTCATTGTGCACTAATGAAACCAGCAGCAGACAAGCTAGCTGTTGCACTTGAAGAGATTCAATTCAATGCACCTCAGCTTCCTGTTATTAACAACGTTGATGTGGCTGCTGAAACAGATCCTGCAAAAATTAAAGATGCGCTAGTACGTCAGCTATACAGCCCAGTTCGTTGGACTGAGAGCGTTCAGCTAATGAGCGAGCAAGGCGTTGAAAAACTACTAGAGCTTGGTCCAGGTAAAGTACTCACTGGACTAACAAAACGTATTGTGAAGACACTAAGTGGCGCAGCAGTGAACGACACTGCATCGCTAGATGCCGCTAAGTAAACTCTAAGGAACAATAATCATGATGAATCTAGAAGGCAAAGTTGCCCTAGTTACTGGTGCAAGCCGCGGTATCGGCCGTGCTATCGCTGAGCTTCTTGTTGAGCGTGGCGCGACAGTAATCGGTACAGCGACATCGGAAGGTGGTGCTGCAGCGATCAGTGAATACCTAGGTGAGAACGGCAAAGGCCTAGCACTGAACGTAACAGACGTAGAGTCAATCGAAGCGACACTTAAAACTATCAACGATGAGTTTGGTGCTATCGATATCCTAGTAAACAACGCAGGTATCACACGCGATAACCTTCTAATGCGTATGAAGGATGACGAATGGAACGATATCATCAACACTAACTTGACGCCTATCTACCGCATGTCTAAAGCTGTACTTCGCGGCATGATGAAAAAGCGCGCAGGTCGCATCATCAACGTAGGTTCTGTTGTTGGTACTATGGGTAACGCTGGTCAGGCAAACTACGCTGCAGCAAAAGCGGGTGTGATTGGTTTCACTAAGTCTATGGCTCGTGAAGTTGCGTCTCGTGGTGTTACAGTGAATACTGTTGCACCAGGTTTCATCGAAACTGACATGACTAAAGCACTAAATGATGACCAACGTGCGGCAACACTAGCAAACGTTCCTGCTGGTCGTCTTGGTGACCCACGCGAAATTGCTTCGGCTGTTGTGTTCCTAGCTTCTCCAGAAGCGGCATACATTACAGGCGAAACTTTGCATGTAAATGGCGGTATGTACATGGTGTAATTGGCTGAATAAGCAGAAAAGGTGCACTTTTTCGTGAAGGTGCGCCCAAAAACCTGCATAATTGGTCAGTTCACTCGTAATGTCATCGATCCTACTATGGATTGTCACTAAAATGTCCTATATTTGGTGATAAATGACATTAACTTGCGCAAGATTTGTGCATGATATAGGTCAAAAATGTATTGAATTTCGGTTAAATTCGCTAAAATTGTGGTTTGACCAGCAAGGACCCTCTTGCAACTTTCAATAGTTCGAATAAACTACGGAATCATCGCATTAGGCGAAATCTGTAAAGGAAAAGAAAAAATGAGCAACATCGAAGAACGCGTAAAGAAAATCATTGTTGAACAACTAGGTGTAGACGAAGCTGAAGTTAAAAACGAAGCTTCATTCGTTGATGATCTAGGTGCTGATTCTCTAGACACTGTTGAACTAGTAATGGCTCTAGAAGAAGAATTCGACACTGAGATTCCAGACGAAGAAGCTGAGAAGATCACTACTGTTCAAGCTGCTATCGACTACGTGAACAGCGCTCAGTAATATCTCCCCCAGGCGGCCTTCTGGCCGCCTGAGTTTTTAAACTCTTCTATCCTTTCATAGAATCATTTCAATTCCGGAGAGTAAAATCGTGTCCAAGCGTCGTGTTGTTGTCACTGGCATGGGTATGTTGTCACCGGTAGGCAACACTGTAGAATCATCTTGGAAAGCCCTGCTTGAAGGTCAAAGTGGTATCGTGAATATCGAGCACTTTGATACGGAAAATTTCTCTACTCGCTTTGCAGGCCTCATCAAAGATTTCGATTGCACAGAGTACATGTCTAAAAAAGATGCCCGTAAAATGGATCTATTTATCCAGTACGGCATTGCAGCTGGTATTCAAGCTTTAGACGACTCTGGTTTACAAATCACCGAAGAAAACGCAGCTCGTGTCGGTGTAGCGATTGGCTCAGGCATCGGCGGTCTAGACCTTATCGAAACAGGGCATACAGCTCTTGTCGATAAAGGCCCTCGTAAAGTTAGCCCATTTTTCGTTCCATCTACCATCGTAAACATGGTTGCAGGTAACTTATCTATTATGCGTGGTCTACGCGGTCCAAATATCGCGATCTCGACGGCGTGTACAACTGGCCTTCACAACATTGGTCACGCAGCTCGTATGATTGCATACGGAGATGCGGAAGCAATGGTTGCAGGCGGTGCTGAAAAAGCGTCAACGCCACTAGGTATGGCTGGCTTTGGTGCGGCAAAAGCGCTGTCTACACGTAACGATGAACCACAGAAAGCTTCTCGTCCATGGGACAAAGACCGTGACGGTTTTGTTCTGGGTGATGGCGCGGGCATCATGGTTCTTGAAGAGTATGAGCACGCAAAAGCTCGTGGCGCTAAGATTTATGCTGAAATCGTTGGTTTCGGTATGTCTGGTGACGCTTACCACATGACTTCACCAAGTGAAGACGGTTCAGGCGGCGCGTTGGCGATGGAAGCTGCGATGCGTGACGCTGGCATTACTGGTACTCAAGTTGGTTACGTGAATGCTCACGGTACTTCAACACCAGCTGGTGATGTTGCTGAAATTAAAGGCGTACGTCGTGCTCTAGGTGAAGAAGGTGCGAAACAAGTGAAAGTTTCTTCAACGAAGTCTATGACTGGTCACCTACTAGGTGCAGCAGGTTCTGTTGAAGCAATCATCACTGTATTGTCTCTTGTTGACCAAATCGTTCCACCAACGATCAACCTAGACAACCGTGACGAAGGTCTTGATGACATCGACCTAGTACCACACACTGCTCAGAAAGTAGATATGGAGTATGCAATCTGTAACTCTTTCGGCTTTGGTGGCACGAACGGCTCTCTAGTATTTAAAAAGATCTAAAGAGTCACGCAACGAAATATGTTAAAACGGCTTAATGCTTCGGCATTAAGCCGTTTTGTTATTTTACGTGGATATTAAAAAGTGTACTGGCTAAATGGACAATTAACCGATTCGGTATCTTTGAGTGACCGTTCCTTTCATTATGGTGATGGTTGCTTTACAACCATGCTTACTGTAGACGGCAAAATTGAGCACTGGCATAAACATATTGAAAGAATGGAAAGTTGTTTGTGTGCCCTGGGGATAGAAATACCCGATTGGCAAATGATCGAGATGTGGCTGGCTAAGGCTATAGAAAGCAAAGGAAAAGCGGGCGTTAAGCTTCATATTAGCCGAGGTGAAGGCGGAAGGGGATATAGCCCTACTCAAGTGACCTCACCCAATGTTACTATTAGCGCCTTTCAATTTCCTGTTCATTATGACCAATGGTCCCGCGAAGGGATCGAGCTTGGCATTTGTCAGAAAAAGTTGGGAATTAACCCAATGCTGGCTGGCCATAAACATAATAACCGACTCGAACAGGTATTGTTAAAAGCAGATATTGAGCAGCAAGGATTCAGTGACGGCATTGCGTTAGATTACGACGGTAACGTGGTGGAAACCACGATGGCGAACGTTTTCTGGTGCATTGACGGAAATCTTTATACGCCAAAACTTTCAAAAGCGGGTGTTGCAGGCGTGATGCGCCGAGTTGTGCTAGAGCGAGCCTCTAACTTAGACCTAAAGGTTTATGAAGGGGAGTTTAAGCTCGGAGAGCTGCTTACCGCGGAAGAAGTTTTTGTGACTAACTCGATATTAGGTATCGCGCCAGTTACGGCGATTGGCAAACAACGTTATTCAATTGGACAAATAACTAGAAGAATTCAGGAGAACCCCGTCTCGTGATTAAAAAGATCACTTTGTTTCTGCTACTGGCCGCCGTTGCAGCGGCAGCAGGCTATGTTTATGTTACCAAGCAGGTTGAGCAATACGTCACTCAGCCAGTACAAGTAAAGCAAGAGTACATTTTTACACTAAAATCAGGCACCAGTTTTAGCCGTGTATTGGCTGAGCTCACTGAGCAAGGGCTTATCAATTCAAGTGAAGTCTCTCAGCTCGTAAGACGGTTTCATCCGGAGTTGACTCAGCTAAAAGCGGGCACCTATCTGCTCGAGCCTGGCTTGAATCTCTCTCAGGTATTAGAGCTATTCAAATCAGGTAAAGAACACCAGTTTTCAATCACCTTTGTGGAAGGTTCAACCTTCAAAGAGTGGCGAGAAGCGCTGATTCAAGCATCTCATCTTGAGCATAAAATCACGGGTTTAAGTGAAGCAGATATTGCTAAGCAACTTGGACTGGAATACGAAAAATTAGAAGGTTTACTGCTTGCGGAAACTTATCACTATACGCTTGGAACATCTGATCTAGATATATTGAAAAGAGCCTCAAGTAAGCTGCAGCAAATCTTGGATCAACAATGGGAACAGAGACAAGATAAGCTTCCGCTAAAAACGCCATACGAAGCCTTGATTTTGGCCTCTATTATTGAGAAAGAAACGGCAGTGGAAGAAGAGCGAGAGCGCGTTGCTTCTGTGTTTGTGAATCGACTCAATAAGCGCATGAGGTTACAAACGGATCCAACCGTTATCTACGGAATGGGAGACAAATACGATGGTAATATTCGCAAGAAAGACCTACGTACTCCTACGCCGTACAATACCTATGTGATCTCTGGTTTGCCACCGACACCAATTGCGATGCCTGGTGAAGCGTCTATCACAGCCGCATTGAACCCAGAAGACAGTACATACTTATACTTTGTCGCAAGTGGCAAAGGCGGACACGTATTTTCTAAGTCACTCGCTGAACATAACCGAGCAGTACGTGCCTATTTAAAACAGTTAAGAAGTAACAAATGAAACAAGCTAAATTCGTCGTCGTAGAAGGTCTAGAAGGTGCTGGTAAAAGTACGGCAATCAATGCGGTACTGGACACACTCAAACAAGCGGGTATTGAAGAGATCAAAAACACTCGCGAGCCGGGTGGTACCGCACTAGCTGAAAAGCTAAGAACCTTAGTAAAGCAAGAGCATGAAGGTGAGCAACTTCACGACATAACCGAGCTTTTGCTCATGTACGCTGCCCGTGTTCAATTAGTTGAAAATGTGATTAAGCCTGCACTTAACAGTGGCGTTTGGGTTGTGGGTGATCGTCACGATATGTCTTCTCAGGCTTATCAAGGTGGTGGTCGTCAAATCGCTAAAGAAACGATGCTGACGTTAAAAGAAACAACGTTGGGTGATTTTAAACCCGATTTGACGCTTTATCTGGACATTGATCCTCGTGTTGGCCTAGAGCGAGCACGTGGGCGTGGTGAACTCGACAGAATTGAAAAGATGGACATGAGTTTTTTTGATCGAACGAGAGCAAGGTATTTAGAGCTGGCGAATCAAGACGATAGCGTTATCATCATTAACGCTGATCAGGCGATCGAGCAAGTCGCGGCGGATATAAAATCTGCTCTAGAGTCGTGGTTGGACGTGTAGAGATGGCTCAGCTTTATCCTTGGTTAGAGGGAGTCTGGAAGGAGTGGCAAGACAGCCTAGAAGCGGATAGGTTTTCCAACGCTTCTATCCTTTCAGTCGAAGATGGGCTAGGTGCAGAGCGACTCGTTGAACTGTTTTCCCGTGCTGTGATGTGTAGCAATTATACTACAGAGGCATGCGGCTTTTGCCATAGCTGCCAGCTTATGAGCTCTGGTAGCCACCCAGATTACCATGTGATCAAGCCAGAAAAAGAGGGCAAAGCGATCTCGGTTGATCAGATCCGACATTGTAATCGTCTGGCTCAAGAATCTTCTCAATTAGCAGGTTTGCGTCTTTTCATCATAGAACCCGCAGAATCAATGAATGAATCAGCGGCTAACGCATTGCTGAAAACACTCGAAGAGCCTTCTGGTAATTGTCTTTTTTTGCTTGTGACTCATCGCGCTAATTTGCTGTTGCCAACTATTGTCAGCCGTTGTCAGCAATGGGTCGTTTCTAATCCTGATTCATCTGTAGTAGCAAGTTGGTTATCTCAGCAAGGTGTTGATGGTATACCGGCTTACGCTTCGCACATCAACAATAACGCCCCATTGAAGACTTTAGACTTCGTAGAGCAAGGAAATGTTGCAAGTTACCAGAAGCTAGAACATCAATTGCTTGAGATACTCAAAGGGCAGGGAGATGTTCTTAAGCTGGCAAAAGAGTTGGCTGCAAATCCTCATTGCTACTTACAGTGGGTCTGGTATTTACTGACCGATGCGCAAAAGGTTCATTTTGGCGTAAGTGCACCATTTTTCACGCCCGGTTCCAGCGCACTCGCACAGTGTCTGAGCTACGATGTACTTTATCAGCAGACAATCAATTTGAGTGCGTTGATTGAACAATTAAGAGAACACCCAGGCCTAAATAGTGAACTGTTAGTTCTAGACTGGTTATTTAAATTTAAAGAGGAATCATGTTTGTAGACTCTCATTGTCATCTGGACAAATTAGATTATCAGGAACTGCATAGCGGTATAGAAGATGTGATCGCTAAAGCCAAAGCTGCGAATGTGACTGACTTGCTTTCAGTAGGTGTGACGTTGGATTCTTTCCCTGGCATGCTTGAGATGATTGAACCCTATGAGAATGTTTATGCATCATGTGGAGTACATCCTTTAGACGTAGAAAGTGACTTCTCTTTGGAAAAGCTTCAAGAGTATGCGGCTCACCACCGAGTTGTCGCTGTTGGAGAGACAGGCTTGGACTACCACTATCAGCCTGAAACCGCTGAGCTACAGAAACTGAGATTTGAGCAGCAAGTTGATCTTGCGGTCAACCTAGATAAGCCTCTGATTATCCACACTCGAAATGCAAGGCAAGACACGTTAGACATTCTCAAAAATGGGCATGCTCAGAAGTGTGGCGGTGTGATCCATTGTTTTACAGAGGACTTACCTTTTGCTGAAGCGGCTATGGATTTAGGCTTTTACATTTCTATTTCTGGCATTGTCACATTCAGGCAAGCAACGGAATTGAAAGACGTCGTTAAGGCACTCCCGCTGGAACGGTTACTCATTGAGACCGATTCCCCATACCTAGCGCCCGTTCCACATCGTGGTAAGCAGAACCAACCTGCTTATGTTGTTGAAGTTGCAGCGTATATCGCTCAATTGAAAGGGGTCTCTTTAAATGAGGTTGGAGAAAAAACGAGCGAAAACTTCAGGCGACTTTTTTTGAAGCATAAAATATAAATAGAGTAAAAAAGGGGCGTTTGCTCCTTTTTTATTCCCTAACGATCTATGTAAACCATTACGTCAACTTCCTTTCTTTTATTATTCGTTTTATTGATTAAAAATTCCCACATTGTAATTTTGTTACACGAAATAACAATGCGCTCTATTTTATTCACTCATTGAAATTAATAGGTGTGACTTATTTGTTGTTTTAAAACAATTAGTTATTTGTTGTTTTGGGCCTGTTTTGTCCAATTTTAACTGTGATCTATCTATTAGTTTGAAACTAAATTTCGTAAGTCACTGGTAACCCTGTTTAGCATCAATATATATTTAGAGCCGTAAAATATACTACATATGTGGTTACATTTTTGCTGGGTGCTAACATTTAGGCTACGGGGGTGTGCCGTTAGAGCCCGAGAATACTAATAAACTTTTCAGGAGCATAAACATGTTTAAGAACGCTTTTGCAAACCTGCAGAAAGTAGGTAAGGCTCTGATGCTTCCAGTATCAGTTCTACCTGTTGCAGGTATTTTGCTGGGTGTCGGCGCTGCTAACTTTAGCTGGTTGCCAGATATCGTTTCGAATCTAATGGAGCAAGCGGGTGGCTCTGTATTTGGCCAAATGGCACTTCTATTTGCAGTAGGTGTCGCCCTTGGTTTTACGAATAACGACGGTGTATCTGGTCTATCGGCCATCGTTGGTTACGGCATCATGGTTGCAACGCTAAAAGTCATGGCGGCTGCTATGGGTGCTGACAAAATTGATACTGGTGTATTAGGCGGTATCTTAGCGGGTGGTGTGGCAGCTTGGTCATTCAACCGTTTCTACAAAATTCAGCTACCAGATTACCTAGGCTTCTTTGCGGGTAAGCGTGCAGTACCAATCATCACTGGCTTCCTATCTATTCTTCTTGGTGTTGTACTGTCATTTATTTGGCCACCAGTAGGTGAACTGATCCGTTCTTTCTCTGACTGGGCAGCGCACCAAAACCCAGTAGCAGCATTCGGTATCTACGGCGTTGTTGAGCGCTCATTGATCCCATTCGGTCTGCACCACATCTGGAACGTACCATTCTTCTATGAAGCAGGTACTTGTGTGAATGGTAATGGTGAAACTGTACACGGTATCATGACTTGTTTCCTAACCGCTGATGACGCTTCTCGCGCTGCGGGTAACGGTTTTGGTCAGCTAGCGGGTGGTTACCTATTTAAGATGTTCGGCCTACCAGCAGCAGCGTTTGCTATTGCGCATTGTGCTAAACCAGAGAACCGTGCGAAGGTCATGGGTATCATGGCATCAGCGGCTTTGACTTCATTCCTAACTGGTATTACAGAGCCAATCGAATTCTCTTTCCTATTCATTGCGCCTGTTCTTTACGCGATTCACGCAGTGCTTGCAGGTCTAGCTTACGTATTAACTAACGCGCTAGGTGTTGTTCACGGTCATACATTCTCTAACGGTTTTATTGACTTTGTAGTTCAATCTCCACGTGCTGAGAATATGCTACTTCTCGTTGGTCTTGGTATCGCTTATGCCGTACTTTACTACGTTGTATTTACTTTCGTTATCCGCGCTATGGATCTAAAAACGCCTGGTCGTGAAGACGAGAGCGAAGACGAAAGCGTAGCAGAAGGTACTGAACTGGCTGGTGAATTAGTGGCAGCATTCGGCGGCAAAGCTAACATCACAAACCTAGACGCATGTATCACTCGTCTACGTGTTTCTGTGGCTGATACTGAGGTTGTCGATCAAGACAAGCTTAAGAAGCTAGGTGCGGCAGGTGTTGTTGTTGTATCGGGCGGTGTTCAGGCTATCTTTGGTACTAAGTCTGACAACCTTAAAACTGAAATGGATGAGTGGATCCGTAACCACGGTTAATCTTTCCATTCTTGCATTACAAAGGAGGCTTCGGTCTCCTTTTTGTATTTTAAGCTTGCAATAAATACATCGCACAAGAATGAGTATTATAATTTATAGAATGGTCATTTAATTAGTTGGTAAAGTGTTAGATTTTCGTTGTCCAAACGTTGACTTGTTCCTGACATCCTACCGTAGCGAATATTGCTAGTTTTAAGAGATTAGATTTGCGTTGTAACAGGAGACTGAAATGAAAAAAATAATCGTGCCTGCAACACTGTGTTCGCTTTTGACTCTGAATTCTTTACCTACTTTAGCGGAAAATACCATGCCTCAGGGGCTGGATGTGGGTATGGCCTGGGATCAAGGCTTAAGTGCGGTATTGGAATTTGATGATCAATATCGTTTTACTTTAGGTAATGAAGGCGGTGCGTTTGATTTTCTAATGAAAAAGGGAAGTTTTGATGCCAATACGCCACTCACTTGGTATGTTGGCCTTGGTGGTTGGGTGAACTGGGATGACGACGAGTTTGGACCACGAGTCCCACTTGGCGTTGATTGGTCGATAGGCCAAGGGTGGAATGTATATGGTCAAGTTCAACCTGAGTTAGATTTGGAATCGAGTCCCGAGCTACAGATTGGTGCGGCGTTAGGTGTAACATACTCTTTCTAATTGATGTATCGGGCAGCAGTGGCTGCCTTTTTCTTTCTTCTCGAACGTAAACCTAGAATCTCAACGTTATCCCAGCATTGGCAGAAAATTGATTCATCCACGATGTATCAAATCGGATAACGCATGATTCTGAACGTTGTGCGGATAACTGACAAACACCAGAAGTATCATTGTCTACTACAGTGCCGAGCCACCGAAGTTGAGTGTTGAGTGTGAGTGAATCTGATAGATGATATTCAATACCGCTGAATATAGAAGCAGAGAACCCCAACTCATCTTTCACCCAATCGGCATCTATGTATGATGCGCCCACGCCAATGCCTAAATATGGCGCGACATTATTACCAAGCGGATAGTAGATACTGCTTTGGAAGAGTAGGTAATGAAGATCAGCATCGATGTCTAGTTCATCTACCGTTGTGGACTCCGTGTGGTAGAACAATCCAATCCGGCCCGGTTCAAGGTCAGTTTCGATACTCAGGGCGAACGTGGATTTGGCTTTCAAATCAAAACGATTGTCATTTTGGTCCTCAACACTGCCACCAGAGGTGTATCCGATCCATGGGCTAATGGATACCTTCGCTAGTACTGGCGAGTTTATGCTCACTAGAAGAGTCATCAGAACGAATTTCGCTGGATGTTTCAATGTGCATCTCCTAACTTTAATAAGTAGACCTACTAATTGTGATAGTAACGCCATAATTATGTACGGGAAATTGTTATATTCTAAGCATGTTTATTATTGATGTTATTTCTTTGTTACTTTGTGAGAGGTTGTATGGAATACGATTTTAAATTTGCATTGACGATTGTAGCAGTTGTTTTCACTGCGATTATTGGATTTGGCTTAATTGCAATCACATCTGCTTAAGGACATTTACACGACAAATAGCGGTGTCGTGACAAACGCTGCTGTACAATTAGATACTGATAGATTTAAGAAGTACACTGGCGGTAAAAATGCTTTGGTGGCTCAAGGAGGCGGCCAAAGAGGGATTTTTACAGCCGGAGTACTTGATGCTTTCATACTCTCCAACTTTGACCCTTTTGATGCCTTTTACGGTACGTCTGCAGGCGCACTTAATCTCAGCGCTTTCCTATGTCGTCAGCGTGGGATTGGCAAATCCTTCATATTAGACCTGACAACGACTCCTGAGTTTTTCCATCTGTTCAGTTACATTCGTAAGCGACAATTCTTAGGCTTGGACTGGGCTATGGACAAAATTACAGATTATCCCTATAGACTGGATATTGATCTCGGTAGGCGAGTCCTTGGTAATAGAGAAGCGTATGCCGCGGTGACAGACACAAAAAGGCTCATGGATCACTACTTACCGATGCTATCGCATGACTGGAAGAAAGTGCTGATTGCCACTTGTGCGATTCCAAGGCTGTATCATCAAGCCATTGAATTTGAACATGGTACGTATATTGATGGAGGCGTTTCGGCTTCCATTCCGGTTCAAGAAGCGTGGCGTAAAACAGCGCGCTGTATTGTTGTTATTCGAACGGAAGGGGAAGACCTTCTTCCCGAAGAAGATGTTGTCCCACAAGAGGATCATATTGAGTGGTTTCGAGACTCATTTAACTCTCTTCAAGACCAGTGGCAACTTAAGTTATCTCAGTGGAAGAGCGACTGGAATGCATTTTTGAATGAAAGAGCGATGCAATCCAGGTTGCAGAAAATGAATCATCATAACGTAGAATTGCTAAATGGTGGTCGTTGGTTATTTGGTGCTGACGATATCTATAGACTGAGTCACCTGTTAGGTGAAAAGTTTGACTCAGGATTGGCAGACATGCTGATGGTTCACTATCAAACGTACGCCTTGACGCAGAACTTTTTGCACTCACCACCAGACGATTGCTTTATCGTCCAGATAAAACCCGACAAGCCGCTGCGTTCGAGCTCACTGATGAGCGAAAAAGAGGACCTTGTACACGATTATCACGTCGGCTTGGACGCAGGCTATCGTTTTGTTGATATGTACGCCACCAATGTCCCGAACCTGATTAACCTAGCAAAATAGGGAGCGGTGCTAGCTCCCTATATCTTGCTTCTGCATCTTATCTAGGTGTCTTAGCTGCGTATCTTACTTACGCAGACAAGATTCGCATGCAGTTGGTTGAGCCTACGATATCCATGACATCACCTTGGGTAATGATGATGAGGTCACCATCATTAAGTAGTCCTCGTCGTTTGAGGGTAGCGACGGCATCTTGCGCCGTTTCAAGGCCAGTTTGGGCTTTGGTTTCGAAAAATACAGGGAAAACGCCACGATACAAAGCAGTCAGATTTAACGTGCTTTCATTGCGTGAGAGCGCAAAAATAGGTAAACCCGAACTTAAACGTGAGGTCATCAGCGCAGTTCGCCCTGACTCCGTGAGAGTGATAATACCTTTGATGCCTTTCATGTGGTTTGCAGCATACATGGTCGACATGGCAATGGTTTCTTCACTGTTATCAAAGATCGAATCCAAGCGGTATCCGGAGCGATTAATTGCGGCCATTTTTTCCGCGCCAAGACAAACGTCAGACATAGAGCGCACGGTTTCTACCGGGTATTTACCAGCAGCAGTTTCCCCTGATAGCATTACCGCATCCGTTCCATCCAGTACCGCATTCGCTACGTCCATGACCTCTGCACGTGTTGGCATTGGGTTTTCAACCATTGATTCCATCATTTGAGTGGCGGTAATCACGGTTCGATTCAAGCTTCTGGCTCGTCGAATTAATTGCTTCTGCACGCCCACAAGTTCAGCATCACCAATCTCCACACCCAGATCGCCCCGAGCAACCATCACCGCATCTGACGCCAAAATGATGTCGTCAATATTCTCCTCGTTGGCGACAGTCTCGGCACGCTCCACTTTTGCTACTAAGCGAGTTGTTAAGCCTGCATCTCTCGCGAGTCGACGGGCGTGTTTCATATCTTCGCCATTACGAGGGAAGGAGACAGCCAAATAATCCACTTTTAGCTCAGAGGCGAGTTTGATGTCGTTCTTGTCTTTCTCAGTCAGTGCATCCGCAGACAGGCCGCCGCCTTTTTTATTGATTCCTTTGTTGTTTGATAGTATCCCACCGATCAGAACTCGTGTTCTCACTTCAGTGTTGTTTACCCCAATGACCTGCAATTGGACGCGGCCATCATCGAGTAGCAAGATATCGCCACTAGAGACATCTTGAGGCAGCGCTTTGTAATCTAGACCGACAGAGTCTTTGGTGCCTTGCTCGGGTGCTAGTGCACTATCTAGAATGAAGTTATCACCGACATTAAGTTCGACTTTTCCTTCTTTAAAAGTGGATACTCGAATTTTAGGCCCTTGCAGATCGCCCAAGATAGCCACGTGAGTTCCGAGTTTCGCGGCAATATTACGCACACGAGTTGCTCTTTGTCGGTGGTCGTCAGCTTTCCCGTGAGAGAAGTTCATCCGAACAACGTTGACACCAGCTTCGATCATGGCTTCAAGTACGCCAGGTTTATCGGTTGATGGTCCTAGCGTAGCGACAATTTTTGTTCTTCTTAGAGGTGAGGTCATTCTTAGCTCCTTGAACTATCAAAGCGTGATTAGTTATGAGTGTAGTCTGGTGGCAAAAACAGATATTTATTAACGCAAAAAAATAGAGAACTAAATGTGACAAAGGCAGTACGATTTGATGAACTACACAAAGAATCATGTTTATACGTGACACTTGTCACGGCTGTGTATCAAAGCTCTTCACAATTACTTCGCAAAGTAAAAAAATTAGCCGGTTGTTGATATTCGGAGCATCCTATGTACATGGCTCAACCTGGCCATATTGATCATATCAAGCAGGTCAATGCTGGCCGTGTATATAAACTCATTGATCAAAAAGGCCCTATTTCCCGCATTGATTTGTCTAAAGAAAGTGAACTTGCACCAGCAAGCATTACCAAAATCACTCGAGAACTGATTGAAGCGCACTTAATTCATGAAACGACGGTTCAGGAAGCGATCAGTCGTGGTCGTCCTGCGGTGGGCCTACAAGTGAATAACGAAGGCTGGCAGTTTCTTTCGATGCGTTTAGGTCGCGGTTACCTCACTATCGCTCTACATGAGCTAGGTGGGGATGTACTGATCGATACAAAGATAGACATTCATGAAATTGATCAAGAAGACGTACTGGCTCGCCTGCTGCACGAAATCGATGAGTTTTTCCAAACGTACGCAGACCAACTTGATCGAGTCACTAGTATTGCACTGACGCTGCCAGGTCTGGTGAATTCTGAACAGGGCGTAGTACTGCAGATGCCGCACTACAATGTTGAGAACTTAGCTCTCGGACCAGAAATCTTTAAAGCGACAGGTCTCCCGGTTTTTATTGCGAATGATACACGTGCATGGGCATTGGCAGAGAAGCTGTTTGGTCACTCTAAAGAGAATGAAAACTCAGTTCTTATTTCTATCCATCACGGGGTAGGTGCCGGGATTGTACTCGATGGTCGAGTTCTGCAAGGCCGTCACGGTAACATTGGTGAGCTTGGGCATATTCAAATCGATCCCAACGGAAAGTTATGTCATTGCGGTAATCGCGGTTGTCTTGAAACGGTCGCAAGTTCGCAGGCGATTCGGGACGAAGTCTCAGCGCGTATTGAAAACGGCGAAGCTTCATCGTTATCTGAGCTCGAAGAAATCTCAGTAGAAGACATTTGTGAAGCGGCAGAAAATGGCGACCCGTTAGCGGTTGATGTGATTGAAAAGCTTGGACGTTACTTGGGCTCAGCCATCTCTATCGTGATTAACCTGTTTAACCCAGAGAAAATTTTGATTGGTGGGGCAATCAACCAAGCGAAAGAGGTCCTGTATCCTGCGATTCAAAAATGTATCGAAGAGCAGAGTTTACCTGTTTACCACCGCGATCTTGAGCTGGTGGAATCTCGTTTCTACAAGCAAGCCACTATGCCGGGCGCGGCTTTGATTAAGCAAGCTTTATATGATGGTTTGCTCTTGATGAAAGTCATCGAAGGCTAATCTGACTCCCCTAATTATCTTTTCTTCATAGCGAATTCAATATCATGTTGATAACATGCAACATGATATTGATAGCTTTATCTATACCAAGTTGTATTGTGATTGTGTTGACGCCGCTCTCTAATTCGGCGTCTTCAGAGGATCGAGATAAAATTTATTGGCTTTGGTATTAGTTTTTGTTTTAGTCTTTGGTTAATCTTATTCAGTTTGTAACCCATTGTTAGAGAAGCAGTATGTCTGGAGTTTTAAATACGGTCGATCAGCGAACCAATCTGGTTGGTGAAAACCGCTTAGAGTTGTTGCTATTTAGTCTTAACAGCAGACAAGTCTTTGCCATTAACGTATTTAAGGTACGTGAGGTGATTAAAGTGCCACCTCTTACTAAAATGCCGGGCTCACACCACAATATTAAAGGCGTAGCCTCTTTACGTGGTGTTTCTGTACCAGTGATTGATTTACGCAGCGCGATTGGTTTCCCACCATCACGTCTGGAAAACCAAGAGCAAAACTTGATCATTACCGAGTACAACCGCACTGTTCAGGGCTTTTTAGTCGGTCAAGTACGTAACATAGTCAATACTGCATGGACGGAAATCCAGCCGCCACCAAAAACAGCGGGGCGCTCTACATACCTAACTGCGATCACCAAAATGACGGATGGTGAGACACAAGAGATCGTTGAAATTATTGATGTAGAAAAGGTCTTAGCGGAAATCATTGATTATGATGTGTCGATCTCTGAAGGTGTACTTGATGAAGAGCTAGCTGGGCAAATGGTTGGTCGCAACGTGCTGATTGTTGATGACTCGTCAACCGCACGTGCGCAGATCAAAGGCACGCTTTCGCAGTTGGGTTTGAATATTATCGAGTGTCGCGATGGACTAGAAGCATTCCGAACGCTGCAATCTTGGTGTGACAGTGGTAAAGATGTAGAAAATGAACTGCTGATGATGATCACGGATGCAGAAATGCCGGAGATGGATGGTTATAAGCTGACTTATGAAGTTCGTAACGACCCACGTATGAAAGATCTGTTTATTACTCTGAATACGTCTTTGAGTGGCAGCTTTAATGAGGCGATGGTGAAGAAGGTCGGCTGTGACCGATTCATCTCCAAGTTCCAGCCAGATTTATTAGTGCAAGTGGCACAAGACCGACTACGAGACGTACTAAACAAGTAAGTACCAATCAAAAGAAGAGAAGGGAGCGATTAGGCTCCCTTTGTTGTATTTGCTGCCACGCTAATTTACTTGGTGTGATTATTGGTAGTCGCAAAGAAGTAAATTGTTTAGTTCCATTCCAAACCGGAAAAGGAGTATACACATGTTTTGGTAGTGTCAGCTTACCTTAGTATTTCTAATGGTATATCAGGCTCAATTGACTATATTTTCTTGGTGCTTTAAATGTTCAATGAATATTGGAATTTTTTTAGCCAAATGCTTCCTCGAAGAATAAAAAGCATACAGCACCAAATCATCAGGCCGATACTCCATCTCGACCACCTCCAAAGTGCCTGAACATATCTCAGCTTGGCAAAACTCTATAGGTAGTATCGCAAGACCTAAACCAGATTCAGCCCCTATTTTGGCAAGATGCCCGCTGTTTACTTTAAAGGAAGAGTGTACTTTTTGAGTAATAAGTTCACCCTTAGCATTTTTGAATATCCACGGAGTTCCATTTATGGCGGTAAAACTACTGATACATGGAATATGTTTCAAATCCGTAATCTGAAAAGGTCTGGGAACGCTCTGTAGGATTTTTGGGGATGCTACAACTGCACTTGGCCAGCGTTTAATCTCCTTTGCTACCCAATTATTGTCTTCGAGCTTACCTCGATGAAAGCTCAAAACGATGTCAAACCCATCAAGTAAGTCCTCTTTCGGACTTATGCTTGTATCGCAACATAATGAAACAGAGGGATGCTGAGTACAAAAAGAAACCACTGCTTGGGCTAACGCGGGCGAGTCAGGCATTAAAACCTTAAGTTGTCCCATGACTTCTTGAGAGTGCTGAGTCACTTCTTCAAGCGCATCGTTAAGCTTGTCCAGCAATGGCTGTGTGCGTAAATAAAGATGTTCTCCTGCATCTGTCGGAGTGATTCTGCGTGTGGTCCTGTCAAACAGTCGTGTATTCAGTCTTTCTTCCAACAAAGCGATATGGCGGCTGACGTTTGACGTCGGCAAACCTAGAAATTCAGCAGCCCGTTTAAAGCTGTTGTTCTCATAGATACAGTGAAAACTTTTTAACCACTGTTGATCAATTTTATCAAGCATCTCATTCAGTCCCAAATTGTGGGATTATCAAACCAAGAATCAACACTTTATTACCAGAAACAGGCTTATACAATGCATATCATTAAATATATGTACTGTATAAGGCTTCCCATGAGTTGGTTAGAAAAGCTATTAGATAAAAAGAATATAATTAATTCGCGTAAAGCGTCGATCCCAGAGGGAATATGGACAAAATGCCCCTCTTGTGACCAAGTCTTATACCGTGTAGCTCTTGAAGAGAGTCTAGCGGTATGTCCAAAATGCGATCATTATATGAGGTTAGCAGCACGCCAACGCTTAGACAGTTTTTTGGATAAAGGAGAGCGAATTGAAATTGCCAGTGAACTTGAACCGAAAGATTTGCTGAATTTTAAGGACCTGAAACGATATACGGAACGCATTGCGCTAGCTCAGAAAAGTACAGGAGAAAAAGATGCGCTAGTTGTGATGAAAGGAAAACTGATGGGATTACCTGTGGTTGCTTGCGCATTCGAGTTCTCTTTTATGGCAGGCTCGATGGGCTCAGTTGTAGGTGCACGTTTCGTTCGGGCAGTTGAAGCGGCTATAGATTCAAATTGTGGATTGGTATGCTTTTCTGCTTGTGGTGGTGCTCGAATGCAAGAGTCGCTAATGGCTCTGATGCAAATGGCCAAAACCAGTGCTGCTTTGAATCAATTATCAATGGCTAAATTACCCTATATATCGGTACTGACAGATCAGACTTATGGTGGAGTCTCTGCAAGCTTAGCGATGTTAGGTGACATCAACATTGGAGAGCCCAAGGCAAGAATCGGATTTGCGGGGCGCCGTGTTATAGAACAAACCGTTCGAGAAAAGTTACCCGAAAGCTTTCAACAGAGTGAGTTTCTCCTAGAGCATGGTGCTCTCGATATGATTGTGGATAGGCGTGATATGCGAAAACGAGTTGGGGGACTAATAGCTAAAATGACAAATACAATTATTCCGTCGGATAAGAATATGAAGCTTGATCGTTCATGAACCAAGGACTAATGAAAATCCCGTGATTTACTTTGTAGCCCTTGCAGCTTATTTGTCATATCAATCAGTCGGCCTGCGATGATGTGTGTGACTTCGCCTTCACGCTCTAAGGTGCCTTTTACCATTAACACTTTAGCGGTCAAATAAGCTTGCTTTTGCGCTCTGGCTGTTGCTTGCCACACGACAACATTCATATTCCCTGTATCATCCTCAAGAGTGAAAAATGTCACCCCCGCGGCCGTACCCGGTGCTTGTTTACCTGTCACGACGCCAACTACTGTCACTAACGATTGGTGCGGTTTTTCTACTAGTTCTTGCATACGGCAAAAACGGCCGAGTTGTCCAGCTTGGTCGAGCAAAGTGATCGGGTGCTGATTTAAAGAAAGTCCCGTTGCGGCGTAGTCTTCCAATAAGGTCTGAACGTCTGACGGCGCTTGCACCGTATAAGGTTCCGGCTCTTCTACCTGACTGAATAATGGCAAATCGGATAACGAATCCATCATCGACCAGCGAGTTTGGTAGCGGTTATTGGCGATAGATTGCATCGCATCGGCGGAAGCGAGCAGTTCAATATCACGACGGCTCAGGCCAATATGTTTCAGTTGCGAGGGATGGCTGAACCCTTTGCCCGCGCGGGCTTTTATCAGTTGTCGGCTGCTGTCGGGGCTAAAGCCTTTGACTTGTCTAAAGCCAAGACGAATCGCGAGCTGCTTCCCGCATCGCACCACCTGATGATCGTGTAAAGACTGGTTCACGCAGATAGGCAGTATTAACACATTGTGTCGGCGGGCGTCTTGCACCAACTGTGAGGCGCTGTAAAACCCCATAGGTAAGCTATTAAGCAGGGAGGCGTAAAAGGCTTCAGGATAATAGTATTTCAGCCATGCCGAGCAATAAGCCAGAACCGCAAAAGAAGCGGAATGACTCTCAGGAAAACCGTATTCGCCGAAGCCCATAATTTGGTCAAAAATCCGCTCGGCAAACTCTTGTTCGTAGCCACGGCTGAGCATGCCGTCGATCAGCTTATTCTTAAATTTGACCAAGTCACCGGTTTTCTTCCATGAGGCCATGGCGCGGCGCAGTTGGTCTGCTTCACCGCCGCTAAAACCTGCGGCAACCATCGCCAGTTTGATCACCTGTTCCTGAAAGATAGGTACGCCCATGGTGCGCTCGAGCACCTCTTCAACTTCTTTAGAAGGGTAGGTGACAGGTTCGATACCATCACGGCGTTTTAAAAACGGATGCACCATATCGCCTTGGATTGGGCCGGGACGGACTATCGCAATTTGTACCACCAAGTCGTAGTACGTTTTGGGTTTTAACCTTGGCAGCATGCTCATTTGTGCGCGCGATTCAATCTGAAACACTCCGATGGTATCGGCTTTCTGAATCATGCCGTATACGTCTTTGTCATCCTGCTTGCGGGTAATTTCCGCAATGGATAATTCGGTGTGATGCAGTCGTTTGACCAAATCAAAGCACTTACGAATAGCGGTCAACATGCCGAGTGCCAAGACATCAACTTTGAGCAGTTTTAAGCTCTCTAAATCGTCTTTGTCCCATTGGATGACGGTTCGATCTGCCATCGCGGCGTTCTCGACGGGTACTAGTTCATAGAGTGGCCCAGCGGCAATGACAAAGCCACCCACATGCTGGGAAAGGTGACGTGGAAAGCCGAGTATTTCGTTAACCAGTGAAATAAACTGCTCGCCCTTCATCGAAGATGGTTCTAAGCCAAGCTCGGTAATCTGCGCTTGCCAGCCGAGAGAACGGTCGCGGCGGTTCACGTTTTTAATAAAGTAATCGAGTTGGCTTTCTTCTATCCCCAGCGCTTTGCCGACATCACGTACCGCGCTTTTAAAGCGATACGAGATCACTGTCGCAGCTAATGCGGCGCGTTCACGACCGTATTTTTGATAGATGTATTGAATCACTTCTTCGCGGCGTTCGTGCTCGAAGTCGACATCAATATCCGGCGGCTCATCGCGCTCTTTACTGATGAAACGTTCAAACAACACCGAGATCTGTCGTGGGTCGACAGCGGTGATCTCAAGGCAGTAACACACCACAGAGTTCGCCGCAGAGCCGCGTCCTTGGTAGAGAATCCGGTTTCGCTTGGCGAACATCACAATGTCGTGAATAGTCAAAAAGTAAAACGGGTAATTCAGCTCCTCAATAAGCTCAAGCTCTTTATGAATGGTGCCTTCTAACAGAGCAGATGTTCCCTCTGGAAAACGAATCGCTTTGCCTTTCTCTACGAGCTTGCGTAGGTAGCTCATTGGCGTTTCACCGTCTGGGACTAACTCGCTTGGGTATTCATATTTCAGCTCACTCAAACAGAATTGGCAGCGCTCAGCGATACGCACACTTTCGTCAAGCCACTCAGGCTTAAACAGCTTGGCGAGTTTGTCTTTACTGCGCAGAGTGCGTTCAGTATTGGTGAGTAAGTCGGCTCCCATGTGGTCAACACTGTTGCCGTGCTTGATTGCGGTAAGCACATGCTGCAGAGGTAATCGCGTGGCAGTGTGCATCAGTACGCCACCACAAGCGGTGATAGGCAGAGAAAGCTCCTGCGCAAGACGCTCACAATGCTGTAAGTAGGCTTTGTCTTTGGCATCCAAATGGCGCTGTACGCCGAGCCATAGGCGGTGATTATGGTGCTGTGAGAGCCATTGTCCCCATTTTCTATCGCTGGGTTTGTCACTCGGAAGCCAAAGTAACAAACAATGTTTTACCGACATCAAATCCCATTCAGAAAGCTGGTATTGGCCTTTTTCTGAACGTCTGCGGGCATTGGTGATGATCCGGCATAACTCGGCATAGGCTTCACGGTTTGGGCAAAGCAGCACGACCTGACACTCCTGATTGAGCCAAAACATGCTGCCGATGATCAGCTTGATCGCCAGTTGATGTTGATTCATCGCGGTATAGGCGCGAACTACGCCTGCGACCGAGCACTCATCGGTAATCGCTAATGAGTGATAGCGGAGAAAGTCTGCTTGCAGGATAAGCTCCTCTGCGTGCGATGCTCCGCTGAGAAAAGAAAAGTTGGTCTGACAAAACAGTTCGGCGTATTTCATTATTGCGCTCCGCTAACTGAACAGTCCGTGCAGAAACCATTGCCTTTGCTGGTTTCTAAAAACCCAAAGCCAGCGGCCTGTTTGACTGCGGGCGATAAAGTAATCACGCGTCATTTCATCGCCGTCCCACCAGCCCGTTACAAAGCGCTCTGGGCCTTGGATGATCGAGATTTGCTCGGCCAAAGGTTCTGGTGTCGGCAGCATCATAAACGGGCGCAGACGTTTCACTTGTGGCGTGATTGGGATGGACGTACCCGGCTGATAAGAGTCCGGTTGACAAAGTAGGGTCGATTTTTCAGGTCTTGGATCGCCAGTTAACGCCACTTTTCGAACGCTGTCTTTGCCCAGCTTGGCTTGCAATAAACCAATCAATTCCAATTCACTTTGCTGACCTCTGTGGCCGGCAAATATATCTTGGCTGGTGGCTTCCAGTTCACCACCGCGTATTAACTTCAGCGTCAAGCCGTGTACAGGCGCATCCAGCTTGAGTGACTCCATCGTCAACTGGCATAAGCGCAGCCAGCGCTCGGCGTAGTAGTCGCCACAAGCAGAAGTAAAACGAATCTTGCCGTCTGGATAATCTCGTTGGTGCAGGGTGAGCTCTAACTCATAAGCGACTTGGTTACGCAGAGTTAAAAACAGCTCCAATTTGTCGAGCAGTTTGGTCAACGGTTTTTCTAGCCATTGAATATTCTCGATATCAAACAGCAACTCTAAGTAACTGTGGAATTTTTCCGGCGGATGATAAAACTCAATCGGGTGCTTAAATTGCCCTAATAGACGCCCTACATAGTTCACCAGTTCAATGTCAAAGCGGCGGGCAATGTCTTGCATCGGCAGGCTGAGTAAGTCCTGTAGCGTGTTAACTCCGACACGTGACAGCTTTTCAACATGCTTGTCTTCCAGTTCGGTGGCAGTGAGCGGAAAATGGTTCATGGTGTCACGAATTTTCGTCTTATCCTGACTGAGTAAGGCACGCCCTGACTTTGCCAACAACATGGCCGAAAAAGGGGAAAAGCCGCTCGAAGAAAAATAGCGGAAACCAAGTTGATTTAAGTGCTGTGAGACTCGTTGCCAGTACGTCTCTAACCCGCCGTATAACGACAACATATCCGTAGCTTTAAGCAGCAAGCCTTGAGGTGGAAACAACGCGATATCGGACGTGACCATATACAGCCATTGGGCAATATCATGCAGCGTTTGTTGTTCAATCTTCCCATCATACGGGTGAACTTGAAGCTGGTGGCACAAGGCGCTGGCACTGCCTAAGCCCATGCCGTGCTGAATACCTTGTTTTTCGGCCAGCGTATTACATTGCACCACCTTAAAGCGTGTTGATTCGACGATAGCCAAAGGTTTATCGGACTCGTCGGAATAGAGCGCATCGAGCTGCAACGCAGGAAAGTGAAGATAGATCCAAACTTGCATGCTTAACCTTGCTTACGCGCAGGAAAAGGAATCACAACCGGATCTGGCTGCTGTAGCGTCAAAGATGGCCATAACGCGCGCATATCGAGCACAAAACTGGCGTGCGGCCAGCCGCCTTTACGTTTGGTGATGGTGACTTCCACTCCCAAGGCGTGGGGCAGTAGCGTCATGCTCAAACTGACAGGCAAAGAAAACAGACTCTTTCGCTCGGCTTTGAAGAGAAAAGAGAGGCAATTCCCCGTTTCACTCGCGACTTGTAAGCGTCGTGCTTGATGAACTTCCAAGTCGGCTTGCCACAACAATACGTTGCTGCACGCGCCGCTTTTTAAACATTGCTCAGCAGCCCAAAGTGCTTCTTTCGCCGTTTTTGGGTAGATCAATAGGATCTTATTCGCGTCGAGTCCTTCCGCTGACAACTGTTCAGCAGAGAGGTAGCCCGGAGGCTGAATAAACACAGACAAACGCTCGTGGCTGGTGCGTTTTAAGTGCGGCGTCAATAAGCGCAGCTCGCCAATACCTTGTGGTGTTTGTAGCTCGACTACGCCATGTTTTGGAAAGCCGCCCTGTAATTTACGATCGAGAAGATCGTAGCCAGTCGAGTAGTGCTCTTCTGATTTAGGAGTTTGGCTACCCTGCCAAAGCCATTGTTTCTGCTTAAGATGTTCTATCAATTCATACATAATAAGATGCCTGTATATTTGTACAGTATAAATTATTATAGAACGACGGCAAGAGGTAGGTATATCAGACGGATAAAAAAACGCCTTGTCAGCTGAGAGTTAGCTCACAAGGCGTTGATTCTAAATATTAAATAATCTTACTGTATGGCGATTATTTTGGCTGCGCGTCGATGCACTGACCATTAACGGCTTTGCCTTCTGGCGCCATCAAGTAAAGATAAAGTGGCATGATATCCTGTGGCGTTTTCAGCAGCTCTGCGTCTTCAGCAGGGTAGGCTTTTGCACGCATAGCCGTACGCGTACCGCCTGGGTTAATCGCGTTAACACGGATCGTAGTGTCACTCAGTTCATCCGCTAAGATCTGCATCATGCCTTCAGTGGCAAACTTAGACATCGCGTAAGTACCCCAGTAAGCGCGGCCACTGTGACCAACGGTAGATGAGGTAAAGACAATGCGCGCGTCTTCCGACTTATGTAGCAGAGGCAGCACCGCTTGAGTCATCAGAAATTGAGCTTTAACGTTCACTTGCATGATATCGTCGTAAGTATCTTCGCCGATTTGATCAAATGGGCTAAGCACACCAAGTAGACCTGCGTTGTGAAGTACGCCATCAAGACGACCAAACTGACTTTCGATCGTATCGACCATGTCGATGTAATTCTGCTTAGTTGCGCCTTTCATATCCAGAGGGATAATCGCCGGTTGAGGATAACCAGCGGCTTCGATTTCGTCGTAGGTTGCTTCCAGTTTTTTCACTGTGCGGCCTAGCAAGATAACGGTAGCGCCATGTTGCGCGTAGGAGATAGCGGCTTGTTTACCAATACCATCACCAGCACCAGTAACGAGAATGACTTTACCTTTTAGGGCATCTGAAGAAACAGCATATTCCACGATGTGTATCCTTTTGTAATGTTCTGCTTTAAGTCTTCGTGACAAGGTGGTTACAATACACTAATTCGCATATGAGGGGATATCACATTGGAATTTTTGTTGGACTATGGGCTGTTTTTAGCCAAGATTGTGACTTTTGTAGTCGCAGTAATTGCGATTTTAGTGATTGCTAAAGCCGTAAGCGGAAAGAGTGGTGCTGCGAAAGGGGAATTGGAAGTTACGAACCTGACAGAGCAACACAAAAACACCGTTGAACAGCTAGAGCATTACCTGCATGACGATGCGTTTTTGAAAGCGCGTGATAAAGCAGAAAAGAAACAAGAGAAAGAAAAAGCCAAAGCGCGTGAGAAGGAAGTGAAGAAGGCGTCCAAAGAGGGCGACCTAGACGCGCAGCGCGAACCTCACCTGTTTGTGTTGGATTTCAAAGGCAGTATCGATGCGAAAGAAGTGGCCTCGCTACGTGAAGAAGTGACGGCTGTCCTAGCGGTTGCACGTGAAGGCGATGAAGTGCTACTGCGTCTTGAGTCTGGCGGCGGTATGGTTCACGGCTACGGCTTGGCGTCTTCTCAGCTAGACCGCATCAAAGCCGCTGGTCTTCCGTTGACGATTGCGGTGGATAAAGTCGCGGCAAGCGGTGGTTACATGATGGCATGTATCGCAGATAAGATTGTCTCTGCACCATTTGCTATCGTTGGTTCAATCGGCGTAATTGCTCAGCTACCAAACTTCAATAAGCTATTGAAAAAGCACGATATTGAATTTGAACAGCTAACCGCAGGCGAGTACAAACGTACGCTAACTATGTTTGGTGAAAACACCGACAAAGCGCGTGAGAAGTTCAAAGAAGAGCTGGAAGAAACACACGGCTTGTTTAAGAACTTTATCCGTGACCATCGCCCGGCCTTGGATCTCGATAAAGTTGCAACGGGTGAACACTGGTTTGGTACTCAAGCACACGAACTTGGCTTAGTTGACGAAATCAAAACCTCTGACGACATCGTCGTGGAAGCGTGTAAAGACAAAACCGTACTGGCGATTCATTACGTTGAGAAGAAAAAACTGGCGT
The DNA here is from genome assembly GCF_024582835.1 of Vibrio japonicus. Lineage (NCBI taxonomy): Bacteria > Pseudomonadati > Pseudomonadota > Gammaproteobacteria > Vibrionales > Vibrionaceae > Vibrio > Vibrio japonicus. Next base: position 976,056 of record NZ_CP102096.1, read on the forward strand.
CTAAACTGGCAGGCATTGCTGGTGACGCGGCAGACAACGTGCTGATGAAACTGATCGACCGTGGCCAGCGCCCGATTATGTAATCTCACATAGCTTTAAATGACTTAAAAACAAAAGCGCCTATCCGAAGATAGGCGCTTTTTTGATTTTTACAGACTGAGATTATTTGGGCTAAGCAGTGGTTCGCGGTGCTTTTGGCTTAGACGGTCGGCGAGTTGGCTTCTTCGCTGCGCCCGCTTTCGCTTCTCCGCGCTTACCTTGATTGCCTTTATTTGAACCATCGTTATTGGCTTTGTTGTGGCCAAAGTGACGTTTGTTTTTACCCGCTGGCTTATGGCCGCGTGCGTTATCGCCAGAGCGTTGACCGTCCGCATGGTCTGTTTTTGGCCTTTTCGGTTTCTTAGGTTTTTTCGGCTTAATCGGACGCGTGTCCAGCTTCGACTCAGGCAGCTCATTTACTGGCTTATAGCCTTCTAACTCAAGTCGTGGCAGCACTTGTTGAATTAAGCGCTCAATCGCAAATAGCTCGCCAGCTTCGTCTGCTTCAACCAGAGAGATAGCTTTGCCAACTTCACCCGCACGGCCAGTACGACCAATACGGTGCACATAATCTTCTGCCACGTTTGGCAACTCGAAGTTCACCACTTGAGGCAGCTGAGGAATATCAATACCACGCGCGGCGATATCAGTAGCAACCAAAACGCGAACGTCACCGGATTTAAAATCGGCCAATGCGCGAGTACGAGCGCCTTGGCTCTTATTACCGTGAATCGGTGCGGCAGTAATGCCTTCTTTCTCTAGGAAGAACGCCAAGCGGTTCGCACCGTGTTTGGTGCGGCAGAAAACCAATACCTGTTTCCAATCGCCATCTTTGATCAGTTTTACCAACATCGGCGCTTTTTTGCGTTTGTCTGCTGGGTAAATCGACTGTTCAATCGTCACTGCGGTGGAGTTTTCTGGGTTAACCGATACTTCTACAGGATCATTCACCAAGCCTTTTGCCAACTCGCGGATCTCGGCTGAGAAGGTGGCAGAGAACAACAGGTTCTGACGCTTAGCAGGCAGCAAGTTAAGGATTTTACGAATATCGCGGATAAAGCCCATGTCTAGCATGCGGTCAGCTTCGTCCAAAACCAGCACTTCAAGTTGGTCGAACTTAATCGCATTTTGTTGGTAAAGATCCAACAAACGCCCTGGCGTTGCCACCAATACGTCACAGCCTTTGCGCAGCTTCAGCATTTGTGGGTTAATCTTCACGCCGCCAAACACAACGGTAGAGGTCAGGCGTTGGTAACGGCTGTATTTAAACACGTTCTCTTGAACCTGAGCCGCGAGTTCACGAGTTGGCGTTAGGATCAAAGCACGAACGTGATTGCCTTTTACGCGAGTACCGTTGTCGAGGCGCTCAAGAATCGGCAGTGTAAAGCCTGCGGTTTTACCTGTACCTGTCTGCGCTGCTGCCATCACATCTTTGCCTTCTAATACGGCTGGGATAGCTTGCTCCTGAATCGGAGACGGTTTGTCGTAACCCTGTTCTTCAATAGCTTTAAGAATTGGGGCAGAAAGGCCTAAAGAGGTAAAACCCATAAATTGATCTCTGTATAAATTGGGGGGATGTTCTCAGACAATTTACTTACTGAGAAAAGGGCGCCATTCTGCGCCCTTTAGGTAGGAACATCAACTGAAATTAACGCTGAGATTTTTTTAATATGTTGAGTTGAGGTGCGTAATGCATAGCCGCTGTAAACAAAAGTCCGCTGATGACACCAAATAAGTGGGACTCCACGGCAACACGTGCATTGATTAACTCGCTGGTAGATTCGGACGCGCCCATTGTAAGCTCCCACGTCACTTTCGCGATAACGCCAAGAACTAACAGCCAACTGCTCTTTCTGCCATCCAACACTTCTTTAAGTGCATAGCAAGCAAATAGCCCGTGTAGAACGCCAGACAGTCCGACGTAGTTTTGCATGTCGCTGAAGAAGTTCAATAACCCGACCGCCAGCGTCAAGGCAGATAATGTCAAAAGCAATGATTTTGCAGAAGGTTTGAAGATAAAAGTGATCACCCAAAGCGCGGCGAGATTCATCCCAAGATGCGCAAAGTTGGTGTGGGTATAATTTCCTGATAGGATTCGCCACCACTGACCATCTAAAATTAACATGCGATGCCAGTCAGCCCAAGATGCCAACGGCTCAAATTGCAGCCCTAAACACACTAAGCTGATAGCGATTAACGAAATAAATAAGCGCACACTATGTCCCGATACTGTTCTCAATGTGGAAAATCACAAAAAGCTTGTATTTGTAAATGGATACAAAGACTAACATCGAATGTTGAGTTGGTCATCTTACAGCATCCAAGCGAAACAAACAGACCGATGGGAACGGCGCGGATATTAACGCTCTCATTGGAGAACAGTCACTGTTTTGTCGGAGAGGATTTCACTGAGCATGAAGCGCTGAACCAACTACTCAGCGATAACCAATACCACCATTTTATCCTTTACCCCGGCGAAGGCGCGTTGACCCACAACCAAGTGGCAGACAAACTCAATAATGGTGAGAAAGTTCGTGTTATCTTGCTCGACGGAACCTGGAAAAAAGCGTACAAAATGTGGCTGCTATCAAGCAATCTGCACTCATTGCCGTTAATCAAGTTACCCGAGGATCTGCAAGGGAATTACCGGATTCGCAAAGCGCCAAGTGATAATAGCTTGTCTACGGTGGAGGCGGGTTATCACATTTTGTCTTTGTTAGAGCCAGAACAAGATTTTTCGCCGCTTATCGAATCGTTTAATCAGATGATTGATTTTCAAATCAAGCAGATGCCGCCTGGCGTTTTCGAAAAAAACTACGGCTGACCGACAATGTCTGATTGATATGCTAAGCAGCGAATAAGCCGCCACTCCCTTGAGTACTTACTGGGGAGTGACGGTTTCTTTAATGTGAAGAGAACAACTGTTGATGGAGTCTTTGTGCATGCCCATCGGTCATTGATGAAATGTAATCCGCGATAACGCGGTAGCCTGCGCTTTCATCACTGCGCTCAATCCATTTTTGACGAGTCTGTATCGGCAGCAATCTTTCCGGGTCGGCACTCAGTGCTTCAAAAATATCCATAATGATTTGTTGGCCTTTGTACTCGACGACCTGAACGTGCGGTACTTGAATCACATACTCACTGACGAAGTGTTTTAGGATCTCCAGTGCTTTATCCATCGTCGCTTCAAGGTAAGCATTCCATGCCAGTAGCTCACTTTCGAATGGCGCATCAACAGGTTTAATCGAAATACTGGTCAGCAGCGCATTGACCATGCCCCCAATCGCATCTTTACGCTGAAAATGGGTGCCGGAAAACAGCATTTCCGTGATGGAGTCAATGTGCTTTTCAAACCAAGGGTCGCCACATTCCGCGAGCTTACTGGCTGCACCCTCAATCCACTGGTGGCGATTGACCATGCTAAGGACTAAGGCATCTTCCAAATCATGCACGCCGTATGCGATATCATCAGCCAGCTCCATAATTGAGCAGTCGATGGATTTATAACGGGTCTTTTTATGCTCATGAGCGGCAAATTTTTCATCGCGCATTTGGCTAAATAGCGCTTTATCATTGTCGCTTAACGGTTCTAGTAGCCAGTCGAATAAGCCTTTATCGCAGTTATAGAGCCCTTTGGCTGGCATCCATTCACGAGCACGCAGTTTACGCTGGTGTGAAACGCTTTTTGGCATCACTTCGGCACGGGTTTCACTGATGAGTGCAGGGTATTTTACCAAGCCCAAAAGTGTGCGGCGCGTTAAGTTCATACCAAAGTGTTCGGTGTAAGGCTCCAATTTCGTCACAATGCGAAAGGTCTGTGCGTTGCCTTCAAACCCGCCGTGGTCACGCATCATGTAATTCAGAGCGACTTCACCGCCGTGCCCATAGGGTGGATGGCCAATATCATGAGCAAGGCAAAGCGAGTCAATCAAACTGTCGCTGGGCAGTAAATCGCGAAACTCAGGCTGTTTCTTTTTTATCTGCGCAACAATGCCTGTCCCTAATTGAGCGGCTTCCAGTGAGTGAGTCAAACGCGTGCGGTGAAAATCATCAAAACTATTGCCATGAACCTGTGTTTTCGCTTGCAGACGACGAAACGCAGCGGAGTGAAGAATACGCGCACGATCTCGTTGGTAAGGGCTACGGTGGTCATCACGGCGAATCTTGTGTTCATCGTCATGGCGTTCGTGCCATAAATCGCTGATATTAAACGTCATAAACAGGCTTCCAAACTTTTACGTACCAAAACTATTTACGTACAGATACGTTAATGTATTTAAGTGACAGATTTAGTGAGAGTTATTCGTTTCTGTCAGTTTTTCAGGGTTACTGCTCTTAGTTGAACATGATTAACTGATTTCGTCTAAAGATAACTCGAAGCTTGGCGCGAAGACGGTCAAAAAGTATTCCATTTCACGCGAGTGACGCTCCTTTAAGGTGACTTCAAGGCGCTTTTTAGCCAGTGCGTACTCGTGGTTGCCCGCACTTAACTCTTCTAGGCATTTTAGATAAGCGCAGATTGTGTCTGCTTGTTTGACGATAGACGCGTCTTCTGGGTGAGTGGACTCAGAAACCAAGTAAGGCGCGAAATCTTCTCGAAATTCTTCAGGCAGCATAGAGAGCAGGCGTTTTTCTGCGATGGCTTCAATCTTTTTATACTCTTTGGCGATTTCTGGGTTGAAGTATTTGACTGGCGTCGGCAAATCACCCGTCAGCACTTCACTGGTATCGTGGTACATACCTAGTAGGGCGATCCGTTCGGGGTTTAACTTTCCACCAAATTTTTTGTTTTTGATGACGGCTAAAGCGTGAGCAACAAAGGCCACTTGTAAACTGTGCTCAGAAATATTTTCGGTGGAGACTGAACGCATCAACGGCCAGCGTTGTATGAGTTTCATACGTGCTAGATGGGCAAAAAAATGACTTTCTTTTGGTTTCTCTTCTGATAAAAGTTTTTGCATAAATCGATTCCCTGACAACAAAAAAGGGCACTCAATGAGTACCCTTTAAGAATATGTAAGTTAGGCGCTAATTACTACTGGCTGTATGTAGACAGGAATCTTTCAAAGCGTCCGATGGCCATTTCTAGGTCTTCAACGTGAGGAAGTGTCACGATGCGGAAATGGTCCGGTTTTGGCCAGTTAAAGCCGCTGCCTTGTACCAGAAGGACTTTTTCCTGAATCAAGAAATCGAGCACCATTTTTTGGTCATCTTTGATGTTGTACATCTTGGTGTCAATTTTAGGAAACAGATACATCGCCCCTTTTGGTTTCACACAAGTGACACCTGGGATCTGCGTAATCAGTTCATACGCGCGGTCACGTTGTTCAAGTAGGCGACCACCCGGCAGGATCAGCTCATTGATACTTTGGTACCCACCTAATGCGGTTTGTATTGCGTGCTGCATCGGCACGTTGGCACACAAGCGCATGGAAGCAAGCATCTCTAATCCGTTGATGTAGCCTTGAGCTTGATGTTTAGGCCCAGTCAGGAACATCCAACCGCCACGGAAACCACATACGCGGTACGCTTTTGACAGGCCGTTGAACGTTACAACCAGCACATCCTCTGTCAGAGTGGCGATAGAAGTGTGAGTCGCACCGTCGTAAAGCACTTTATCGTAGATTTCATCGGCGAAAATGATCAGCTTGTGCTTACGCGCAATCTCAATCACTTCCAGTAAGAAGTCACGGCTGTACACCGCGCCCGTTGGGTTGTTCGGGTTGATCAGAACAATACCGCGCGTTTTTGGTGTGATCTTCTTTTTGATGTCGTCAAGATCTGGGTACCAGTCGGACTCTTCATCACAGATGTAATGCACAGCTTTACCACCAGACAATGACACAGATGCCGTCCACAATGGGTAGTCTGGTGCTGGTACTAACATTTCATCGCCATTGTTAAGTAGCGCTTGCATCGCCATAACAATAAGCTCTGACGCGCCATTACCGATATAGACGTCTTCAACATCTAAAGAGCGAATACCTTTACGCTGATAGTACTGCACAACGGCTTTACGAGCTGAGTAAATACCCTTTGAGTCACAGTAGCCTTGAGAGGTCGGTAGGTTGCGAATAACATCGACCAGGATTTCGTCAGGGGCGTCAAAGCCAAATGGGGCGGGATTCCCAATATTCAGCTTTAGTATTTTATGCCCTTCTTCCTCCATGCGTTTAGCATGTTTGAGTACAGGCCCCCTAATGTCATAGCAGACATTGTCGAGTTTTGACGACATCCCGATATTTTGCATTGAATAAAACCTAAAATTAATTGTAATTCTTTATTAAGCTACATCAAAAATAGATTCTTTAGAATAAAAATCTGGATTCAGGAAGGATATTTCGTGTTTGTAGCACGCTCATTATCACAGGATTATGCAAAACATTCGAGACAACCTTGATTTGAATAGGGTCTATTAATAGAGTAGCGGTTTACAATAAATAATAATCTCCATGCATACGAGGCTGATTTGTCATACTTTCATCAAGCCGTTAGTGAGCTAATTGAACGCGTCAAGGCTGTAGAAGACGGAGTTACCCGTTTGGTTCAAATTCTTGAGGAAAAACCTGACTTTGCATTCATCGATTGGCTAGAAGCTCAGCCACTATTCCCTAAGTTTTATTGGCAGTCTCGTGACACACGTGAAGAAGTGGTCGCACTTGGGCAGCTACATACCTTTGTTGACCCGGCGCCAGCGTATGCGATTCTTTCTGGCGAGCAACGCATTTGGGGCGGGCGCTCTTTTGATGGTCATACCGACAAAAATCGTCGCTGTATGTCGTCGCTCTTCTTTCTACCGCAAATTGAATTGATTCGTTGTGACGAACAGTTATCTCTGGCAGTGAATCTAACCGCCGAGAAACACCGCACACTGGCCGCGCTTTATAAATTGCAGTTTGAAGTCAGTTTACTGCCACCTGTCTCTGCCCATGTTGAGCATATCGAACATACACCGTGCAAACAGCAATGGGCTGAGTTAGTCGAGAAAGTGCTCACTGGTATTGAAAACGATGAGTTTAAGAAAGTGGTGCTGGCGCGAAAAACATCAGTCATGCTGGATGAGTCGTTGTGTGCCTCTCAGTTTTTAAAAGCGAGTTACTTGAAGAATCACCATAGTTTCCACTTTATGTTGTCTCTTGATAAACGCCACAGTTTTATCGGCTCAACACCAGAACGATTGTATGCACGCCAAGGGCAAGATCTCTATACCGAAGCGCTTGCAGGCACGATTGGTCGTGGCAAAAATGCCAGCCACGATATGGAGTTGGCAAATTGGTTAGCTAACGACAGCAAAAACCTGAATGAAAACCAATATGTGGTTGATGACATCATTGAGCGTTTGACGCCACATTCAGAACAAGTGAGTGTGGAAGAGGAAGCGCGATTGGTACGCCTGCGCAAAGTGCAGCACCTTAAACGCAGCATTCATGCGAACCTTAAGCAAGGCATTAATGGCGTCCAGCTGTTGAGCGCTTTGCAACCAACGGCGGCAGTGGCAGGTTTACCACGTAAAGAGTCGATGGAATTTATTCAGCAGCATGAGCCTTTTGCCCGCGGTTGGTATGCAGGTTCAATGGGCTTTATTAGCCATCAGCGAGCAGAGTTCTGTGTTGCGATTCGCAGTGCTTTGGTTTTGGGCGATGAAGTTCAGCTGTTTGCTGGTGCAGGCATTGTACCGGGTTCTGTGGCAGAGCATGAATGGCAAGAGCTTGATAAGAAAATGTCGACCTTGTTGTCTCTGATTTCTGATCACGCGCCACTTGGAGTCGCGTCATAAATGAGTACCAATCCAAATTCACAGGCAGTCATCAATCGTATTTGGTGCCAAACGATTTTAGAAGAATTAACCCGTTTTGGTGTTACGGATATCTGTGTGGCACCGGGTTCACGCTCGACACCACTGACACTTGAAGCAGACGAAAACAGCAAACTGACCCTACATACCCATTTTGACGAGCGTGGTTTAGGTTTTCTGGCGCTTGGTCTGGCCAAAGCCTCAAAGCGACCAGTTGCGATTGTTGTCACCTCTGGTACTGCGGTCGCGAACTTATTACCTGCGATCGCTGAAGCAAAACTGACTGGAGAAAAGCTGGTGGTGCTTACCGCTGATCGCCCGGTTGAGCTTATCGCTTGCGGCGCGAATCAAGCGATCAACCAGTCCGGCATTTATTCTTCTCATGTGTCAGCCACGCTAGAACTACCGAGCCCTTCGCTCAATATACCCCTGAAGTGGCTGCTCTCCTCTATCGATCAAATCATGTTCGAACAGGCGCAAAAGGGCAGTGCCATTCATATTAATTGCCCGTTTCCTGAGCCTTTATATAGCGATGAACCTAAATCGAATCATCAAGACTATATCGATGGTGTGCAGAGCTGGTGGCAGTGTTCGAAAACCTTTACGCGTAAGGTATCAGCGCAAGCAGAACCTAACTTTCAAGTGGCTGATTTTGTATGCAAAAAAGGCGTGATTATCCTTGGTAGTGTCACGCTGGATGAGGCGAACAAAGCCAAGCAGCTGTCGGAAAAACTGGGCTGGCCAATACTGTGTGATCCTCAATCAGGACAAACCTCAGCGTGGGCAAATTATGACCTTTGGTTACAGAATGCCGATAAAGCGGAAATGTTTAACCAATGCGAGCTGATCATTCAGCTTGGATCGCGAATTGTTTCTAAGCGTTTGAATCAATGGCTACGTCAGCAAGTCGAACTTCGCAATGCTGAGTATCATTACGTCTCGCCAAGCTTTGATCGCAACAATCAAACGCATTTAATGCAAACTCACCATGTTTGCGACATCTCTTCTTGGTTAGAAGCCTTCAGGACAGCCATTCCTGTCTTAGTTGAGCAACAATCAAACTGGGCCGATGGCGTGGTTCCGTTTGCGACACAGTTGGCGGAGTTAGCCGCACTGCATTTATCAACCGATACCAAATTGACGGAAATCGCGCTGGCGTTATCGGTCAATCAACTACCGAGAGAATCGCAAATCTTTCTGGGCAACAGTTTGTTTGTTCGCTTAGTGGATATGTTTAGTCGAGTGGATGGACACCAAGTCTATAGCAACCGAGGTGCATCTGGGATAGACGGTCTGATTGCGACCGCATCGGGCGTTTTACGTGCGAATTCATTACCGATGGTGATTTATATCGGTGATACGTCACTGCTTTACGATTTAAACTCTTTGGCACTATTGAGTAATGCGACAACCCCGGTCGTTATCGTCGTAACCAACAATGATGGTGGTGCGATATTTGATCTTCTGCCCGTACCAGAGAAGCAAAAGCAAGCTCTCTATCAAATGCCTCACGGGTTTGAATTCGAGTTCGCCGCTAGGCAATTTAATCTTGCTTACGCTAAGCCTGAAACACTGGATGACTACCAGAGCTTACTCACAGAGCATCTTAACTTTGGCAGAGGGGCGTTATTGGTTGAAGTACAGACGCCACCTGAGCAAGCCTCTCAACAACTGAAAGAATTTATCCAACAAGTTTATGCTGTACAGTCGAATTAGTTCCAATTTACATGAAACCTCGGGTCCGGTGATTGTGTTTCTTCATGGTTTACTGGGATCAGGAGAAGACTGGCAACCCGCATTAGGGCATTTGAATGAGTGGCCAACGATCACCGTCGATCTACCGGGGCATGGCCTGAGTGCGTTGGAATCATGTAACAGCTTTAGAGATTGTTGCAATCAAATATCTGACGCACTCCTTACCCAGATCGCTTCTCATCGCCCTATAGTATTAGTCGGTTATTCCCTTGGTGCTCGTATTGCAATGACTGGTGTAGCACACCACTACTTTTCTTCACTCAATATTCAACAATTGATTGTTGAGGGGGGGAACTTTGGTTTGCAATCTGAAGAGGATAAACAGATCCGCCTGAAAAATGATTCACACTGGGCGGATAGATTCAACAATGATCCAATTGGACAGGTTTTGAACGATTGGTATCAGCAACCGATATTTAGCTCACTAAAGCATGAGCAAAGACAAGAACTGGTCACTAAACGCAGTGTTAATCTTGGCTCTGCGGTGGCGAATATGTTGATGGCAACATCGCTCGCTAAACAAGAATATTTACTCGACTCGATAAAAGAGGCGGACGTTAAAACGCACTATATTTTTGGCGAAGACGACGACAAATTTAGCCAGTTGGCGAAACAAAGTAGTTTGTCTTTTAGCTCTGTGGCGCAAGCCGGACATAATGCTCATTGGGAGCAACCAGCGGCATTCGCAAAGATTATTTACACTCAAATCCAAACTCACCTAACGGTTTAGTTAAGTGAGTGAGCTAGGGAAAGAAACAGGAATCACCATGTCAAAAACAGTTGGTATCTCAGAAGAAGAACTCTACGCACCCGTTTACTGGAACGACTGCACCGGTGAATATGAAGATATTCAATATCATAAATCAGAAGATGGCATTGCGAAGATCACCATTGCTCGCCCTCAAGTACACAATGCTTTTCGTCCTCAAACCGTCAAAGAGATGATTAACGCACTCGCTGATGCTCGTTATGACGAAGGTGTTGGCGTTATCATTCTGACAGGTTTAGGTGAAAAAGCGTTCTGTTCTGGTGGTGACCAAAAGATTCGTGGTGATTACGGCGGCTACCAAGACGAATCGGGTACTCATCACCTAAACGTGCTGGATTTTCAACGCCAGATTCGTACTTGTCCAAAGCCAGTGATCGCATCGGTAGCGGGTTGGGCAGTCGGTGGTGGTCACGTTCTACACATGATGTGTGACTTAACGATTGCCGCAGAGAATGCACAGTTTGGTCAAACAGGCCCGAAAGTAGGCTCATTTGATGGTGGCTGGGGTGCTTCTTACATGGCGCGTATTGTTGGTCAGAAGAAAGCACGCGAAATTTGGTTCCTATGCCGTTTCTACGATGCACAAGAAGCATTAGACATGGGGCTGGTGAATACCGTTGTTCCTGTCGAAGATCTAGAGAAAGAAACCGTGCGTTGGTGCCGAGAAACCCTACAGCATAGCCCAATGGCGCTACGTTGTTTGAAAGCTGCTCTAAACGCCGACTGTGATGGTCAGGCTGGCTTGCAAGAGCTTGCGGGTAACGCGACCATGATGTTCTACATGACCGAAGAAGGTCAGGAAGGGCGTAACGCTTTTAACGAGAAGCGTCGTCCGGACTTTAACAAGTTCCCTCGTAACCCATAACGCGTTTTATCTGTGGATTAACGATAGCTCCGGTCATGGGGCTATCGGAATTAAATTCTGTAGACATTCCGTAAACATAAAAACCGCTAATTTTATCGAGATAACAAAAGGGAATATTGGTATGAGATCTGCCAAACTGTATCGCTATGAATTGCCGATGGACAGTGGCGTGATACTGCGTGAACAAAGGCTGACGGTACGTGAAGGGTTTATTGTTGAATTAGTGCAGGACGGCCAATTAGGTAGAGGCGAAGTGGCTCCGCTGCCGGGTTTCAGCCTAGAATCGATGGATGAGGCATACTCCCAACTTGTTGAACAATTGGCCCTTTGGCAGCAGGGAAAAGAGCTCCATCTAGATGAGTTACACCCATCGGTTGCGTTCGGTATTTCAATGGCGCAATTAGAACTGGATAAGATTTTACCTGAAGAGGGATGTTATCAGGCTGCGCCACTTTGTACTGGTGATCCAGATGAGCTGCTGCCTAAGCTAAATGCCATGCAGGGTGACAAGGTAGCAAAGATCAAAGTGGGTCTGTATGAGCCGATTCGTGATGGCATGCTGGTGAACTTGTTTTTAGAGTCCATTCCTGATCTTTCACTACGTTTAGATGCAAACCGCGCTTGGACGGCTGAAAAAGCGCAGCAGTTTGCAAACAAAATTGCGCCGTCTCTTCGTCAGCGGATCGCGTTTATCGAAGAGCCTTGCCAATCGCCAGGTGATAGTTTCTCGTTTGCGATTAACACTGGTATTGCCATTGCGTGGGATGAAACGCTTCAGCATGCGATTAAGGAAGAGAGCTTTGCGCTTCAGGATCTAAACGGCGCAAAGGCCATCATCATTAAACCGACGGTGATTGGTTCGGTTGAACGCTGTATTGGTTTGATAGAAAAAGCCAAAACTTTGGGTATCAAAGCGATCATTAGCTCAAGTATTGAATCCAGCTTAGGCCTTACTCAGTTAGCTAGACTGGCGCAGTGGCAATTGCCGGAAGAAGTGCCGGGTTTAGACACAATAGGTTTGTTTGCCCAGCAGCTTGAAGTCGCATGGCCAGGTTGTGAATTGCCAGTTTCGTCTTTGTCTGAACAAGCGCTTATTTGGCAGTGCTGATGACAGAGCAAAACTCATTACCTAATAAATGGGCTCAGCAGAGCCCATCTTTGTTAGCGTTATCCACACCTGAGGCAGATTACACTTGGCGTCAGCTCAAAGAAAAAATCGATAGGGTAGTCGCTTCTTTAATAGCGCAAGGCATACAAAAAAATGATGTGCTGACTTGTGTTGGTAAAAATAGCCCAGAACTGCTGTTTACCTATCTTGCTTGTTTAGAAATTGGCGCAATATGCGCACTCACAATGCCGCAAACGGAACGCGAGTTAAAACTCAAGCTGGATGCGCTTTACGCCGACCCCAATGATCGCAAACTCTGGTTGGCTCAATCTTATGAATCACTTAATACTTATGTGACGATAAACGATTCTGACGCCCACTCAAGCATCTCAAAGCATGACTATGATGAAAGTAACCTCGCATCCATTATTTTCACTTCTGGTTCAATGGGCGCACCAAAGGCGGTGGCTCATACCTCTAAGCAGCATTTAGCATCAGCATCGGGTCTGTTACAGCAATTTCATTTCAAACAGGGCGACACATGGTTACTTAGCTTGCCGATGTACCATGTGTCAGGGTTATCGATCATTTATCGTTGGTTATACGCAGGGGCAACGCTGAAAATCGGCACTGGAAACCTGCTTGATGACATCAACGGCGTATCTCATGCCTCGTTAGTGGCGACTCAGTTAAAGCGATTAATAGAATGTGATCAGCCACTTGCATTAACTCATGTGCTTCTTGGTGGTAGTCATATTCCCCTCGAACTCAGCCAGAGGGCTGCCGAACAAGGTATCGAAACATGGTTAGGCTACGGCATGACGGAAGCGGCTTCGACAGTGACTGCCAAACCAATCGACCAGCATTACAGCGCAGGTAAAGTATTACCTAATCGACAAGTGATGTTAAAAGGGCAGCGTATTTACATCGGCGGTGAGACGCTGGCGTCTGGTTATTACTGTAAAGGGACTTTGATGCCATTGCGTGAAGGCGGCTGGTTTGACAGTAAAGACTTAGGTGAATGGGTTGAGGGCGAGTTGAAGATTATCGGTAGAGCAGACAACTTGTTTATTTCCGGAGGGGAGAACATCCATTGCGAGGAGATCGAAGCGGAATTGAATAAGCACCCAGAGATCATTCAGTCTGTCGTTGTTCCCATTGCGGATGTAGAGTTTGGTCATAGACCCGTTGCAGTTATCCAAACTCGCATAGATTTAACGCAGTCTGAAATCGAGTCAACACTCGGAGGACTGACTCGCTTCAAATGGCCAGACGCATACTATTCAATGCCAGAGGCGTTACTTGCTGATGGCATTAAAGTGCCAAGAAGCCGAGTTAAGCAGTGGCTCGAAACAAAACTTAGTTAATTTCGCGATTTCATAGTCCAAAAGATAATTTAGTCGTCTTATAACTCTATCTCATAATAGTTGTGTTCTAGTATGGATATAGATATAAGACGCAGCAATGAAAGTGATACTGATTTTAGCCATTGTGCTTCAAGTGATTGTAGCAACGCAGAGCGACGGGTTAACACGATCGCTAGCAGAGTTGTCAGCGTTTGTTTTGGTACTCGGCTTGGTGTTCAGCATAAAGAAAACGCGACACAAAAAGGTCACGTTTAAACCAGACGATATTTAGCGTAACGTTAGCCACGCAAGGGATAGCGTAGAAATAAGTACCCACAACGTAATACCGAATAGTAGAGGCTTTGGTCCGGAAGCTTTGAGTTTCTCGACTGAAATACTGCAGCCAATCAAGAATAAGCACACCACAAGCGCTCTCTTCGCCACCTCAAAAATACTCTGATACACCACTTCAAATTGTGGCAGTAGGTCACTAAACGCGATCGCTGTGCAATAAAACAAGATAAAGTATGGAATGGTGACTTTCTTGGAATCATTGCGAAACAAAAAAGCACTAAATAGAGCGACCGGGATAATCCATAGAGCGCGAGCGAGTTTAAGTGTCGTCGCCGTTGTTAATGCTTCTTCGCCGTAAGCAGAGGCCGCGCCTACGACTGATGATGTATCGTGGATGGCGATTGCCGCCCAAGTACCAAACGTATGCTGATCCAAGTTGAGAGCGTGCCCAATCACCGGGAAAACAAATAGCGCGACGGAGTTCAGCACAAAGACCGTCGCCAACGACAGACCAATTTGCTCATCGTTAGCTTTGATAGCAGGCGATACTGCAGCGATGGCACTACCGCCACAAATCGCCGTCCCCGCAGAAATTAAGTAGCTCGTTTCTTTATTTAAACCAATCGCTTTCGCAATAAACCAACCGATGAGTAAAGTACCAAAAATGGTGGTGACGATGATGCCGATCCCATCGGATGTAACGGAAAGTGCTTGTTCAAACTGAATACCAAACCCCAAGCCAACAATCGAGTAAGCGAGCAGTTTTTTGGTAAATTTAGCTAGGTTGAGTTGTGCAGGTACAACACCTAACGACGCCAGCAAAAAACCAATGACTAGCGCGGTGGGTGAAGAGATAAACGGGAACAAACAAATGACTAAGGCAAGCCAAAAAGGAGATTGCTTTTTAAAACTATTCATTGCTCAAAACAGACTCAAACCGAAAGAAGCCCTAGTTTAAGTGACTTCTTTCGGTAAAGATAATTGAATGATTTGAACACCTGTTCATTAAATTTGAACAAGGTGGTGGGCATGAGTGGTTAGCGCCAATCCCCACGTAGAGCAGAGACTTTTTCGTGCATTAAGGTGGTTGTTGCTAGCTTCGGAGGTACAGGTTCACCCGCTTCTATTTCTAACCTAGACCAGAAACGCGATGGCAACCCCTTACACGCTTTACCTTTGTAGCGGCTAAAGTAGCTGCCCCACAAGCCTTTTAACGCGACGGGGATGACAGGTACAGGGCTGCGTTTTAGGATGATATCCATCCCACGCATGAACTCATTCATTTCACCATCGGTTGTTAGCCTTCCTTCAGGGAAGATACAAACGATGTGACCGTCTGCTAATGCTTGTTCAACCTCGCTGAACGCACGGCGGATTGAGCTACGATTTGACCCACAAATTGGGATCACACCAGCTCGCTTCAAAAAGCGTCGTAAAACAGGCAGATTGGCGTACTCTTCTTCCATGACAAAACGAATAAGCCTTGGACATACCGCACTAAGCAGTAGCGCATCCATATAACTAACATGGTTACAGACAATCAGCGCGCCGCTTTTTTGTGGCAAGTGATGCAAGTTCTTGTGTGTGACTCGGTACATGGTATGAGTCAGCACCCAGACCAAAAATCGCACCACAAAAACGGGTCGCTGCATGAAGAGATACACAGCAACCATCAAATTCATGACAGCAAGCAGCATAAACAGCTGAGGAATACTCATTTCAATCACAGTCAGGCAAATAATGCCGAGCACCGCGCTACCAACCATAAAGAGCGAGTTGTAGATATTTAACGCCGCGATGACTTGCGCTCGTTCCGTGGGTTTTGCGCGTTGCTGCATTAAAGCGTACAACGGAACGATAAAGATACCACCGGATGCGCCAAGCAATAGCAGGTAGGCAAATACCGACCATAACGGCTGATAAGCAACAAACTCGGCAAACGTTTCAAATTCTGGCAGCGATTCAGGGACAGAACTTGCCATTAGCCAGCCAAACAAGGTAATTCCTAGGCTGCCAATGGGTACAATTCCGACTTCAATTCTATGGTTAGACAGTTTGTCACATGCTAACGAACCAATAGCAATACCCACCGAAAACAGGGCTAACAAGAAAGAAACCGCACTTTCACTCCCGTTTAGATAAATCTTGGTGAAATTAGGAAATTGGGTGAGATATGCAGCACCCAAAAACCAAAACCAACTGATTGCCATGAGTGACTGGAACGTTGTTTTGTCGGCTTTGGCAATCGCAATGGTGTGTTTGGTTTGCTTAACGGGTTGCCAGCGAAATGCAAGATTAGGGGCACACGCCGGAGCTTCAGGAATTGAGCGACTCGCGATATAACCAAACAACGCGAACAGAACGACGGAACCAGCCGCCCAATACTTAGCACTCTCTGCCGATGCAATAACACCTGCGCCTAATGTACCGAGCAAAATAGCAAGGAAAGTACCTGTCTCAACAAGCGCGTTGCCGGGAACCAGTTCGTCTTGTTTCAGCTGCTGAGGAAGAAGCGCATATTTAACAGGACCAAAGAATGCGGACTGAGTACCCATCAGAAAAAGCAGCAGCAGTAGAATTAAGTAGCTCTCGGTGATAAAACCGATCGCCCCTAAACACATGATGCCAATTTCGGCCAACTTTACTTTGCGGATAAACCACGACTTTTCGTACTTATCCGCTAAAACACCCGCTGAGGCTGAGAAAAGGAAGAAAGGCAGAATGAATAGGCCAGCAGCAAGGTTGATAAAAAGGTTGCTTGAGATGGGTAGGACGCCTACGCCAGCAAAAGCCACAAACAGCAATAAAACGTTTTTGAATATGTTGTCGTTAAATGCACCAAAAAACTGTGTAATGAAGTAGGGCAGGAATCGCTTCTGCCCTAAAAGAGATGTCTGACTGTTCGGCATGTTTACCTAGGTTCCTTCAGGATTTGACTTCCAGTTGGTGAGATAGTTGGCCAGTAAGTTGTCAATAAGTTGCTTACCATCAATAGGCAATGAAGCGAAGAACTTATCATCAACACTGAGAAGAGTAATACCGTGAACACCAGACCAAAGCACTCGACTCGCTTCTAGCACTTCTTCATCGCTTCTTTCTGGTGCAAGAACTTTTAGAAGATACTCGAGCATGCCAGTCATATTACTAATACGCTCGGCTTGCCATTCGGGAAGAGGCTCACCATTCATGTTGTGCTCAAAAATTAATTGCCAACGGTAAGGGTTCTTGTGTGCAAAGTCGTGATAACAGTAGGCGAGTTTATACAAAGCCGTTTCTGGGTCATCGTTCTCGCATACTGAGGATCGTGCTTCACTTGAAAGTTCATCCAAGGTTTGAGCCACAGCATGAAGTAGCAGTAAATTGTAATTCCCAAACACGTTAACCAGTGTACTGGGCACGTAACCGATCATATTCGCGATTTTTCGCAAACTGAGTTCGTGGTATGAATTTTCACTTAGAAACTCCCTTACTGTATTTAAGGTAAGTTCGATAAGTTCTTCTCTTGTATGATCGTTTCGTCTGGCCATGGTTAAAACTTTTAAATGAACATCGTTCAATATTCTAATAAGTGAAGCCCACTAGCGTCAACTCAGTCAACCTCAATTTGCAATATTCTGATACAAGTGCGAGTGAGTATTTAGTTTGCTTACAGAGCACGAACCATTATTATGAGAGTATAACTAGAATTTCTTATCTCGAAAGAACCCGAAAGGATAAATATGAAACGATTGTTTTCTCTCGTTGCTTTGCTGATGGTTTCTGTTGCTATTACACCAGTAGCTGAAGCGAAAAAGTTTGGTGGCAGTAAGTCTTTAGGTAAAAGCTACAATACTGCTCCAGCTCCAAAGCAACAAACTCAAAATACAAGCACTGTTGGTAAAGATCAGACAACAGCGGCTAAAAGTTCAAGTAAAAAAGGTCTAATGGGCGGCATTCTAGGCGGCTTATTGGCTGGTGGCTTGCTTGCAGCTTTCTTTGGTGGCGCGTTTGAAGGTATCCAGTTTATGGATATTCTGATTATGGGTCTTATTGCTTTCCTTATCTTCAAACTCGTGCGCGGGTTATTAGGTGCTAAGAAGGGCAGTATGAACCAGCATCGCCAACAACCCGCGTTTGGTGGCAATGCACCGAAGTTTGAACAGCCAAACGTTCATAACTTTGAGCAGCCTCAAACTGGTTCACAAGGTGGCTTTGGTTTCAGTGCACAGAGTGATGTACCACACAACTACCCACCGGGCTTTGACCAAGTCGCATTTATCAATGGTTCGCGTGAGCACTACCGAACTCTGCAAGGTGCTTGGAATCACAATCAGCTAGATACGATTGAAGAGTATGTATCTCCAAGCTTGTTTGAAGACCTTAAAGCTGAACGCGCAAAACTAGACGGTGAGCAACACACAGACGTAATGTATGTTGACGCGGAAATTGTTCGCGCTGATTACGATGCAACTAAAGCTCAGCTTAGCCTGCAGTTCAGTGGTCGTTACCGTGATTCGGTAGAAGGTGTTGAAGAGAATATCGAAGATATCTGGCACTTAGAGCGTGACCTAACTACGCCAAATGCACCTTGGCTGATTGTTGGTATCCAAGGCTAACGACAACAAAATAAAACAAACGCCCGAGCTCAACACTCGGGCGTTTTTTATTGTCTCTACACTGGGATAGTTGTTAGTATTCTTAAAAATAATCAAGATAATAAGGTAAGTAACGTGGCTGAATTTAAGTACAAAGATTTATCTCAGGAAGAACAAGACAAGCTAGATGCAGCGGTTTTTCGCCGTTTACTGACACATTTAGATGACAATAAAGACGTGCAAAACATCGATCTGATGATTTTGGCGGGCTTCTGCCGTAACTGCTTTAGCAAATGGTACAAAGCAGAAGCAGATAACCAAGGTTTGGAATTGGACATTGATGATGCGCGCGAGCGTGTCTATGGCATGACTTACGATGAGTGGAAACAAAACCACCAACCAGCAGCAACCCCAGAGCAGCTTGCTGCGTTCGAAGCGCGTCAAAATAAAAAGTAAAAAACAAATAGTAACGCCACCTACTTTGATAAAGAGGGTGGCGTTTTTATTGGCGTTTCTAGTTGATTAATCTACGTGTTTCTTAATTTACGTATTACTTAATCGATGTGCCCTGTTGCTTCAAACGCTTCGAGTTTAGCCATAAACGGCTGTAGGTCGCCGATATTCTCTTTCACCCATTCTGGGTTGTAATAGGTGTCTAGGTATCGTTCACCGCTATCGCAAAGCAGAGTGACAATTGAGCCTTTTTCGCCTTTTGCTTTCATTTCGCTTGCCAGTTGCAACACACCGTATAGATTGGTTCCTGTTGATGCCCCCACCTTACGACCAAGGACTTTTTCCAGCCAATGCGCAGTCGCAACTGAAGCAGCATCCGGAATTTTACGCATCTCATCAACCACGCCAGGAATAAAGCTTGGTTCCACTCTCGGGCGGCCAATGCCTTCAATTTTACTGCCACATTCGCCAGTTAGATTGACATTACGCGATTGGAAATAATCGAAAAATACCGAGTTATCTGGATCAACGACACACAGTTTGGTGTCGTGCTTTTGGTAGCGAATGAAGCGGCCGATAGTCGCCGATGTGCCGCCAGTGCCTGGGCTCATTACAATCCAAGTTGGGATAGGGTGATCTTCCATCTCCATCTGGCTAAAAATGGAATTGGCAATGTTGTTATTACCACGCCAGTCAGTTGCGCGCTCGGCGTAGGTAAATTGATCCATGTAATGACCGTTTAACTCTTCCGCTAAACGCTTCGATTCTGCATAAATTTGATCTGAGCGTTCAACTAAGTGCGCTTTACCGCCGTAGAACTCGATCTGTTCGATTTTTTTACGCGCTGTGTATTTTGGCATAACCGCGATAAACGGAAGCCCAAGTAAGCGGGCAAAATAAGCCTCTGATACCGCAGTGCTGCCAGAAGAAGATTCGATGATCGGTGTGTTCGGTCCAACCCAACCATTACAAATCGCGTACAGGAATAAAGAACGAGCAAGTCGGTGTTTCAGAGAGCCTGTTGGGTGTGTACTTTCGTCTTTTAAATAGATGTCGATACCATCGACGCTCGGTAGATCGAGTTTAATCAGGTGCGTATCTGCACTGCGTTGATAATCCGCTTCAATCTTACGTACAGCATCATTGATCCAGTTGTGGTCAGTACACATCGGTAGGGAACTCCTTAGAATTAGTATGCTGTTAATGTATCCCTTCATAAAGAGAAAAACTTTGCTATTTATCCTTTGATTTGCTTTATTTAGAGAAAATATTTCTATGAATTGAGAGTTATGGAAATCGAATTAGATAGGACTGACCGGAAAATACTCAATCTATTACAGCAAGATGGAACCCTGTCGCTGAATGATTTGGCAGAGGCGGTTAACCTAACCACAACGCCTTGTTGGAAACGGTTGAAAAAGCTGGAAGAAGCAGGGGTGATAGTGAAGCGTGTTGCACTGCTAAACCCAGAGAAATTGGATTTATCATTCACCGCCTTTGTGATGATAAAGACCAGTGATCACTCTCATGAGTGGTACAGCAAGTTTGTCTCAACGGCTAGCGAGTTTCCTGAAGTGATGGAGTTCTATCGTATGGCGGGAGAGTACGACTACATGATGAAAGTATTAGTGAAAGACATGCCAAGTTTTGACCGCTTCTATAAAAAATTGGTGAACTCTGTAGTGGGCATTTCCAATGTCACATCCACATTCGCGATGGAACCGCTTAAATACACCACGGCATTACCGATTGGCGGAGAGTAACGGCTCCGCCAATCGAAGATGATTACTTGGTAAAGCGCATGACACCTTCTTGAACCGCAGAGGCGACTAGGTGACCTTGGCGGTTGTATATCTCGCCGCGTACCAAGCCGCGAGTATTGCTGGCGGTTGGACTGTCGATAACGTAAAGCAGCCATTCATCCATTTTAAAAGGTCGGTGGAACCAAATAGAATGGTCGATAGTCGCTACTTGGAAGTTTGGTGTCATCAGTGACACGCCATGAGGATGCAGTGCAGTAACCAAAAAACCCCAGTCTGAGGCGTAGCCAAGCAGATATTGGTGGATGAGCTGATTGTCTGGCACTTCTCCATTCGCTTTAATCCACAGGTACTGTTTTGGCTCTTCTTTTTGAGGTTTGAGTGGGTTAACAACAGTAACAGGGCGTATCTCGATTGGCTTTTCGCCGCAGAAAGCACGTTTTAGCTTTTCTGGAAGTTTGTGTTCGATAGTGGCGGCTAGTTCTGACTCTGAAGCAAAATTCTCAGGCCCAGGAACATCGGGCATTGTGTTTTGGTGCTCAAAACCAGGCGCTTCACCATGATACGAAGCGGTCAGATAGAAGATCGGCCTACCATTTTGAACGGCTTTGACACGGCGTGTGCTAAAGCTACGACCATCGCGAAGATTTTCTACATCGTAGATGATCGGTTTCTCAGAGTCACCCGGATATAAGAAGTAGCTATGGAAAGAGTGGACGGTACGATCAGGATCGACGGTATATCTCGCGGCAGAAAGGGCTTGGCCAATGACCTGACCACCATAGACTTGTGGTAAGCCTAGATTTTCACTTTGACCACGAAATAGACCTTCTTCTAATTTTTCTAATTGCAGTAAATCCAGCAATTCGCTCAGTGGCTTACTCATCAACGATCCCCTCTTTAACTGTTATCTAGCTAATTATTCTACGCACTTTAGCGATAATATAAACAAATGTTTAACAACAATGTCATTAAGAAGCGTGCTACGTTAAAAAGCTGTCAACACTTCATACGGTACAATGACATTCAAAAGTCACATCGTTATAATTTCTTTGATTTTAGTGAGTTAAGAGAGGCTTTATGAAAAAGGCACTAGCACTTGTAATGTCAGTGGTATTGGGCGCGGTTTTAATGGGATGTCAGATGTCTGAAGAACAGGCAAAAGAAACGAAGATGGACTCGATCACAGGTAGCGTTTTTTATCGTGAGCGCATTGCACTGCCAGATAACGCGGTTGTCACTGTGAAGCTCCAAGATGTTTCGTTGGCTGATGCTCCAGCGAAGGTCATTGCAGAGCATCGCTTTGAAACCAATGGTGCTCAGGTTCCATTCGACTTTGAGCTTACCTATGACGCCTCAGAAATTGAACCGCGTCATCGCTACAGCGTCAGCGCACGTATTGAGGTGGAAGGAAAGCTTAAGTTTATTACCGATACTTCTTACCCAGTCATTACGGATGAAAACACGACAGACAAAGTCGAGCTGCGCTTAATCTCAGCTGCTCGATAGTTTCGCGTGATATCGAGAATGGCAGCGACTACGGCTGCCATTTGTACTTTCTCAGACTTATCTTTCCTTCAGCAGAGACCTCTATACCTTCAGCCATCAGCTTTTCTTTCTGCCTTTCCAAATCGTTACCTTTCAGCGAAATTTTCCCTTGGCTATTGATCACACGAAACCATGGTAGTTTGGAATCTTTCGGTAAGTTACTCAGTGCTTTTCCAACATGTCGTGCATAACCGGGATAACCCGCGAGTTTTGCGATGTCACCGTAAGTTGCTACTTTTCCTTGCGGAATTTGGTGAATTACAGCAAAGATTTGCGCTAAAAACTGATCCATAATGAATTTGTCCTTGGTGTAAACGTTCCAGGAAGGGATAAGGAGAGGGCATGGTATTTTCTACATTTCAATTCGTTGTGACAACCTTATTAGCAGTCGTATGTGCGCGAGCGATCAGCTTAAGTGAAGGCGACATACCTGTACTTGCTTTGCTTATTCCTGCTTTATGGGTATTACCCCAAGGTGGAATAGTCGGGTTAATTTTAATGGCTGCAATGACAACTTATGGACTCACGTTGCCTTATCAGCCGATTGCATTATCTGTCAGTGTGTGGGTTTTATTCCCACTATTAATGGTTGTCTTTTCAAAGCGTAGCAGCTTAGGTGTGTTACTCACATCCGCATTAATAGTTGTCACGCTACAAGTCGGGATCATGGTGACTCAGGCTGGTGGAAAGTTGGCGGGTGAGCCAGTTGTGACCGTTATTCAGACATTAACTGTGATTGTGATTTGGTGGGCGGCCAATCATTGGAGGCCTTCAAACAAGCATAGTTGGTGGGTATTGGGTCTGATCCTTCCTCTGTGGGTTGCGGATCTCTCGTATGCGGCTCTTGTTGCTCTTTCCGTAACAGGGATTATCGCATCGATGGAAAGTCTGTCTAAGCTCAACACTTTCAAATGGACGAAGTTACTGTGTTGGACGTTACCTACCGTCGGCTTTGCTGCGTTAGTCGTTTCGCCAAGTGTAGACGTCCCAAATCCTGTATTTGTGGTTTGGCTATGTTTGCTGGCTACTGCATGGATGACAGACTACATATTGAGAAGTGCCGAAGAGGGCCAAGATATTTAATTGCTCCTGCAAAGTGTTTTTCTCTTATATGACTGTAAAATATGCAGATTGCGTCTTTTGTGGTTGCTAACTAAGCAGTTAAACCCAAAATGTCATTTTTCTTTGCCAACTCGCTTGAAATACACAATGGGATACCGGATAATCCTCTCACTCCTTAGCGATGCTAAGGAAACAGAATCTATGGAGGCCCTGGTCCTCCCGCAACAATAGCTCGTGAACTCGGTCAGGTCCGGAAGGAAGCAGCCGCAGCGAGTGACTTGTGTGCCGGGATGTGGCTGGGGCTTCCACCCATTTAAAACGCCGCTTTTATTAGCGGCGTTTTGCTATCTAAATTCTTATAAAACAATAAGTTACTTTTCAGTGGTGCAGCTAAGGAAGCAAGTTGGTACTAAATGGTGGTACTAAATATGCGCTATCTTACTCAACGCTCCTCCGGTATCTGGTACCTTATGAGATGAAGTGGGCGACTCACCATCTCTCTCTTTTCTCCTTTAGAAAATCAATGAGTATACGAGTTTTGGTCGGCATATTTTCGCGTGATGGGACATAGAGAAAGAAACCAGTAAATGGAGGGCACCATTCGTCGAGTACTCTGATTAATTTTCCACTATCGATATGCTCTCGAACAGCAAAGTCTATATGCTGTATTAGCCCTATACCGTTTACCGCTGCCCTAATCATCCCTTCATCATCATTGGTGATAAGTTTGCCGTTAGGTTGAACCTCAAAATCTCCGCCATCCGGTTCCGTAAACTCCCAAGAGTACAAAGAGTGGCTTGTTGAGTTTCTAAAGCCTAAACAGTTGTGATTAACGAGCTCAGAGGGTTTGGTCGGGGTGCCATATGTTTCAAAATATTCAGGTGAGCCAACGACCGCCATTTCCAGCATCGGAGTGATAGGGATCGCTACGACATGCTCTGCTAGAGACTCCCCCAATCTTATCCCTGCATCGCACCCATCAGCGATGATATTGGCTAATCCGTCGTCCATAATTAGCTCGATCTTTAACTTCGGGTATCGGGTTAAAAATTCAGATAGGTGGGGTTCTATAATGTACTTTGCCACGACTCTAGAGGTATTAATTCTTAATAGGCCTGTCGGCTCCGCATTGATTTGACCAATGTTTCGCAGTGCATCTTCTATTGACCCAAACGCTGGTTGCAGACTTTCATACAATAGTCTTCCCTCCTCCGTTAGCGACATATCTCTGGTCGTTCTGTAGATCAGCGTGACGCCTAATTTCTGTTCTAAATTTTTTAGGTTTTGAGACAAAGCTGCGCGAGTCACCCTGAACTCTTTCGACACCTTAGTAAAACTTTGTAGCTGCGCAATGCGAACAAACCACAAAAGCGCTGGAAGTAATGATGGCTCCATACTTATCACTCTATTGTTAAGTGTTTCTTAATTCTGTAGTCATCATTATGCTCTCGATGAATTCAAATCACAAATGTATAGTTAACTCAGTTTCCGGTGACCGAACTCCTTAGATGATTCGCTAATCGGACTGAAATGGCTGAGGTGGTTTACAAAATAATGGCAATACCATTTACCTGTAAATTTCATCTTAAACAGAGCGTTAATGAGGAGTTTATTGTGAAAAGTGTAATGATTAAAAACAAATACTGGGACATCGCTGCTGACATTTACTACCCACAAGGTTTCAGTGAAGATAAAAAGTATGCTGCGATCATCAGCGCTCACCCAATTGGTAGCTGTAAAGAGCAGACCTCGGGTGAAGTATACGGTGCGGCTTTGGCAGAAGCGGGATTTGTGGTCATTGCATTTGACGCAAGCTACCAAGGTGCAAGTGGTGGTGAACCTCGTTATATCGAAGATCCAACACAACGCGTTGAAGACTTCAGAGTAGTTACTGATTACCTAATGACACTGCCATATGTTGATGAAAACCGAATTGGTGTGTTGGGTATCTGTGGCGGTGGTGGTTACGCGATTAACGCTTCAATGACAGAGCGACGCATTAAAGCAGTCGCTACCATCACGGGAGCAAACTATGGCCGATTAATGAGAGAGGCTTTTAGTGGCTTTGACCCTATCAGCGCAATGGAAGCTATGGCCGCTCAACGCACTGCCGAAGTACGCGGAGAACAGCGTCGAGTTGATGATTTATTACCTCCGTCTCCAGAAGAAGCGAGAAGCTTAGGTCTAGTAGAAACAGATTTAATGGGCGCAACTGAATATTACCGTTCAGATCGTGGTCGCAAACCAAACGGCGTAAACCGTTCTCTGTATTCTCACCAAGCAGCAGCAGTGGGTTGGGATGCATTCCATTTGGCTGAAGTACTTCTAACTCAACCTCTCATGGTTGTTGTCGGCGACAAAGTAGGGGCTTTCGGCGCGTATCGAGATGGCTGTGAAATCATCGGTCGAGCGGCTTCAAAGAATAAAGAGTTAGTGGAGCTACAAGGCTGGTCTCACTATGACCTTTATGACAAACCTGAGCCAGTAGGCATGGCGCTAGAAAAGCTGATCCCGTTCTACAAAGAAAACCTGTAGTTGAAATGCAGCACTGTGTTAACACGCAGTGCTGCGAACAATCGATGAGTCATTGTTCCCTTTCTAAAAGGGCCCTCATTTAAACCCTGATGTTCAACGGCGACTATTGTCCTATCCCTTTTACTGGACAGCAGCCGTAGTTGATACAACTGACTTATTAATATCGCGGATGTATAAAATGAAAAAAGTACTGATTTTGGGCGCTAACGGACAAATTGCAACTTGGGTTGTAAAAATGCTCGCGGAGCGACAAGACATCGAACAAACCCTCTTTGTTCGCGACCCTGGCAAATTAAACTTTACGCTTCCAGAAAATGCTCAATTAATTGTTGGAGATGCTTTAAATCCCAAAGGATTGTATGAGGCGATAAAAGGCCATGACATCGTTTACGCCAACCTAGCAGGGGAGCTGGACGTACAAGCTAAAAATATCGTGTCAGCTATGGCTAAAGCCGATGTGAAGCGTCTGATCTTCGTAAACTCCTTAGGTATTTACCAAGAAATTCCGGGGAAGTTTGGTGTATGGAATCAGAATGAAATTGGCAAGTACCTCGGCCCATATCGCGCTGCGGCCGACACGATTGAGGCTTCGGATCTTGATTACACCATTCTCAGAGCTGCATGGCTAACGGATCACGATGAAGTCGACTTTGAAGTGACCAAACGTGATGAACCATTCAAAGGCACGATTGTGTCGCGTAAGAGCGTCGGGGCCCTTATCACCGACATCATCGACGCGCCAAAAACATGGTCTAGAGCAAATCTTGGGGTTAACAAGCCAAACACGGACGGTGATGTACCGGTATTAGATTGAATTTACTGAGACAAGGGAAAAATTCTGTGGTGGTTGAGAACCAAGGCATAAACTCAATCGCTAAATAGGTAGTAAGCAAAAGTATAGATTTCAGGGAGCTCGATACCGAGTTGTTATGGTTGATAGCAATTAATATCTCCATAACTCAAATTTAATTCAGGCAATAAGTAAATATTAAATCCAATTTAGAAAGTAAAGGAAATTAAATATGAGTAATGTTCTTGTTCTTGGTGCCAGCGGACAAATAGCACAATGGGTGGTGAAATCTTTGACTAACCAACCAGAAATTAATCAAACGTTGTTCTTACGAAACCCTAAAAAATTAGCCGAATTTGACCCGTCCCAAGCTCAAATCGTAGTGGGTAACGTGCTCGACCGTGAATTACTTAAATCGTCAATGTCAGGCCAAGATATTGTCTATGCCAACCTAATCGGTGATGACCTAGATAAACAAGCAGAAGCCGTTATCGGTGCGATGCAAGAAACTGGCGTGAAACGACTGATATTTGTTCTGTCTTTGGGTATCTATGATGAAATTCCCGGTAAGTTTGGTGAGTGGAACGACAACATTATCGGTGAGCCGCTTAAGTATTATCGCCGCGCTGCTGATGCCATTGAAGCCTCTGGTCTAGATTACACCATTTTGCGACCCGCTTGGCTGATGGACGAAGACGAAGTGGATTATGAAATCACAGAGAAGGGGCAGTCTTTTAAAGGCACAGTCGTCTCACGTAAGAGTGTCGGTGATTTGATTTCTAAAGTCATCGTAAATCCAGATCTGCACATTGGCGCGAACCTAGGTGTAAATAAACCGAATACTGACGCCGATAAGCCGTATTTCATGTAAATCACAACATGCTTCTGAGTCACTCCTCATTACCCAGAACGGCAATAGGAATGCCTCAATCACTCACTGAAAAATATTTTCAATACCATTGCTGATGAATGTCTTAACGACTAATGATGTAATTAGAGGTTTTAGTTACTAATGATTGACTCAATATTTCAACCTTTTACTTTTGCTAACGGTATCACCTTAAAAAACCGTGTTGTGATGGCACCGATGACCACTTGGTCATCTAATGAAGATGAAACTATTTCTGATGAAGAACTGGCGTATTATCGATCTCGTGCTCATGGGGTCGGCTTGATGTTGACTGGGTGTACCCATATACAACCAAGCGGTATTGGCTTTACGGATGAGTTTGCAGCGTATGATGATCGCTTTATTCCAAGCTTGCGTAAACTCGCTAACGCAGCAAAGAGCGGTGGCGCTACAGCAGTTTTGCAGCTGTTCCACGCAGGTAATAAAGCAGTTCCAGCGTTGATCCCCAACGGTGAGCTTGTTAGTGCGAGTGCCGTTGTTGCACCGAAAGGGCCATTTAATGATGGGAAGCTGGCGAGTCGTGCATTAACGGAGCAAGAAATACTTGATGTTATTCGTGACTTTGGTGAAGCCACGCGTCGTGCTATTGAGGCAGGTTTTGATGGCATTGAGCTACATGGTGCGCACGGCTTTTTGATCCAGAACTTCCTGTCACCACTATCCAACCAACGAACGGACAAAT
This sequence comes from Vibrio japonicus, assembly GCF_024582835.1. NCBI lineage: Bacteria > Pseudomonadati > Pseudomonadota > Gammaproteobacteria > Vibrionales > Vibrionaceae > Vibrio > Vibrio japonicus. Next base: position 1,004,344 of record NZ_CP102096.1, read on the forward strand.
GGGGCGGTACACTCGAAAATCGCATGCGTTTTCCTCTAGAGGTGGTTCGTGAGGTTCGTCGTGTTATTTCGGAATATGCTGATCGTCCTTTCCTGCTCGGTTATCGTATCTCGCCAGAAGAACCTGGAGAAGGTGCACTTCGAATTGACGATGCATTAGCCCTTGCAGATCAGTTAGCGAATGAAGGTCACATCGATTACCTCCACACGTCTTTATACAATATCCTTTCAGGGACATCACAAGAAGACACAACGGGTAAAACTACCGCGGAGCGTTTTGTCGAAGTGATTGCTGGACGAATCCCTTTGATGGCCGCGGGAGAAATCCGTACGCCAAATGAAGCGCGTCAGGCTGTGAAAATGGATCTGCCGATGGTGGCGGTAGGCCGTAGCCTGGTGATGAACCCTAACTGGGTTGAGATGGCTCAGACTGGTCAGGAATCTGAAATTAAGATGCAGTTAGATTCATCCAGTAGTGCTAAAGCGTTACAGATCCCAACTAAATTATGGGAGGTAATTAACGCTACGCCAGGGTGGTTTCCTGTGAACGCATAGCTCACCGTTAGGTGTTGAATCGTTCACGCTTGCATTTAATCCCTTCATTAAACGATCCTAATTTAGGGTCGTTTTTGTATGTAATCTGTTGAAATTGCGTTTCCCAAGCACTTAAAAGAGTAAGTATATGAATTATGTCTGATTCGAAAGGAATTTAGGAAAGTTCAATGCTCTAACGCCTTGGAAAATAGCCGAGGGAGAACCTATCCTTTAAGTTCACCCAATTGCGTGAAATTGATAGAAACTTAGGGACAAATTGTATCTCCACTCTAAGAGGCTAAATACTAGAGTAATACCGCATATTATTTAGGTACTCATCAATGCAGAAAAAAGAAGAATATGAAGTCGCGCCATTAGAGTTATTTTTTGATCTGATTTTTGTTTTCGCACTAATACAATTATCACACCACCTCGCAGAGCATTTAACTTGGAGAGGGGCAGCTGAAACTGCAACTCTACTCATCGGTGTGCTTTCAGTCTGGTCGTATACCAGTTGGGCGGCAACGATGATCCCAGTTCATCGCGGAACCAGTACCATTATGTTGCTTGTTGTGACACTGCTGGGACTGATGATGAATGCATCGATAGGGTCTGCATTTAGTGATTCAGCCTGGAGCTTTGTGGTACCGATGCTTGTCATTCAGGTTGGCCGAACTATTTGGACTATCAAAAATTCACCCACAACAGAATACAAGCAACACTTTAAGGCGGTTTTGATTTGGTTAGTATTAGTGTCGCCACTATGGATTATAGGTGCTTTAACAGAACCAGAGACGCGACTGCTTTGGTGGGGGGCAGCTGTCCTTGTTGACCTAATTGGTTCCTATCTTGCTCACCCTATTCCAGGACACCGTATCAATTTTGAACAACTTCCTTTTGATGCGGAGCATATGCTAGAAAGATATAACTTGTTCGTGATCATTGCGCTTGGTGAAACCATCTTGATGGCTGGAACATCTATCGCGGAGCATCCGACTGATTTCATGACTCTCTTTACAGGAAGCGCGGCGTTGATGATCACAATGTCGTTATGGGCGCTTGCCTTTGGGTCGATACAAAAACATACGGAAGAGTACGCAAAAGTCACAATAAATCCGGTTGGGATAAGCCACTATGCGATGAACGCCTTAATGGTTATGGTCGCAAGTCTTATTGTTTTGGCGGTAGGTAACGAAAAAATCATCCATCATCCAATCGAGCATGCTTCTTTATCAACAGGGCTTATGATTTCACTAGCGCCTGGAGTCTTTCTGATGATGCAAGGATTGTTTCTAAAAACCATGTTGAACATAAAGTCGCTCTTGCACTGGATTGGTGGGGTTATTACTGGCTTATCTGGTTTTTTGATTCTGTGGTTACCACCATACGCTGTGATTTTTATTGTCGGGTTAGTGCTAACGTGTCTTGCACTTCTAGATTGGCACTACAGGCACACAGAAACAGTGTAACTATCAATGCAATAGCACAATAAACAATGTTAAATATTCATGATGATATGTTTTTTATCTAAATTTTCATTGATTTATGTGGTCATTATTTAAGGTTTGATGTGAGTGTTAATGATGTTTTGTCATTTTAGGCAATCATTGTCTCGTTTTGTGCAAACAACTCATTGCATTGCCCCCTATACTCGTTTGTAAATCAAGAGCACAGTAAATCACTGAGTATCAGTGCTCCAAATAAACCATCAACTCTCGCTAGGAGCAGTTCAAATGAACAAAGTTAATTTCCCAAATACAAATGGTCTGGATATTACACTGGCTGGTCTAATCAACTTTCCTGCTGACTTCGACAAGAGCCAACGCTATCCAGCGGTTGTGGTTTCTCACCCTGGCGGTGGTGTTAAAGAACAGACAGCAGGTACCTACGCTAAGAAACTGGCTGAACACGGTTTTATCGCTATCGCTTACGATGCTTCGTACCAAGGTGAAAGTACTGGTGAGCCTCGTCAACTAGAAAACCCACACGTCCGTACTGAAGATGTAAGCGCGGTGATCGATTACCTAACCACGCTGGATTACGTCGACAACGATCGTATTGGTGCGATGGGTATTTGTGCTGGTGCGGGTTACACAGCGAATGCAGCGATAAACGACCGCCGAATTAAAGCGGTTGGTACGGTAAGTATGGTGAACATTGGTCAGATGTTCCGCAATGGTTGGGATAATAACGTTAAAGACAGCGATGCTCTTCCTTATATCGAAGCTGGCTCAGGTGCCAGAACATCAGATGCGAGTGGTGCAGAAATCGCGACCATTCCAATGGCACCAATGAATGAAGAAGACGCACCTAACGAAGAACTTCGCCAAGCGTGGGAATACTACCACACTGACCGTGCGGCTTACTGCACCGCGCCAGGCTTTGCAACAGCCCGCAGCTTATCTCAGATCATTACCTACGATGCATTCTTCAAAGCGGAGGCATTTTTAACGCAGCCACTTTTAACCGTTGTGGGCAGCGATGCGGGCAGCAAATGGATGAGTGATGACCTGATGGCGCGAGCAGCAAGTAACGACAAACAAATGCATGTTGTTAACGGTGCAAATCACATGGATCTTTATGACGGCGAGTCTCAAATTGCAGAAGCTATCGGTGTTCTAGCACCTTTCTTCCAACGTACGCTGTAAAACAAACCTAACTCAATTATAGATATAAGGCTCAACAAGCTTGAGCCTGTGTATAACTAAGAACGGATTTTAATGATGATGAACACTAAAAAAATTACCTTTAAAAATGCCGATATGGCCTGGGACATGTCCGCGTTAATTCTGTTACCAGAAGGGTTTGATGAATCAAAACGTTACCCAACGATGATCAGTGTCCACCCTTTTGGTAGCTGTAAAGAGCAAACATCCAGTGCTGTATATGGTAAAGCGTTGGCTGAATTAGGTTACGTAGTGATCGCTTTTGATGCGAGTTTCCAGGGAGAATCTGGTGGACTTCCTCGCTATGTTGAAGACCCAAGCCAACGTGTTGAAGATATCAGTCGTGTCATCGATTACGCAGTAACCTTACCTTATGTCGACGAAGAGCGCATTGGTGGCCTTGGTATCTGTGGTGGAGGTGGCTACATCTTTAGCTCAGCGCTGACTGAAAAACGCTTGAAAGCGGTTGTTGGTATAACACCGGTGAACGTAGGGCGCTTGTTCCGCGAAGGGTTCAGCTTGTATAACCCAATTGGTGCGCTTGAAGCGATGGCCGCTCAGCGTACGGCCGAAGCTCGCGGCGCAGAGTTGCAAGTCAATGAACTTCTTCCCCCAAGTCCTGAGTTTGCGAAAGAGAATGGACTGACAGAACGTGACGTATTCGAAGCGACGGATTATTACAAAACGCCACGTGGACAATCTGAGGGTGGGGCAACACGTATGTTGTTCTCTCACGCACAAAAAACATTGAGCTGGGATGCGTTTGCTTTTGCAGAAACGTTGATGACTCAACCAATGATGGCGGTTGTTGGTCAAAAAGTCGGTGCATTCGGTGCATTTCGTGATGGTCAGGAAATCTTTGGCCGAGCGGTAGCATCGAAAGATCGCCAACTAGTGGATTTGGAAAACTGGTCACACTACGAGCTGTACGACCATCCAGAAGCGGTCGGAATGGCAATGGATAAGGTTGCTCCTTTCCTTGCTACACATCTCAAGTAAATTGAAATTAAGAAGCGTTTTCCACAACAGGAGAGCGCTTCTGTTTTTGTTTTAATCATTCTCTTTCAGAAAATTATCTTTGTTTAAGTATATAGGTGAGTGACCATGATCCGATGGATAGGCATTGTACTGTTGATAGCTGTAGTAGTGGTATTTGTGGTTGCATTCGTGGTCACTCGTGTCGAAAATGCACAACATGCTGAAAACCAACAACTACAAGAGCGCCAGGCAACAGCTAGCGATAAACAGGCTACAACAGCGGTTGTGGTGTTTTCCCGGTCTGGCAACACTGGAATCCTTGCCAACCACATTGCAAATAAAACTAACGCTAATATTTATGAAATCACTGCGAACAACTATGAGCTTGGCGTCCCTGGATTGATCAGTGCATTAAAGGACGCGCGGAGCAACGTGGCAGAGATTATGCCTACGCGTATCGACCTTTCATCGTATGATACTGTCTATTTAGGCTCACCTATTTGGTTATACAGTCCAGCACCACCTATTTGGCAATTTGCAAAAGATAACGATTTCACGAAAAAACATGTCGTGTTGTTTAATACTTTCAACAGCAAGTTCGAGCAGCATTTCATTGATGAATTTGAGGCGCTGGTTCGGTCTAACGGTGCAGTGAGTTTTTCTCATCAATATGTTAAGCGTGGAAGGATGGGTAGCCAGATTTCTACTGAGCAAATGCTTAAAATTTTTGATCAGAAACAGTGATGCTATAGGGAAAGATTATGTTAACGACTCACGGGAATTACGATATCCACAATTTAGCTGATAAAGCATTTGCTTACGGAAAAACCGAAGGCGATCACAACACGAGTATCCAAGGATTAACAGTGCATATTAGAAACAATCCAACGACACCTTTGCACTGCATCTACACTTTGAGCTTGTCTATGATCTTACAAGGGGCTAAGCAATTAGCGATTGAAAAAGAAGTATTACCATGTGTTGCAGGACAATCAATGTTAACAACGTTTGATTTGCCTGTCGTTTCACATGTAACGGAAGCAACCAGATATAATCCATTTGTTGCTGTTGTATTAAAACTCGATTATGAATTGATCATGCAGACCTGTGTTGAACTTGATCTTGATAAACCTGCACGTGATGTGAAGTATAAATCAATCTCAATCCATGATATTGACGCGGGACTTGGCAATGCAGTAACTCGTCTTCTAGATTTGCAGAAAGAACCTATTTATCTTGATAGCTTAACCCCGTTAATTAAGAAGGAAATACTAACACGTCTCTTGTTAGGGCCTCATGGTACACACCTGCGTCACTTAGCTTCAGCGGGTACGCCTAGTTCGCAAATACTAAATGTTATCACTTGGATGAAGACAAATTTAACGAATAGTATAGAAATTAACGAGCTAGCTCAGCGAGCACATATGAGTGCTTCTTCGTTTCGACAACACTTTAAGGCTTTAACAGGAACAAGCCCTCTTCAATATTTGAAAAACTTACGTTTGCAAGAAGCTAGAGACCAAATGTTATTAAACGGTTTAGATGCAAGCCAAGCTAGTGGTTTTGTAGGATATGAGAGTGCTTCGCAGTTCAGTCGCGAATACAGTCGATTGTTTGGGCTGCCTCCTCAGAAAGATATTCAACGTTTGCGTCAAGCGTAAACATAGGAATTGGTCCTACTTTGTTATAGTTGTGATTGTGGGTTGATGGTTAAGCTTGCTCTGCGAGTCGCCCACTTCCTTCAACGTAGGAACCACATGTATTCCATAATAGATAAGAGTCGCACATACCCTACAAATGGTGAACAAATATATTTAACCGGAAGGAATCAAGCCGGAAGTCTGATTGCCTATCAAGGAGGTAATAAGCATGCCCAGATGCATGCTACGTCTTGTGGTGGTACGAATTCATCCTACCGGTGTTGGAATGGATACCGTGGATTGAGCAGTGACAGCACACTTAATCTCTGCTGATTGACCGAGAGACCAAGTGTGCCACATATCATATGTGCTGATTGCCGATGCGGTGAGACGACAGCAATATGCTGGTTTCTGAGGTAGAAATACCGCTAATCTCTCTGATCCGGCACAGCACACCGTCAAATTCTTCCAGCGAGCGTGCTTGCAACTCCAATACCATATCCCAACGCCCGTTCGTTGAGTGAATGGCGCACACGCAGGGCTCACTCATCAGCTCTGTTCGTACCTTTCTGGACGTATCCCCTTCCAGAACAATGCTCATTAACGCCCTGACCATCGCGAGTTGTTCATTGGCACCACTTGAAACCAGCGCGGTATAGCCATTGATGATTCCCCGCTTCTCCAGCCGAGTCATACGGTTTTGAATGGTGGCACGAGAAACGCCAACGGTCTTTGCCAGCCAAGCCACGGGCAGGCGAGCATTCATTCTCAGGTGGCTTATCAGCTGGCGGTCTATGTGGTCGATAGAATCCATGTATATCCTTTTTTTGCATGAATATATCAAATCGTTAGCAAATGTTATCATATTGATAACTAAGTTATCAATTTATCTGAATTTTGTATCTATTATTTAGCATTGCCTCCCAGGATAATGACGCCAGCAAAAAAATACTTGTTGTAGGGAAAGGATGACCCGATTTATTGATGTTGATTGCCTTGGCCGTATTGAGGGTGATATTCAGCAACTGCAAGCAGAGCACCAGGTGACCGAGTTTTGGGAAGTACTGAATGGTACTAAGCCAGGAAGAACGTCCGATGAGGAAATTACAATCTTTGATTCGGTCGGTTTTGCATTAGAAGATTACTCAGTGCTGCGCTTGCTGCTTGATATTTCCCAACAAAACAATTTGGGTGAGTTAATCGATTTGGTTCCGCAACCAGACAACTCAAAAAATCTTTATGCATTGTTATATCAGGATGAGAATGTTGAATTAATGCAGGCTATTTAATGAAAGTATTAAGACATCTTTAGCCGGTCACTAAAACCCAACTTAGCTTCGATTTCATTGGATATTAAACACAAATAGGCTCTGGGAATTATTTCTTGGGTCCATTTAACATTATTATTAATTAACGTCCTTACTAGGCAGGATCCGCCTAATTAATAAAATTAAAAGACCAGACACACTTCAAGAAAAAGCAATATCGATACTATTTTTTTAGCGAATACAAAAAAAGCCATTAAATATTATGTAATATTTTCCTTTGTTTACATGGACTTAACTATTTTCACAATTGAATTCAATTCTTTGTGAAATTTATACTCAATAATTAAGAGTAAGAGGGATTATGAACAACGATACTCCAAAAATACCCTTCACCATGGCAATTTTGCCGATCATCCTGATGGTCGGTGCCATGCTGGTAACTATTGTCATATTTGAAGGTAGCCCACATATACCTCTTGTATTTGGCACCATGACCGCAGCGCTGGTCGCCTGGATGCATGGTTATAAGTGGCAGCATATAGAAGATAGCATCTACAGTGGCATCAAACTGGCTCTCCCCGCCGTCGTAATCATCCTTCTTGTTGGTGTTGCCATAGGTGCTTGGATTGGTGGTGGCGTTGTCGCAAGCATGATTTACTACGGGTTGCAAATACTGTCCCCATCTCTGTTTCTTGTTTCCATTACTCTTATCTGTGCCGTAGTGTCTATTGCCATCGGTAGTTCGTGGTCCACCATGGGCACCATTGGTGTTGCTGGTATGGGCATTGGTATCAGTATGGGTATCCCCGCGCCCATGGTTGCAGGTGCTGTAATATCCGGTGCCTATTTTGGGGACAAGATGTCTCCCTTGTCCGATACCACCAACCTGGCCGCTGGACTAACGGGTACTGATCTTTTTGAGCATATTAAACATATGCTCTATACCACCGTACCCGGGCTGTTGATTGCCCTAACAGTATACTGGTATCTGGGCCAGAGCTTATCTGCTGGCGACGCCGAGTTTGAACAAATCAGCACCACCATGGCGATATTGCAGGACAACTTTGTTATTTCTCCTTGGCTATTGTTGATCCCAGTCTTCGTGATTTTTCTGGTCACCCGTAAGGTACCAGCCCTGCCAGCCTTATTCGCGGGTATTTTGCTAGGTTTTCTGAGCCAGATCTTCATTCAGGGAGGCTCTGTGGCGGAAGCGGTGAAAGCACTACAAAACGGCTTCAGCATTGAAACCGGTAACGACATGGTCGACGGCCTGTTCAATCGCGGCGGCTTGGAGTCCATGATGTATACGGTCTCCATGACCATTGTCGCCATGACTCTAGGAGGAATACTGGAAAACACGGGTATGCTGAAATCTATTGTTGAAAAAATAATCAGCTCATCCAAGTCGGCAAAAAGCCTGATCCCGACCACCATTTCTTCCTGCTTTCTGACCAACGCAAGCTGTTCGGAGCAGTATATCTCCGTCGTTGTGCCTGCCAGAATGTTTGCCAGTACCTATCAGGAAAAGGGACTGCACTCTAAGAATCTGTCCAGAGCACTGGAAGATGGCGGTACCCTGACCTCCGTGTTTATTCCCTGGAATACCTGCGGCGTCTTTATTCTGGCGACTCTTGGGGTTGGTGCGGTTGAGTACGCTCCCTACGCAATACTTAACTTTATGGTTCCCATGATCTCCATCATCTTTGCGTTGACCGGTTTTTCCATCGTTAAGCTGGAAAATACCAATGACGAAACACACAGTCACAGTGAAATACGTGATGGTGTTGATCCGCAAAGACAGCAAACTAATATCTGACATTGATAGTTACGCCAGATAAATAATGGCTTACTTTAGGTCATAAAATTGATGAGCAATTCATGGAATGGATTGTTCATCTTATTCTTTATGCATCTATGGCGTAATTATCATCTCTCGTTAGCATGACAGGAATAACATATGCTTAAACTTCCAAGAATTGTCTGGGATCAGGACAAACTACTACACAATGCAGCTTACTTGGACGAATTATGCAGAAAAAGTGAATATCCTATTAACTGGGTGCCCGTCACCAAAGTGGTCAGTGGAGATACTGAGATCATCAGGACCCTGATTAACACCGGTTGCCGATTCCTAGCTGACTCCCGAATAGAAAATCTCAAAAGTATCAAAGAAATATCTGACAGCTGCCAGACCATGTTGCTGCGTCTGCCAGGAATTCATGAAGCAGAAGACGTCGTAAAATATGCAGATATCAGCCTAGTTTCAGAAATTGAAACAATTAAAAAACTGCAAGATAAAGCATGCCTTCTGGGGGTAAACCACAAAATCATTGTGATGATAGAGCTCGGCGATTTGCGCGAAGGGATATTGGCAGAGAACCTTATCAAGGTTGGTCAGTTTATACTGAAACAGAGCAATATCGAGTGGTTAGGCATTGGCACCAACCTGACCTGTTATGGCGGCGTTATTCCCTCCGAAGAAATTATGCTGGAGCTGGCTGCCATAAAACAGCAGGTGGAAAGAGAGCTTAACCATTCGCTTGAGATTATATCTGGCGGTAATTCCAGTATTCTTCCGCTGCTAATGGAGCAGAAAATTCCGAAAGGAATAAACCAGATTCGGCTGGGCGAGTCCCTATTTTTCGGTAGGGAGAGCGCCTATGGCAAAAACATACCTGGAATGTACAATGACGTTTTCACGCTACAGGCTGAAGTCATTGAAGTGAAAGAAAAAAATTCCATTCCCAGAGGTACGTTAGGGATGAATGCCTTTGGTGTAAAGCCTGTTTTCATCGACCGGGGAATACACAAAAGAGCAATTGTTGCCTTGGGAGAGCAGGATGTTCCGGTCTCGGATCTGACCCCGCTCAATCGCTCTATAGAAATCATTGGCAGCAGCAGTGATCACCTCATTCTGGATGTAACAGGGACTAATACTAGAGTCGGTGATGTCCTGTCATTTAAAGTCAACTACAAGTCGTTGCTCTATGCCATGACCTCTAAATATGTTAATAAAAAGCAGACATCAACAGAGCAACTGGTGGGTAATAATGCCTTAACATATTGAGGTCTACCGGCAGAGCGATCGCATGAACATTCACTTTTCACTCACCCCTTTAAAACCAGCCAGCCTTTACATAGGCTGGAATAGAAGTATATGTTGAGCAATTAAAGTTACAAGGACGTTTAGCTAAGACTAACTCTCTTTCAGGTAAAAGGAGCTACTCATGGGATTCTTTAGCGACCTAATTACAATGGGCCCTGGTTTTGCTTTAGATGGTTTAAAACTAGACATTGATAACACAGTCCATGATATCAAAGAAAATCCACGGAAAGCCGTTGTAAAAGTTGCAACTAGCGCTTTTAGCGTTGCCATTGCTTCTAATGTTATTACTCTATTAGGTAAAAATACCAATAGCATCGATATAGCCAAAGCGTTCGAAAATAGCCCTGAATGTGATGACTGGATCGAAGAAACAGGTGGAAGCGATGAGTCATTCTCTGAGTACTTTGATAGATGGGAACGACGAAATAGAAGCACGTAAATCATCATGTACTGCTTTTTTATCAGTTAATCTAAGTGAAAATTAGTGATTTAATTTAATCCATTTGTCCGAGGTGTGCTGACGCAGGCGCGTCACGCACCTTTGCCCCCTACATTCTAATCAATATCAGCACGCTATAAGATCAAATCTCCAACTTTAGGGTCTCAGAAGAATTTGGTACCTAGTTCACGGATCACTTTTGCAAAAATCTGCATGATTTATAAACCAACATCAAAAATGGAAGTTACAAAAATGACTTCGGATAAAACCAATAATGCTAAAGATCTACTTTCCAATGCGGGAAATAAAATAATTGCAGAAAAAAGAAAGGTACAAGAGAAAATCAAGAACGATAAACTGAGTTTTTGGTTAAACTCTAAGCTAGATTTCTTAACGCAGGACATAATGGTGGCGATTGCCTGGAGTGATGGAGTCATAAATGTTCAAGTAAAGCCTGACGCAGAGCAGGAAAAAATTAAAAATATAACGATTAATAGCTTTCTTACTCCGGTCAACTTAATGATAGATAAAGACCACTTAACGAAAGATATATCACCTGATAATCCTTCTATACAATTTAAAGTTGTTAAACACTTTACTGTCGATATATATGAATATCTCTTTTCCTTCAGGTATGATTTTGTAAATCAAGAAGATATAAAACAATTTCTAAAAGGAGAAAGTCCGACTGGTTACGCGCAGCTATTGGTCAGTAAGAAAAAACTAGATCAGTCGACTTTGGATAAAATAATACGGATAGATGATAGCGTTTCAAATGCAAACGACGCAGTTGATATAGTTTGTTCTCTAGTTGGTGATTAACAGTGTATAACAAAAATAATCAAGTCTTATCCTTACCGTAGGTGCATCATAACCCCCACATTCTAATCAATATCAATACGCCATAAGATCAAATCTCCAGCCATAAGGAGATTTGAGATGGCAAAACGATGTACTTGAATCCAAGAACGCCAAAAGTTACAAGCTACGGAGTCATCAAATATCGGTGGCTTCGTCAAAGCAGAAGTCATCGAAAAACGAAACGCTACCAAAACGAACTTCAATGTCACACGTGCCACAGAAGCTCTACGGTGAAATTGCGCACAAATAAACCCGTGCCCATGAAAAGACTGGGTATAGAGCACTAACGGAGTATATTCATGTGCACCTGTAAAAAGTGTCGCATTTCAAACTTGATACTAAGCATTAATATAAATTACTATTCTAAAGTTTTCTTACAAAAAAGGGTGTTGTAATGGCAAAGAGTATGAGTGATGGTTTACTTAGTTTCCCCATTATAATTGTGATGGGATTCGCAATATTATATCCGTTCTCGGTTGCTTATGATTATATTATCGAATTCTATACGTTAATGTTGACAAAGGTTCGGCTTTGGGTAATACCAATTAATGTAACCTTATTGGTATTGTTGATTGTTCCTTGGGCGAAGGTTAGACAGGTATACCGATATGAAATCGCCTTAACAGATGAAGAGCGAAAGTATTACCACATTCCAATTTGGCACTATGCCGTATATGTAGTGTTGCTTATTATTACATTAATCCCTTTAGTATTCGTTTGTAATGCTTGGTTTGGAAGTTGGGCTACATATGAATATCAAAACACTGTATGGTTTGGGTTAGATCGTTTGTGGGACAACAGTGAATGGAGGTGGATAGTTCCGTTGGTGAGTTTTGTTTTCTCAGTAAAATGGTCACGTAAAATTCTGAAAAAACAATATAGCCCTAGCTATGAATAGGAAATAGATATGTTACAGCTAGTCAGCCTATTAACAAGTTTTATTCTTGCATTCTTTTTTGGAGCATTTTACGTTCATTTTTTAGGCGATTATATTGGCCCGATTCTACCTTTGTTTTTACTCCCTTTAGGTATTTTTCTTTACTGTACGGGTGGATCAAATACACCCAAAAAGGGTTTTGGTGCCATAGCTATGTTCTTAAGTGCCGTATTTTTTATGTCGGTGATGGCCTTTGTATTAGGTCAAAAGACTAAGTTTCCCCAAGGTACGCCGTTAGATTATTACGATAAAGCAGGAGATCTAGGGATATTTTTGCTTCTATATGGTCCATATTGGGTATTGGATAATATTGTTGCAATAGTTTGGATAGTGATAGGTTCATTCTGTTGTTACAAAATGTGGAAGTACAATGAAGTTGGTAAAAATAAAGCTCGAGCTAGAAAAGAACGTAACTAAAATCATCGTATAAGGTTGGAGTGACCAATTTATAGCCGTCTTATTAATGTTTCAGTATGCAGTAAGTGCATGAAAAGGGGCTAAGAATGTTTAAGAGGTGATTTCGTCTAACTAATCTATCCGCCCCATGTCCCATGGGGCGTTTTAGTGTGAGAAGTTCCAAGTAAGAAGTGAGTCGATATCGAATTTTGGTTTTCTGTCTGAATTACTTAACAAAGCCGAGAGTAAGCGATAAAAACGATAATCTGCTCGATTCTGGCTTTGCAAGGCATTAACATACATTAAAGTTTTCATTTTAAAGTGGTTGTTTATGTCTTTTCCTCCGTGTCCAAACTGTCAATCTGAGTATGTTTACCAAGATCAGAGCAATCTTGTGTGCCCTGAATGCGCGTACGAATGGAATCCTTCAGAAGTTGAAGAGTCATTTAGTGTCAAAGATGCAAACGGAACGCTTTTAGCTGAAGGTGACAAAGTCACGCTTGCCAAAGATCTTAAGGTTAAAGGGAGTTCACTGGTTCTAAAAATTGGCACAAAAGCGGTGATCAGACGCATTGTTGAAGGGAAAGACCACCAACTTGACTGCAAAGTCGATGGGGCAGGTGAGATGATGGTGACCGCCCAGTTTGTGAAAAAAGCCTGAGTCAGTACAGACCCAGTACTATTCTCCGTTATTCGCCCGTTGGCTGGTGGTGCGCACTTTGTATGACGTTCAATGTGTCGCGCACCAGCTCCTGAGTTTGCTGTTTGAGCAAGCGGACAAATTGAATTTCTATATTGCTTAGTGAGACCGTTTCAGGTGTCACTAGATACATCTCCGTTACGGGCAGTGATTCATAGGGCGGAAGTGGCCATAACATTCCCTGCGCTACATAAGGTTTGGCGCTTTCTACAGTGAGTGCACCGAAGCCGATGCCAGCCATGATCATACGGCGTACTTCTTCCACATTTGCTGACACTGCGACCAATTTCCCCCAAAACTGCTGTTGATCACGAAACTGAGCTATAGAATCTAGCCCTTCGCCTGGCTGGTCACTTTCAAATGAGATATAGGGTAGCCCCTTAACGTCGTCAATGGTCAGATCTTCGCGGCCAAAACATGGGTGAGTGCGCCCACAATAAAAACCCATCTGCTCATAGCCCAGAAAATCGCAGCGAATACCCGTTTTGGCAATTTTCTTGTTACTGAGCCCGATTCTTAGCAGGCCGTCGGCAACATGGCTGACAATGTCTGCGCTTGGATGAGTGTTAACGTTAAAAATGACATTCGGAAACAGCGCATGATAGTGAGCAAGAGTGGCATCAAATGCTGGGCATTGTAGATGGCTGGCGATCTCGATCGTCAATTCTCCCTGAATGTTATCCGTTTGATCGACAAACTGATCGGCCATATTACCGATAATACGGCTTACCGACGATGCATATTCATAGACCCGCATTCCGTGCAAAGTCAGCGAAAATACCCCTTTTTTACGTAGAATTAGCGGCCTATCAACGTGTTCTTCAAGGCGCTTTAAGGCATTACTGACACTGGGTTGGCTCAGAGAAAGTTTACGTGCAGCGGCGCTGATTCCTCCTTCATTCACAATGGTCAGAAAGGTATAGAGCAAGTTCCAGTCGAGATTGCGCAGTAAACGATCTTTAGCGTTAAGCATAGGGGTTGTTTCCTTGACTAATTTATCCATAGCGACAGGCTATGTATATCATACTAATTCATCATTATGGATATTAACTTTTTTTTAACATACTCATTTGTGTCTTTGTAATCGTTTGCTGAAGTGAAAGGACGAAGTCTTCAAAGCAAGCGAGAGTCCAAAAATAAACCAGAACAAAAGTAGAAGGGAATCTATGATGGAAAAAGGGAAATTACTAGGTGCTTTGCTTGCCAGCTCTATGGCCGTTGCTGCATCAACGAGTGTGAGTGCAGAAACGATCAAAATTGGTACTGAAGGCGCGTACCCTCCGTTTAACTATTACACGGCTGACGGCCAATTAGCTGGCTTCGATATTGAGATCGGCAAAGCCTTGTGTAGTGAAATGAAAGTAGAGTGCGAGTTCGTCGCTCAGGATTGGGATGGCATTATTCCAGCACTTCTTGCAGGTAAATACGACATTATTCTTGCTTCAATGTTCATTACCGATGCGCGTAAAAAGCAAGTCGCTTTTAGTGAACCGTATCAAGCCTCTGCAATGACATTCGTTGTTGATAAACAGTCGGGTATCAAAGATGTCTCTCCTGAAGCGATGAAAGGCATGATCATTGGTGCGCAAGGCTCGACCACTCAGGCTGAATACCTATTAGCCAAATATCCAGATTCAGACGTGCGCCTGTACCCAACTCAAGATGCAGTAAACCTTGATTTGGTGAGTGGCCGTATCGACGCTCAAGCAGGCGACATTATGCCAATGACGGATTGGCTTAATTCCGAAGATGGGGCTTGTTGTCATAAAGTCGGTGATCTAATCACGGATCGCACCTTCGTGGGTGACGGTGTGGGCATGGCTCTGCGTAAAGAAGACGAGAAACTTCGTCAGCGCGTGGATCAGGCGTTGGCAAACATCATTGAAAACGGCACCTATCAGAAAATTAACGACGAGTTCTTCTCGATTAACCTACTGACTCTGAAGTAAGTCATCTGGATAGTGGCGGCTTAGGTCGCCATTAAGTTGTAAATCCTATAGAGAGCGATGTAATGGATTATCTGATGTATCTGAGTCTGGGTGACAGTGGCTGGGGAGATGAACTCCTAAAAGGCCTAGCTGTGACCATTGGTTTAGCGCTGTGTGCTTTACCTGTTGGTTTGATCTTGGGAACGGGTGTGGCTGCGCTGTCGATAAGTGCCCACAAAACGTATCGCTGGTTTGCGCATGTTTATACGACGGTACTGCGTGGCCTACCTGAGCTACTGACTCTGTTTATCATCTATCATGGCGTCGGCCTTTTAATTAATAAAACGCTCAAGTGGATTGACCCCAATAATGGTTTTTTCGAGTTAAATCCATTTGGTGCTGGCGTGATCGCACTGGGATTGGTGTTCAGTGCTTATGCGGCAGAAGTTTTACGCGGTGCTTGGAAAGCAATGAACAAAGGTCAACGAGAGGCTGGTTATTCATTGGCGATGAGTCGCCTGCAAATTTTTTGGTTTATCGAGCGTCCTCAACTACTGCGTTTAGCTCTCCCTGGGTTGGGTAACCTTTGGATTAACTTGCTTAAAGACACCGCTCTAGTATCCGTCATCGCGCTCGATGATTTAATGCGCGCTGCTAACATTGCGGTTGGTGTGACCAAAAAACCATTTTTGTTTTATCTCACTGTCTGTCTAGCCTATTGGGTCGTTTGCGTGTGCTGCGAAAGGGTACTGGCTGCGATGGAATTGAACTCGAAGCGCGGCATTCGCGTGAGTCGCTAAGGAGAAGGTTATGACGGATTTTATCGCTAAAGTGGCTCCAATGTTGCTCGACGGGACTTGGATGACACTCAAAATTACCTTTATCTCGGTTGTTTTAGCGGCACTGCTGGCCCTACCGATGTCAATTTTGCGTATTCAGTCTTCACGTGTTTATCGTTGGCCGGTGTTGTTATTTATCTCTTTCTTTCGTGGTACACCATTAATCGCGCAGCTGTTTTTGTTGTACTACGGTTCTGGCCAATTCCGCCCTTGGTTGATGGATATGGGGTTATGGAGCTTTTTCCGGGACCCGGTTAATTGCGCACTGCTGGTATTCACTCTGAATTCACTAGCGTATCAAACAGAGATTTTACGCGGCGCGATTCAGTCTGTAGACGCAGGCGAAATTGAGGCGGCCAAATCTATGGGCATGAATAACAGCTTATTGTATCGACATATTGTGCTTCCTCTTGCTTATCGTATCGCTTTTCCTGCGCTAGGTAACGAATGCATTTTGATGCTCAAAGGCGGAGCGGTCGCAAGCGTGATTACTGTCATGGATCTGATGGGGCAGACACGACGCGCGTTTTCTCAGACGTTTGATATATCGACTTATTTTCTGGCGGCGGCGATGTACCTAGTTATCGCAACTTTGTTTGTGATGGCATGGCGTCAGGTAGAGCGTTACTTATACCGCCACCAAATTCAGCGAACGCCGGGCGCAAAATCCGCGCCTGTCGCTGCAACCTAATTTTTCACACTACCACAACCAGTTGGCAACGGGAGTTAAGGCTCTTGTGGGCTGCTTGACTTTAAAAAAGGATCAATACAATGAACAAGATTGAATTGAAAACGCCTTATTTGGTGTTTCTGGGTGATGCAAATGATCTTCTAATGGCGAAAGTAGCGAAAGGTGTGGCGCATTGGCGACCAGAAAAATGTTTGGCGCAGTATCGTCTGCCAGGAGCAAAGGTCGATCTTGGTATCGCGGAAATGTCACCACGCGAAGCAGCGGCTTGCGGGGCGAAAACGTTTATTCTTGGTCTTGCACCGGTGGGCGGTACATTGCCTACAGAGTGGTTAGATATTTTGATTGAAGCGATGGAAGCCGGAATGGACATCGCTAGTGGTCTGCACATGCACCTGAACGATGTTCCTGAACTGGTCGCAGCGGCAGAACGCACGGGTCAAAAATTATTGGATGTTCGTATACCACAAGGCCCAATGGTATGTGGTACGGGTCTTCCGCGTAGTGGTAAACGCCTGCTGAGTGTGGGGACGGACTGCTGTGTGGGCAAAATGTTTACCACACTGGCCATTCACCGTGAGATGGAAAAACGCGGCATTCCAGCGACCTTCCGTGCAACAGGCCAAACAGGCATTTTAATTGAGGGCAGTGGTGTGCCAGTGGATGCTGTCGTGTCAGACTTTATCTCCGGCATGGTGGAAACACTGTCTCCGGACAATGCGCCAGAACACTGGGACATCATTGAAGGGCAAGGATCTCTATTGCATCCAGCATACGCGGGTGTGAGTTTGGGCTTGCTACATGGTGCTCAGGCGGACGTAATTATCGTATGTCACGAAGTGGGTCGTACTCAGATGGATGAAATGGAAGGGTACAGTGTGCCTGATCTGCAAACCACCATCGACATTAACCTCACCATGGGCCGAGTCACCAATCCGAACATTCGTCTCGGTGGTATTGCTCTTAATACCGTGAATCTGAGTGAAGAAGAAGCACTGGCTGAAATCGCTCGTATTGAGAAACAGTTTGGCGTACCCGTTGTTGACCCAGTACGTACGGGTGTGGCGAAAATCGTCGATGGCATTACTGAGGTGTGCTATGCGTAAAATGAGCGTACGTGTAGAGAAATGGCCGCTGCACGAGCCGTTTGTCATTTCTCGCATGGACCCAATGCTACACGGGGAAGTGGTCGTCGTGGAAATCGAACAAGATGGTTGTGTCGGGCGCGGAGAGTGCGAACGGATGGACATCTTTGAGCCAGATTATCCGTTTGACGTGTTAGCGGATGTCGAGTCTGTTATTGAAGCCGTAGAATCAGGTATCAGCCGCGATGAGCTGCGTGAACTGCTACCTTCTGCGGCACCGCGTAACGCCATTGACTGCGCGCTGTTCGAGTTAGAAGCGAAGCTCAAACAGCAACCCGCATGGCAGATGGCTGGATTCGTGAGTGCGCCACAGTCTGTGACGACAGTGTTCACGCTATCACTCGATAGTGCTGAAAACATGGCAAAAGCAGCTGCTGCGCAAAAGCATCGACCAATCCTAAAGCTAAAGCTTGGACGTGATGGTGACTTGGAGCGTGTACGTGCCGTGCGTGAAGCCGCGCCAAACTCTCGTTTAGTCATCGACGCTAATACAGGGTGGAGTTTCGCTCAGTTGTGCGATTACTTGCCAGCGTTAGCGGAACTCGGCGTAGAGATGGTTGAACAACCGCTGTCGTTTGAAGAAGAGCATTTGCTAGAAACTATCACTCCGATGTTGCCAATTACCGCTGACGAATCTTGCATTGACCGCACTTCTCTGGCAGCGCTGAAAGGGCGTTATCAGGCTGTGAACATCAAGTTAGATAAAACCGGTGGTATAACGGAAGCATTGGCTCTGCTGAAAGAGGCACAAGAGATGGGCTTTGAAGTGATGGTCGGTTGCATGATTGGTACTTCTCTTGCGATGGCTCCGGCACTTCTTCTTGCTCAGCAAGCTCGTTGGGTTGATATCGATGGCCCACTGTTGTTGTCTGAAGACAGATCGCCGTCTCTCCAATATAGAGAGAGTCTGGTCGAACCAAGTGAAGGCGTGTGGGGTTAACCTACTTTCGCTAGCAACGTCAGAAGCTCTAAACGAAAACCATGGTGGCGTGCCATGGTTTTTCTTTTAAATAACCAATGATTTTCTAAACTTACAGCTGGATAGAGCATAAAGGGTAGACACTTGAAGATTTGAATGTGGCGAGAACAATAATTGTGCAACTATGCTACATCCACATTATAGATTATAACTAATTGGTTTATGAGCAGTTGATAGATTGATTTATAGTGAAACGTTAAAAAAATAACAACATGGAAATGTTTAAAGTGAAAAACTTGACCAAATTTATTCTCGGGGGCGTAAGCGCAAGCTTGCTTTCAATGTCTGTTGCTCAAGCTCAAGAGTGGCGATTCAACAACTTCTTGCCTGAAACACGACCAGAAGCGAGAGAATTAGAGCAGTTTGCAGCCGATGTAAAAGCCAAAACTAATGGTGAAATTGATATCAAAGTATTCAGTGGCGGTTCATTGGGCCTAAAAAATACTGACGTATTGCGTTTTCTACCGCGTGGCGCTGTGGATATGAGCCTAGCTTGGGCCAACTATTTAGGTCGTGATGCCGAAAGCTTAAGTACAGTCATGGTACAAGGCACGATTGGTTCTGTTGAAGAATTGAACGCCGCGCTACCAGAAGTGAAGAAAATCTACGAAGAAGAATTCTCAGATTGGGATGTAGCGATTACGGGTTACGTTGCGTTACCTATGCTAGAAGCGTCTATTTTCTGTCGCGAAGATCCAATCAATTCGCTAGATGACCTGCGTGGTAAAAAGCTACGTGTATGGGCAAAAGACCAAGTGGATACATTCGGTCGTCTTGGCATTTCAGCGCAAATTATCCCTCAGGAAGAGATGTATGTTGCGATGAAAACAGGCGTAGTGGACTGTGCAGTTTACCCAGCACTTTATGCTCACACAGTCTCGTTACAAGAAGTGTCTAAGTACGCAGCTTACTTATACCCGATGGCTTCAGGCCCATACATTCTTGGTATGTCTCAGGATAAGTGGGATTCCCTGTCTAAAGAACACCAGCAAGCGTTGACTGAAGCAGGTGATGCGGTGTGGCAACGTACCAACTCATACGAAGATGATCACCAGAAAGAACTTGATGCACGAGCGAAGTTAGCCGAAGGTGGTGTGACTTGGTTGGATGATTTTTCTGAAAAAGATCGTCAGGAATTTACTGCTGCGATAACGGAAGTTTGGGGTGAGCTTGCGAAAGAAGCGGGCGGTAAAGCGCCAGAATATCGTGAGCGTGTACTGAAAGCACTTGGTCGATAGTTGCTGACATCAATATGAGTTTAGTTTCAACATTTATTGATAAAGGGCTGAAACGTTCAGCCTTTTTTCTTGCCGTTTTGTCTGCACTCTCTTTAGTGGCGATTCTCGTCGTTATTGTAGCGAGTGTGGTATTGCGTAAGTTCTTCGATGCTCCTTTGTTTTTCGCTGAAGAGCTCGTCGGTTTATTGATGAGCGCGAGCCTGTTTCTGGCGTTGCCGATGGCGACGATGAAAGGGCAACATATTCGCGTGACATTACTGCTCGATTCTTTAAAAGCGCGAGCCCCGTTTCTGGAAAAAGCGATTATCTTGTTTGGCATTTTGGTGGGTATCAGCTTTTGTGGTTGGATTTTCTGGGAAGCAATTCCTTGGATGGAGTTTGCGATCAAACGCGAGCTTAAATCCGAAACTGCACGAATTTTGTTGTATCCGCTGATGTCCGTCGTGCCTGTTTCGATGGGCCTATGCGGTATTATTTATCTCGCAAGATTACTTGGCTTTATTAAATTAGAGGAACGTTAAGATGTTTTGGACGACCCTCGTCTCAGTATTAGTGGCTAGCGCGAGTAGTGGTATTGCGTTAGGTGCTGCACTTGGTTTCACTGGCCTTATTCTTCTGCATTTCTTTAACTATGGTTCTGCCTATCTGGCGGTGGATACCATTTGGGGTATTTTCAACTCGTTTACCCTTAGCGCAGTGCCCATGTTTATCTTGTTGGGTGAAATCTTGTTAAGAAGCGGAATCAGTGAACGAGCTTATGCAGCGTTTACGCCGATTTTCGCCCGAGTGCCTGGCGGCTTGTTACATTCGAACGTGGCCGTGTGTACTTTGTTTGGAGCGGTCAGTGGTTCAAGCTTATCAACAGCCGCTGCGATTGGATCTGTTGCGTACCCGGAACTGAGCAAACGCGGTTACAACAAAGAAGCCGTGGTGGGCAGTCTTGCCGGAGCAGGCACGTTGGGGTTATTGATCCCACCAAGCTTGTCGTTACTGATTTTTGGTGCTCTAACTGAAACCTCCATCGGCCGATTATTTGCGGCGGGCATTGTTCCAGGTGTGATGGTGAGCGCGTTGTTTATGCTCTATATCTTCCTGCGTAGTGTGAAGAACCCTTCGATTGCACCGCGAGACAATACCGCATACAGCTTAGGTTTCATCTTACATGGCATGTTGCGTGTGTGGCCGATTCTACTGCTGATACTGGCTATCATGGGCAGCATCATGTTTGGTGTCGCGACCCCGACGGAAGCGGCAGGTGTTGGTGTGGCCGTTGCGATTGTGATTTCTTTTATCTGGGGTGACCTAACGCTAAAAGGGCTAGGTGAATCTGTCTATCGCAGTGCGTTGATGTTTGCTTCGATCGGTTTTATTGTCCTTGGCGCAGCCATTTTATCTCAATCAGTCAGCATTCTCGGTGTCCCGCAGGCGATTCTTGAAGCAGCTATCGACAGCGGCTTAGGTAAGTACGGTATCTTCCTACTGATCGTCTTGATTTATGTTCTGTTCGGTTGTGTCTTTGATGGTTTGTCTTTGATGGTGATGACACTACCTATCGTTTTCCCGTTGCTAACTGGGCTCGGTTTTGATCCGATATGGGTGGGTGTGATGATCACTATCCTGATCGAAATAGGGCAGGTCACACCGCCCGTTGGGCTCAACCTTTCGGTATTAACCGCCATTACCAAAGGTGAAATCAGTTTGGGGCGTACCGCGATAGCCACCATCCCGTATTGGGGAATTTTATTATTGGCTATCGGCATTATTACCTTAGTACCAAGTGTGGTGCTGATTTTACCTAATGCGATTTTTTAGAGGATTTGTATGACAATCAAAGTCAAACCAGCTAGCTACGGACCGGTGTTCGCTAAAGTAAATGATGAAGGCGCATTGGTATTTGCTTCCGCTGAGAGTGAGTTCACTGCGACGCCATCGTTGGAAAGCCCAGCAATGACACTACTCTACTCGATTGCGTCATGCATGGTGCTGTCGCTTCAGATGGTTGCGAAGCGTAAAAAAATCGCTATTGAACCGTTTCAGTTTGAAGTGATTGGCCATAAAGGTACCGTGCTCCCGGCGCATTTCGCCCATTACGAAATTGCGCTCAGCCGAGGCATTCACCCAGACCTAGAGGTTGCCCAAAAGCTGATGCAAGATGCGAAATCCATTTGTACTATTAGCAACAGCATGTCGGGTACTTTTGAACTTAGCTTGAAAGAGAAGGAATAAGCCATGGCATTAGAAACGTATTTGGTTCAAGTCGCTTTTACCGCAGAAGCAATGGCGGGATTGGTTAAAAATCCTGAGAATCGACTAAGCAGCATGATCCCAATCGTGGAAAAGATGGGCGGTAAGTTTATTGGTAGTTGGATCTCATTTGGTGAGTACGATTCAATCGCGGTGATTGAAATGCCAGACCATGTACACATCAAAGCGTTTTCGATGGCAGCCATGGCTGGTGGCGGATTGCGTCATTTCCATATCACGCCAATGATCTCATTTGAAAAAGGTGTCGAAGCGATGAAACTTGCGGGCTCCTTGGCGTATCAAGCGCCTCAAGAAGACTAAACAAGTTCGCATAAGTCTTGAACAAAAATAAGCGGCCTTGGTCGCTTATTTTGTGTTTGTGACAGCCGCAGTTTAATCAGAACAATGCTGCTTAATGAGCGTCATTAACCTTTCTAGATATTCCAATGTCTCAGCTTCTGGTGCAAAACCAATATTGATTCGTAGGCAATCGCGGTATCGCTCTGACTCAGTAAACCACGGTCCAATACGAATATCCGGATTCTCCTATTCCTCCGAAAGACTTAACTCACTGACATCTTTAGAGAAAATGTTGCATTAAAACCGCTAGGGTGAGCGTTCAAGGTCTGTTAATCTTCATCTATGTCGTAGGCAAAGCCACTTATGCCAGCGGCAATAACACTTTCCCTAAATGTGGCGTTATTTTTAAGGAGTAAAAATGCCTCATTGTATTATCGAACACTCATCCTCTCTCAATGCGAGTGAACTCAATCAAGTTGTATTTCAGGGCGCTTTAGAGTCTCAATTATTCGAAGCAGATGGTCGCGATATTAAAGTTCGCAGCATCGCGTATGACCATTTCCAAACGGGTACCGAGCGACAAGATTTTATCCATGTGACGCTGCGTATTCTTTCAGGTCGCAGTGATGACGCCAAACTCAAACTGTCACAATCTGTGCTGGCAAAGCTGGAATCGCTCGCATTAACGGATGTATCTCTAACCGTCGAAGTTGTGGATATGGACCGAGACAGTTACTCGAAGCGTGTTGTGTCAGGAGACTAATATTCACAAAACCCTTTTATCCTCACAATCACAATATTTTTCTTTCTTATCCGTTTAAGTTCATCAATTATCCGCCGCCCGGAGCTTTAACTCTATACTCACGTTGGATTGAACTCTGTCCGTGAGTTGATGAGAATTGATTGACGTAAACCACTGATAAATTAAGCTAATAGCTCAATGTGAAAAATTTAACAGCTTGAGCAGTTCTGGTTCATGATTAGATTTGATAAATAAGGTCACACTATGAAAGAGTTTTTGATTACAAGTTGGCTATTCAGCACCGCTCAGGCTGAGAAATATGAGCCGAGTTCTGATTCAATTGTTCCTTCTGTTTGGTATCACTGTCAGCGTGACGCGCTTGGTCTAAGGGAATGGTTGGTCGGAAATGGCATTTCAAATGCTATTGTTGATTCGCTACTTGCAGACGATACGCGCCCTAGGTTTGAGCAATATTCTGAGGACTGTTTCTTAATCATTCTCCGAGGTATGAACTTTAACGAAGGCGCTGCACCCGATGATATGCTGAGTTTGCGTATTCTCTGGTACAAAGGCGCAGTCATTTCTACCAGAAAAGTACCATCACGTGCGGTCACATCGCTCGTAACTCAGCTGGAGGAGGGGCAGGGGCCAAAAACGCTTCAGGAACTGATTCTTGGTATGGTCAACCGGATCAACCGCAATATTTCAGACTTCTTGGATCCGGTTGAAGAGCTGCTAGACGAACTGAATGTGGAATCGAATACCGATCTGAAAAGTCTAAACGCGATCCATACTCGTTTATTGAGATTAAGGCGTTATCTCAAACCGCAAAAGTATGTATTAGAAGATTTACTGGCTAGTCACCCATCCGTGCTGTCTAAGCAGCAGAATGAATTAAAGAACTGTTTGGATATGATGGCTAGGATCAATGAATCGGTCGAGTTTTACATTGAACAAATCGGTGTTTATCTCATGAACGTCAATCAGCAAAACGCAGAGAAGATGAATAGAAACACCTATCTGTTTTCTGTGATTGCTGGGGTCTTTTTACCTGCTGGTTTTTTCACCGGATTGCTTGGGGTGAACATTGCAGGTATTCCAGGGACAGAAAATCCGATTGCATTTACTCTTTTCTGCGTAGCCTTGTTGGCTATTGTCGCCTTGGAAGTGGTCATACTTAAGAAGTTGAGGTTTATCTAGTGATTGAATTTATCCAAAGCAATGTGTTGATTAAGCAGGCAGCACTTGGCATTGCATTAATCATTGTCTATTTGGTGGTTAAGCGATTGGGACAACGGTGGATTGAATCGTTGGCGGAAAGCAAAAACGTTTCCGTAAATCGTACTCAGTTTGTTGTTAAGGCGTTTAATGTCGCTGTTTTTGGACTGTTTATCGCTTTCTTTTTGATCATTCTAGATGTCGGCTTTGGCGATGTGTCGGTGTTTTTATCTTCTATATTTGCGGTGTTGGGTGTTGCATTATTCGCTCAGTGGTCGATTTTAAGCAACTTGACAGCAAGTGTATTGATTTTCTTTGTGTTTCCATACCGAATAGGGGATAGGGTAAAAGTGGCAGATAAGGATGAAGACATCAGCGGCATCATTATTGATATAACAATGTTCCATGTCATTCTTCGCCATTCAAATGGAAATATCATTACTTACCCTAACAACCTGATTTTACAAAAAGGGGTAACAAAATTGCTAACCTTGCCAGATGTTCCTGCCATTTCTAACGAAAAGTAGTGCTCTGGAAACGTAAATTGCTGAAGCGATATTAGGTGCGATATGAAAAGTTTTAATATAGAAGATGCAAGCCAGATATTTGTCGGAGCGTTTGCTTTGGCAGTGCCTATCTCTTTTTCTGAAGAAGCCTGGAAGCTGGGGGAAACACTGCCCAGCCAGAATCTCGCTTTATTGTTCACCTTATCTATTGTTTTCTTAGGGCTATATACCTACGAGAGTGTATTCCAGAAGAATATTCAATCTCGGAAGTTTGTGTTCATCTTCAGGATTATTGTTGCCTACCTCATGACGGCATTGGTCGTGGCTCTAGTTTTGTTTTGTCTCGACAAGTTGCCCGTTATCTCAGATCCATTAGTTGCGTTTAAACGCATCATCGTTATATCCATGCCAGCTTCAATGGGTGCGATTGTTGTGGATAGCTTTGATAAAGAATGACGACCTCTTGGTTGAAGTGGGTCGCAATTTTACATTTCTTGATGGTTACCCTAAAACTCCCCAAAGTCCCTCTAATAATGCAATCTTATACCTACTCGACGCGTAGAATATCCCAAATCTAGGCTGATTCCGTAGTGTGATACAAGCAGTGATAGCGTTCACACTTCAAGAGGTCTAATCAGGTGAATGTTGCAAAATGTTAGGTGGTTTGCATATTTAATGTTAATTTTTCTGCACAATACTTAGCATAAGATGCTAGATTACGGCTTCTTATTAGATGAAGTGACATTTAAGGTTGCTTGGTTTGAGTCGATTATTCGATCATTCTGACTGAACTAAGGCTAAGTAGTATTTTCCCCTGAAATTTTGACCTGAATGGGGAATTATGCGATTTATCACTACATTTTTATGGCAAATTACTTTGATGGTTGGTAATGTGTGCCGCGATCTTTGTATGTCTTTAGATTTTTTGTGCTCGATTGTTGCTCTAAAAAACTCTAAATCACTGGCCGTTCTAGTGAGCATACAAGGAAGTCATGGATGCAAATGAAAAACTTGGAGTTTACGCATGTATAAAAACAAAATCACTCAAGCCCTTCTTCTAGGTGCTGGTTTCGCAATGGCCTCAACCGCAGCTCTAGCAGCAAACGTTCCAGCAGGAACTGAGCTAGCAGCAACACAAGAAATTGTTCGTGGTAATGGTACTGAAGTTGCAACAATCGACCCGCACAAATCTCAAGGTGTTCCAGAGTCTCACGTTATTCGTGATCTTCTTGAAGGCTTGGTGAACCAAGATGCGGATGGTAACACTACCCCAGGTGTTGCTGAGTCTTGGGAAACAGCAGACAACAAAACATTCACTTTCCACCTACGTAAAGACGCAAAATGGTCTAACGGCGACCCTGTAACAGCAGGCGACTTCGTATACAGTTTCCAACGTGCAGTTGATCCTGCAACCGCTTCTCCATACGCTTGGTACATGGAATACACCAAGATGAAGAATGCTAAAGACATCGTCGCTGGTAAAAAGGACAAGAGCGAGCTAGGTGTTAAAGCAGTTGACGATCACACGCTAGTGGTTGAGCTAGACGCAGCGGTACCATACTTTGTTATGATGATGGGTCACACGACCGTTAAACCAGTTCATAAAGCAACCGTTGAAAAGTTCGGTGATAAGTGGACAAAACCTGAAAACTTCGTGGGTAACGGTGCGTACGTTGTAGACAAGTGGGTAGTGAACGAGCGTCTAGTTCTTAAGCGTAACGAACAATATTGGGACAACGAAAACACCACTCTAAACAAGGTTACGTTCCTACCGATCGAAAACCAAGTAGCTGAGATGAACCGTTTCCTATCGGGTGAAATTAACATCAGCTACGATGTTCCAGTTGAGCACTTCAAACGTCTGAAGAAAGAACACCCAGAATCACTGTCAGTAGTGGGTAACTTATGTACTTACTACTACATCTTTAACACTAAGAAAGCCCCATTCGATGATGTGCGCGTACGTAAAGCGATCTCTTACGCGATTGACCGCAACATCGTTAGTGATGCGATCATGGGACAAGGTCAAAAACCAGCTTACTTCTTGACACCTGAGATCACGTCTGGCTTCAACCCAGTCATGCCAGAATACGGTCAAATGACGCAGAAAGAGCGTGACGAGGAAGCGGCGCGTCTTCTAGCTGAAGCGGGTTACGGCAAAGACAATCCACTGAAATTTAACCTTCTTTACAATACATCTGAAAACCACAAGAAAGTGGCGGTTGCTTTAGGTTCAATGTGGAAGAAAACTCTAGGTCTAGATGTAACGCTAGAAAACCAAGAGTGGAAGACTTACTTATCTTCGAAAGACTCAGGTGACTTCGAGGTAGCGCGCGCAGGTTGGTGTGGTGACTATAACGAAGCGTCTTCATTCCTAACTCTAATGAAGAGCAACAACACCACTGGCGGTATCCACTACGATAGCAAAGCTTACGATGAGATCATCGACAAAGCGCTGAGCTCTACTTCTGAAGAAGAACGTAACGCTCTTTACCTAGAAGCAGAAGCGCTAATGGCTAAAGATATGCCTATCGCACCTATCTACCAGTACGTGAAATCACGTCTACTGTCTCCGAAAGTGGGTGGCTTCCCAGCTAACAACCCAGAAGAGAAGATTTACTCTAAAGATCTATACATCATTAAGTAACGCTTAACCCGATAGAACTATAAAATTTAGGCTCTGCATGTGAGAAATTGCATGTAGCGCCTACCTACAATCTAAAATTGAATTTGGATTGATTTTTTTAATTACATTGTCACAGACTGGAAGAGTGAGTTTATGCTTAAATTCATCGCGAAAAGGATATTTGAGGCGATCCCAACAATGTTGGTTTTGATCACTATATCTTTCTTTCTTATGCGCTTTGCGCCAGGTAACCCATTTTCTACCGAGCGACCATTACCTCCAGAAGTAATGGCCAATATCGAAGCAAAATATGGTTTGGATAAGCCTGTATTTGAACAGTACACCACTTATCTAACAAACGTTATTCAAGGCGACTTCGGTCCTTCCTTTAAGTACCTTGATTATTCAGTAAATGAACTAATTTCTGTCGCACTACCAGTTTCAGCGAAAGTCGGTTTCATCGCCTTTCTTTTCACTCTCGTGATGGGTGTGACTGTCGGTACCATTGCCGCATTGAAGCAGAACACTTGGGTAGACTACACCATAATGTCCACAGCCATGTTGGGTGTTGTTATGCCATCGTTTGTTTTGGCACCTGCACTGATTTATCTATTTTCTCTCCATTGGAATATCTTCCCAGCAGGTGGATGGCATGATGGCAGTGCGAAATATCTCGTTCTTCCAGTTATCGGTATGTCATTGCTGTACGTTGCGACGTTTGCTCGTATCACTCGTGGCTCGATGATTGAAACGTTGAACAGTAACTTTATCCGTACTGCTCGTGCGAAAGGTCTAAGTTACCGCTACATCATCATCAAACATGCACTAAAACCAGCACTTCTACCTGTTGTTTCTTACATGGGTCCTGCATTCGTAGGTATCATCACAGGTTCAGTTGTTATCGAAACCATCTTTGGTTTACCTGGTATCGGTAAGTTATTCGTTAACGCAGCATTCAACCGTGATTACTCGTTAGTAATGGGTGTAACCATTCTGATTGGTTTCCTATTCATTCTATTCAACGCGATTGTAGATATTCTACTTGCAATGATTGACCCGAAAATTCGCTACTAACAGGGACATTTGGTTATGTTAACGAAAAAAGAAAACCTAGAAGCGATTGAAAAATTCTCTGAAAATTTAGAGATCGAAGGTCGCAGTCTATGGCAAGACGCTCGAATCCGCTTTATGCGCAACAAAGCGGCAATGGTGAGCCTATTTATCCTACTTATCATGACGTTGGCAGTTATTGTATTGCCGATGCTTGCTCCATATACATTTGATGATACTGACTGGTACGCAATGCACGTTGGCCCAAACGCTGACCACTGGTTTGGTACAGACAGTTTAGGCCGAGACCTGTACGTACGTACTTTGATTGGTGGCCGTATCTCGCTAATGGTTGGCGTGATGGGCGCATTCGTAGCGGTACTGATTGGTACGCTTTACGGCGCGGCATCTGGCTTCATTGGGGGTAGAGTTGACCGCATTATGATGCGTATCCTAGAGATCCTTTACGCTGTACCATTTATGTTCCTCGTTATCGTACTAGTCACATTCTTCGGTCGTAACATCATTCTTATCTTCGTTGCTATCGGTGCGATTGCTTGGCTAGACATGGCGCGTATCGTACGTGGTCAAACACTGAGCTTACGCAGCAAAGAATTTATCGAAGCAGCACACGTTTGTGGTGTAAGTAAATGGAAAATCATCACTCGCCATATCGTGCCAAACGTATTGGGTATCGTAGCGGTTTACTCGACGCTTCTAATCCCAAGCATGATTTTGACTGAATCATTCCTATCATTCCTTGGTCTTGGTGTTCAGGAGCCAATGACAAGTTGGGGCGCACTTCTACAAGAAGGTGCACAGACAATGGAAGTAGCAATCTGGCAACTAGCATTCCCTGCTGTATTCATGGTTGTGACTCTGTTCTGCTTCAACTACGTTGGTGACGGTCTGCGCGATGCGCTGGATCCAAAAGACAGATAATTAAAAGATAAGATTAAGGAAACTATGATGAGTTTATTAGATGTCAAAGATCTGCGCGTCGAATTTACCACACAAGATGGTATCGTAACCGCAGTAAACGATTTGAACTTCTCTCTGAATCAAGGTGAAACCCTAGGTATCGTAGGTGAGTCAGGTTCAGGTAAATCCCAGACAGTATTCGCAATCATGGGTCTACTGGCTAAAAACGGCATTATCTCAGGTAGTGCCAAATTCGAAGGTAAAGAAATCCTAAACCTTCCAGAAAAAGAGCTGAACAAGGTTCGTGCTGAACAGATCGCCATGATCTTCCAAGATCCGATGACATCGCTTAACCCTTACATGAAAGTTAGTGATCAGCTGATGGAAGTTCTGATGCTGCACAAAGGCATGGGCAAAGCGGAAGCATTCGAAGAATCTGTTCGTATGCTAGAAGCGGTGAAAATTCCTGAAGCTCGTAAGCGTATCACCATGTACCCGCACGAGTTTTCAGGCGGTATGCGTCAGCGTGTAATGATTGCGATGGCATTACTATGTCGTCCAAAGCTGTTGATTGCCGATGAGCCGACAACGGCACTGGACGTAACCGTTCAGGCGCAGATTATGGATCTGCTTAACGAGCTAAAAGACGAGTTCAATACCGCCATCATCATGATTACGCACGATCTTGGTGTTGTTGCAGGTTCATGTGACAAAGTATTGGTAATGTACGCAGGTCGTACAATGGAATACGGTACAGTAGATGAAATCTTCTACAACCCAAGCCACCCATACGCGGAAGGCCTATTAAAAGCGATCCCTCGCCTTGATACAGAAGGTGAGATCCTGCCAACCATTCCAGGCAACCCGCCTAACTTACTTCGCCTACCACCTGGCTGCCCTTACCAAGAGCGTTGCCATCGTGTGATGGACCGTTGTAAGCGTGAGGCACCGATCCTGACTCCATTCGGTGATGGCCGTCAGCGTGCATGTTTTTCTGATTGGGAGGCTTGGAAGAAATGAGTATCGATAAAAACCTAATTCTGGATGTGAAAAATCTTAAAGTTCACTTTAGCATAGCAGCAAAGTCTGCATGGCCTTGGTCTAAGCCTTCGAACCTAAAAGCGGTTGATGGTGTCAACGTTCGCTTGTACGAAGGGGAAACGCTTGGTGTAGTAGGCGAGTCAGGCTGTGGTAAATCGACGTTTGCACGTGCGATTATTGGTCTAGTTGAAGCGACGGAAGGTGAAGTCGTGTGGTTGGGTCAAGACCTGACTAAAATGCAAGAAGTGAAGCGTCGTGAAACGCGTAAAGAAATTCAGATGATTTTCCAAGATCCTCTGGCGTCTCTTAACCCGCGTATGACCGTCGGTGATATCATCGCAGAGCCATTGGAAACGTTCTACCCAGAACTGTCTAAGCAAGAAGTAAAAGACCGAGTTAAAGAGATGATGGCGAAGGTAGGTCTGCTACCAAACGTGATCAACCGTTATCCGCACGAGTTCTCTGGTGGTCAGTGTCAGCGTATCGGTATTGCACGTGCACTTATCTTGAAGCCAAAAATGATCATCTGTGATGAACCAGTATCGGCACTGGATGTATCGATTCAGGCTCAGGTTGTAAACTTGCTGAAAGAGCTGCAAAAAGAGCTAAGGCTTTCTTTGGTATTCATCGCGCATGACTTGTCGGTAGTGAAGCACATCTCTGACCGCGTATTGGTGATGTACCTAGGTAACGCGGTAGAACTTGGTGAATCAGATGCACTGTTCGCTGATCCTAAGCACCCATACACACGCGCACTGATGTCTGCGGTTCCGATTCCGGACCCTAATATTGAGCGCAATAAGAAAATCCAAATGTTGGAAGGTGACTTACCTTCTCCAATTAGCCCGCCATCTGGTTGTGTATTCCGTACTCGATGCCCGCAAGCGACAGAAGAGTGCTCGAAGATCAAACCTACGATTAAAGGTACCGATATTCACGCTGTATCGTGTATACATGTTGAAGTTTAAACCATTCAGCCTGTGACGGCTTAAGCGCGGCATCTTTCGGGAGTCGCGCTTTTTTTGTACTCCTTCAAAATATTTGAACATCTAAGCCAACAGATTTGGGTTATGAGATGAATGGCATTTTTTATACTAGAGCAATAACGCAATAGAGTAGGAGAGCGGCATGGGTAAGCTAGTTGACGGCATTTGGCATGATGTGTGGTATGACACTAAGTCAAGTGGAGGCAAATTTGTACGTGAAGACGCTGGTTTTCGCGACTGGATAAAAAAAGAACCAGATGCAAAGTTTCAGCCAGAATCGGGTCGCTATCATTTGTATGTGTCGTTAGCTTGTCCATGGGCACATCGTACTCTTATTTTTCGTACACTTAAGAACTTAGAGAACCACATAGATGTGACCGTAGTGTGCCCTGACATGCTGAAAGAAGGCTGGCAAATGGGGCTCCCTGAACCACTGTTCGGTTATAAGCGTTTGCATCAAATATACACACACGCCAAACCTGACTATACAGGGAGGGTGACCGTTCCCGTCCTCTGGGACAAAAAGTACAACACGATAGTCAGTAATGAGTCGTCTGAAATTATTCGGATGTTCAACTCTGAGTTTAATCACATCACTGGAAATACCAACGATTATTATCCGGAAGAGTTGCAAGGCTTGATTGAAGAGTGGAACCATTTTGTCTATTCAAACATCAATAACGGTGTTTATCGCTGTGGTTTTGCGACGACGCAAGACGCTTACGAAGAGGCCTTTGAAGACCTGTTTTCAGCTTTAGATAAGCTAGACAGTCACTTAGCAACCAGCCGCTACCTTGCCGGAGATGTACTGACAGAGGCAGATTGGCGATTGTTCACGACGTTGATTCGTTTTGATGCGGTGTATGTAGGGCATTTCAAATGCAATAAAAAGCGAATCCAAGACTATCCTAACTTGCAAGGTTACCTCAAAGAGTTGTACCAAGTGGAAGGCATCAAGAAAACCACGGATTTTTATCACATCAAGCGTCACTACTATTACAGCCATACGGGAATCAATCCGACGCAAGTGGTCCCAGCGGGGCCTGATCTAGATTTGGACACTCCGCATGGCAGAGAGGGCGTTTAAAAATATCCTAAGCTCGGTTTAACTTGGGCTACCCCGTAATTCTCCTGATTGGAACGATTGTACAACCTGACTCACAGATTAATCCTTGAAAGCTCCTAAACTGATGATTAGAGGGTAGTTATCTCGATTAGGAGCAATATGGATATCAGTGAATTTGTAGGTGGTGACAACCATATTTGGAACTTGTTTGTCTCTTTGTTACTTGGGGCGATCATTGGCACCCAACGTGGCTGGGTATTGAGGCATAGCATAGAAGGAAGCCGTGTTGCCGGGATCCGTACTTTTTCGTTAGTCAGCTTACTTGGTGGCCTGACGGCCATTCTTGCTCATATTTACACTCCTTTATTGATAGGCTTTGCGTTGGTTGCTCTTATCATGCTGGCTGGGATCGCGTATATCATTCAGCAAAGAAGAAATACAAGCATAAGCATTACCGGTGTAGTAAGCCTGCTGATTACGTTTGTGATTGGCTGTTTGGCGTTATCCGGGCAGGCTGTGCTCGCCGCTTCAGCCGCTGTAATCACTGCTCTAGTATTGGATAATAAAAGAGAGCTGCATGACGCCCTGCAAAAACTTCAAGAGTACGAGCTGGATGCGGCGCTGCGATTGCTATTGATCTCGATTGTCTTCTTGCCACTGCTACCTAATCAGTCTTATGGGCCTTGGAAAGCTCTGAACCCATACCAGATTTGGTGGATGGTAGTGCTTATCGCCAGCATCTCTTTTATAGGCTATTTTGCTATCAAAATAGGTGGTGCGAAGCGGGGTGTATTGTTTACGTCTGTCTTCGCGGGGTTGAGCTCTTCAACAGCATTGACGTTACAATTCTCTCAGCTATCTAAAGAACAGCCTAATATTAGCTCATTGCTGGCAAGCGGCATTTTGCTAAGTTGTGGCACTATGTTTCCGCGTCTTGTGGTGATTTTGGCGGTATTAAATCCAGCGTTGGTTCAGTCATTATGGCCCGTGATGATGGCGATGATGGCGACGATGTACTTGTTTGCATGGTGGATCTGGCGTGAAAGCGATGGTGAAAACATAGAACAGACCAACAACCAGAATAACCCATTGGCACTGAGATCCGCTGTCTTTTTTGGGGTGCTACTGGCGATTATTATGTTGTTGTCTCACGCGTTGTCTAATTGGTTTGGTGATACCGGTACGTTAGTGTTAGCTGCGGTCTCTGGCATTACGGATGTGGATGCGATTTCGTTGGCGCTGGGCAGGCAAAGTACATTAACACTCTCTATTTCAACGGCTGTACTGGGGATATTGATGGCGTCTTCGGTCAATACTTTAGTGAAAATGGGGATGGTGATTGTTATCGGTGATAAGGCTTTAGCACGCAAGTTATCACCCGCGATGCTGATGACCGTGCTCATTGGAGCTGCGGTATTTGTGTTGGTTGAATAGAAAAAGCCCTCGATGATTCGAGGGCTTCAATACTTAAATCAGATTCGGAGAAGAATTACTTCTGCTCTTGGTCTGCTTGAATCGCGGTTAGTGCGATTGTGTACACGATGTCGTCGACTAGTGCACCACGAGACAGATCGTTAACTGGCTTGCGCATGCCTTGCAGCATTGGACCGATAGATACTAGATCAGCTGAACGTTGTACTGCTTTGTAAGTCGTGTTACCAGTGTTTAGGTCTGGGAATACGAATACTGTCGCTTTACCTGCTACTGGAGAGTTTGGCGCTTTAGACGCAGCAACGTTTTCCATGATAGCAGCGTCGTACTGTAGAGGACCGTCAATGATCAGATCAGGACGTTTCTCTTGAGCCAGTTTTGTTGCTTCACGTACTTTATCAACGTCTGCACCCTTACCAGATTCACCAGTAGAGTAAGAGATCATTGCAACGCGTGGTTCGATACCAAATGCCGCTGCAGAGTCAGCAGATTGGATAGCGATTTCAGCCAGCTGTTCAGCCGTTGGGTCTGGGTTGATTGCACAGTCACCGTAAACCAGTACTTGATCAGGCAGAAGCATGAAGAATACTGAGGATACGATAGACGCGTTTGGTGCAGTCTTAATGATTTGGAACGGAGGAACGATAGTGTTCGCAGTCGTATGAACCGCACCAGAAACTAGGCCGTCCACTTCGTTGTTCTCAAGCATCATTGTGCCAAGGAATACAGAATCTTGTAGTTTCTCGCGAGCCACAACCTCAGTCATGCCTTTCGCACCACGTAGCTCAACAAGACGAGCAACGTAGTTTTCGCGTACAGAATCTGCATCGATGATCGTAACACCTGCACCTAGCTCAACGCCTTGTTGCGCTGCTACACGTTTGATTTCTTTAGGGTTACCTAGAAGCACACATTCTGCAATGCCGCGCTCAGCACAAATTGCTGCCGCTTTCACTGTACGTGGCTCGTCACCTTCAGGAAGAACGATACGTTTGCCCGCTTTACGCGCGTATTCAGTTAGCTGGTAACGGAATGCTGGTGGGCTTAGACGACGAGACTTCTGAGTCCCCTCTGTCATAGACTCGATCCAGTTACCGTCGATGTGGCTTGCTACGTGCTCGTTGATAAACTCGATACGCTCTTTGTCGTCTGCAGGCACTTCTAGGCTGAAGCTTTGTAGGTTCAAAGACGTCTGCCAAGTGTTACCGTGTGCTTTGAAGATTGGCAGGCCAGTATCAAAGGCTGGCTTACAAAGACCCACGATCTCTTCTGGCATGTCGTAGCCGCCAGTTAGAAGTACAGCACCGATGTCAACGCCGTTCATTGCCGCAAGAGAAGCTGCAACGATTACGTCTGGGCGGTCTGCTGACGTTACTAGTAGTGAGCCTGGTTTGAAATGTTCGATCATGTGAGGCAGAGAACGTGCACAGAACGTGATGCTCTTGATACGACGTGTCTTAATATCGCCTTCGTTGATCACTTCAGCTTTCAGGTGCTTCGCCATGTCTACTGCACGAGTAGCAATTAGGTCGATGCTCCAAGGCACACAGCCAAGTACACGAATTGGAGAAGTGTTGAAGATTTCCATCACTTTCATTTCGTTTTGCTTCGCGCTGTCTGCATCATCGAAGATTTCAGATAGGTCAGGGCGAGTACGACCTGCTTCATCCACTGGTGCGTTCAGTTTGTTGATGATGACGCCAGAGATGTTTTTGTTCTTAGTGCCACCGAAGTTAGAACATGCCACTTCGATACGCTCTTTAAGCTGTGCCGGGTTATCAGTACCAGGAGTCGCAACAAGAACGATTTCAGCACCCAGAGTCGCTGCAATTTCAGCGTTCACTTGGTTTGCAAATGGATGCTTACGAGTAGGTACAAGACCTTCAATTAGCGTTACGTCAGCATCTTTGTTGATTTGGTTGTAGCGCTCTACTACTGTTTCCAGTAGTTCGTCCATGTTGTCGTTACCGATTAGAGAATCAGCAACTGACATAGGCATCGGTTCGCCAATCTTGATATCGCTGTTAACACCGATCACTGTTGAAGTCAGATCAGGTTGTTCATTGCCAGTACGCGGCTGAGAGATAGGCTTGTAGAAAGAAACGTTAACGCCTTTGCGCTCCATTGCGCGAACAACACCCATGCTTACGCTAGTAAGACCAACACCAGCACTTGCAGGGATAAGCATAATAGTACGAGACATTCGTAGAATACCTTTAGCTATTGGGAGAAAAGCTCAACTGCGTATTCCTTGGATTGGAATAGGAGTTAAGCCCCAGTAAGAACACCGGCTGGCACTAGGCCAACCGGTTGAGTCAATTAAAGCGCTGCTAGACGAGCAGTGTCTTCAGCAATAACTAGCTCTTCGTTTGTAGAGATAACCATTGCAGGGATGCGGCTATCTGCAGTTGTGATAGTGCCTTCGCCGCCGAAACGTGCTTTAAGGTTCGCTTCACCATCAACTTCGATACCGAATACGCCAAGACGGTTTAGAACCATTTCACGGATTGGGCCTGAGTTCTCACCGATACCACCAGTGAATACGATCGCGTCTAGACGACCTTCTAGAGTTGCAGTGTAACCCGCTACGTACTTAGCTAGACGGTGACAGAATACGTCCATCGCGCGAGTTGCTTCTTCTTTTTGGCCGTAGTTGTCTTCAACGAAACGACAGTCAGAAGTCACTTCAGTCAGACCTTGTAGACCAGACTCTTTAGTTAGCATCGTGTTGATTTGATCAACAGAGTAACCTAGCGCGTCGTGTAGGTGGAAGATGATCGCAGGATCGATGTCACCACAACGAGTACCCATTACTAGACCTTCAAGTGGAGTTAGACCCATAGAAGTATCTACAGATTTACCGTTCTTGATTGCACATACAGATGCACCGTTACCTAGGTGGCAGTTGATGATGTTTAGTTCATCAGCAGGCTTACCTAGACGCTCAGCTGCTTCGCGAGCGATGAATAGGTGAGAAGTACCGTGCATACCGTAACGACGGATGCCGTTCTCTTTGTATAGTTTGTATGGAAGTGCGTATAGGTACGCTTCTTCTGGCATTGTTTGGTGGAATGCAGTGTCGAATACTGCAGACATTGGTAGGCCAGGGAATGCTTTTTGAGCTGCTTTGATACCGATGATCGCTGCTGGGTTGTGAAGAGGTGCTAGAGTTGCACAGTCTTCGATACCTTGTAGTACCTCGTCAGTGATAAGCACTGATTGAGTGAATTTCTCGCCGCCGTGTACAACGCGGTGACCAACAGCTTTTAGCTGCTCTGCAAGTTCTGGCTTAGAAGCAAGAATAGTTTCAACGATGAAAGATAGAGCTTCATCGTGTGCAGCGCCTTCGCCTAATTGTGCTTCGTGCTTGCCATCAAGTTTCCACTTGATACGTGCTTCAGGAAGGTGAAGACATTCAGCAAGACCTGTTAGGTGCTCGTCGCCATTTGCTGCATCAACAATAGCGAACTTAAGAGAAGAACTACCGCAGTTTAAAACTAAAACTAGCTTAGACATGAGTGACTACCTGTTATTCGTCTGATTGAAATCAATCAGTAAGGATGAAAATTAATCACAAGAATAGTCGATGCTGAAAATAGCGCGTACTAATCTTGGTCAAAAAAACTTCTAATTCCGTCTAATTATGACCGTGGTGATTCCAAATCACCGCGTTTGCATCCTTGCAGATAGGTCTCAATAGTTGCTTATCTGCTAAATAACAGCAACAATGAGAGAGTAGGTCTGCAAAGGATAACGATAAGCGCCAATGATAACAAAAAATTTTTGAAAGAATATTAACTTTTATCATTTTTTTATGTTTTTAGTTTAATCTTTCAATTTTATTTTAGTTGCAGCCCGAAGTTATAGAGTGAGAGTTGTATGAGTAACAAAGTCGGATTAGTTCATAGCCTACGCAATGGGCAGAAGTACATGGATACTTGGCCAATGCGAAAGGAGCTCAACTTACTGTTTCCAGAGCAACGTATTATTAAAGCGACTCGCTTTGGGATTAAAGTCATGCCCGCCATTGCCGCAATCAGTGTGTTGACTCAAATGGTGTTCAATAACTACCAGTCAATGCCGCAGACGGTCATCATTGCTTTGTTTGCGATCAGCATGCCTATTCAAGGAATGTGGTGGTTGGGGAACCGAGCGAATACCCAGTTACCGCCCTCATTGGCGGGATGGTATCGAGAGCTTCACCAAAAAATTGTTGAGAGCGGATTCGCGCTAGAGCCTATGAAATCACGCCCTAGGTATAAAGAGTTAGCGCAAATTTTAAATCGAGCTTTCAGGCAATTAGACAAAGCATCACTGGAACGCTGGTTTTAGTCAGTAGGGAACACCTAACAGAAAACGTTCCAGTACAGAAAAAATAGACAAGCACTCACAAAAGTTGAGCGCCTGCTTGCGTCTAAACTTAGCTGAACATAGAAATCGCTTTTACTGGGTCGACATATTCTAAGTTGAACCCTTCGGCAACTTCTTTACACGTCACTTTCCCATGAATCACGTTCAGGCCTTCTAGCAAACCTTTGTCTTCTAGGAGCGCGTCACGGTAGCCCTTATTGGCGAGTTTAACGATATAAGGTAGCGTCGCGTTGTTTAGAGCGAAAGTCGATGTGCGGGCAACAGCCCCGGGCATATTCGCCACACAGTAATGTACAACATCATCAACAATATAGGTTGGATCCGCGTGCGTTGTTGCGTGAGACGTTTCAAAACAACCACCTTGGTCTATGGCAACATCCACCACCGCTGCCCCTGGTTTCATTCTAGAGACGTGCTCTTTGGTGACGAGTTTAGGAGCGGCAGCGCCAGGGATTAAAACTGCACCGATGACTAAGTCTGCTTCGAGAACGTGTTTTTCTATTGCGTCGTCAGTAGAGTAAACGATTTTTGCATGACCCTGGAATTCTTCATCCAAACGGCGTAATGTGTCAACGTTGCGGTCAAGTATCGTCACATCGGCGCGAAGGCCAATCGCCATACGCGCTGCATTTGCGCCAACAACACCGCCTCCAATGATGACGACTTTCGCGGGTGCAACGCCGGGAACACCTCCTAGGAGCAAACCACAACCTCCTCGAGACTTCTCTAAAGTTTGTGCACCTGCTTGAATAGACATGCGACCGGCAACCTCAGACATTGGTGCTAGCAGTGGTAAGCGGCCCATATTATCTGTTACAGTTTCATATGCTATACAGACAGCTTTGCTCTTGATTAGCTCTTCAGTTTGTGGAAAATCTGGAGCTAGGTGCAAATAGGTAAATAAAATTTGCCCCTCGCGAAGCATAGCTCGCTCGATTGATTGAGGTTCTTTTACCTTAACTATCATTTCTGCTGTGGCAAATACCTCAGCGGCAGTAGGAAGTATGGATGCGCCTACAGCGATGTAATCATCGTCTGAAAAACCGATGCCTGCACCAGCATTTGTTTCTACAAAAATTTGGTGGCCGTGAGATACGAGTTCTCGAACGCTGGCAGGGACCAAGCCTACACGGTATTCATGGTTCTTGATTTCCTTTGGTACGCCAATGATCATCCTGACTCCTTAGTTGTATGTGAGTTGAAAAATCAGTTCATAGTTGTAAAGGCTATCGAGTAGGGTATTGTTGGACGTATATCTAGTGTAGGTGTGATGTAATAAAATTTGATACTAAATATTAAAAAGTTGTAGTATATATTTTTGCAAGGAAGTAATAAGGTGGGATAATAAATGGCAGACAACAATAAGAAGCCGTCCAAGGATTTAGACCGTATCGATCGTAACATTCTCAATGAGTTACAGAAAGATGGTCGTATTTCGAATGTAGAATTATCTAAGCGTGTTGGACTATCTCCGACACCGTGTTTAGAGCGTGTACGCCGTTTGGATCGCCAAGGATATATTACAGGGTATACAGCGTTGCTGAACCCTCAATATCTGGATGCATCACTACTTGTATTCGTTGAAATTACATTAAATCGTGGTGCACCAGACGTATTTGAACAGTTTAATACTGCAGTTCAAAAACTCGACGATATTCAAGAGTGCCACCTAGTTTCAGGTGATTTTGATTACTTGTTGAAAACGCGCGTATCAGATATGAGTGCTTATCGTAAGTTACTTGGGGATACCTTACTGCGTTTACCTGGTGTGAATGACACCCGTACTTACGTAGTAATGGAAGAAGTGAAGCAAACTAACCAGTTAGTGATAAAGACACGTTAATTCACTTCAGTTTCGAATACCTTTCGATATTCTGACTTTATGTAATTGGGTTTTATGCCCTGATATGGTTAAATCGATAGTCCGAGTGGCAATGCCGCTCGGACTATTTTTTTTCCTACATTTCTAAGATAAGTTGGCTATGTTCAAAGAGAACAGAATTAAAGTTGAAACAATAATCAAAACTGGTGAAGAGCCTCAGTCTTCCCGTTTGTCTGGTCCACAGCGAATTAAAGAGTGCATGCTTATCGTTATTGTGCTGCTCTCTATCTTGTTGTCTGTCGCACTTCTGACATTTAGCCCAGCCGATCCATCTTGGTCTCAGACTGCGTGGGGAGCGGACGTCGAAAACGCTGGTGGCCTTTTAGGTGCTTGGCTTGCCGACACGCTGTTCTTTACCTTTGGTTCTTTAGCATATCCGATCCCTTTTATTATCACCGTGGCAGCGTGGGTCGTACTGAGAAAACGAGGCGAAGATGAATCCATAGACTTGATGTTGTGGGGAACGCGTTTACTTGGCTTGACCATATTGATATTAACCAGTTGTGGTCTGGCTGATATCAACTTCGACGATATCTGGTATTTCTCCTCAGGAGGCGTAATAGGGGATGTACTGACGACTCTGTCTCTTCCAACATTCAACGTGCTGGGCACAACACTTGTACTGCTGTTTCTTTGGGGAGCGGGTTTGACACTACTGACGGGTATATCGTGGTTGACGATTGTCGATTGGCTGGGTGATAAAGCCATATCACTCTTTACTGGGTTGGTAAATAAACTCCGTGGAGAGCGTGAAGAAGTATATGAGCCCCAGCTGACTACACCAGAGCCTTCTAGGTTAAAAGAACAGGAGCCTATAGAGCCGACTACTGCTTTTGATGCGAAGCCAGAAGTAGAGCGCGAGCCTCAGCGCAGATTTAATATCCATGTGCCTGAAGAGCGTAAAGAGCCTGTCTTTTCAGGCGTGCCTGTAGTCGAAGACAATACTCCAGTAACAGCTGCACCACCTGTAGCACATACAACACCAGTGACACCTGTGGTTCCAGTAGAGCGAGTACAACAAGCATCAGTGGAACCAATTTACACCAAGCCGAATCTAGAGGTTGAGCCTACGCCTTCCTATCATGAAGAACCGCTTATGGAGCGTACTCACCAGCTTGGAGCCACCATTGAAGAGTTAGAGGCTGCCGCGCAGTCTGAAGAAGATTTTCCTCAGCAAATGGACGACTATCCACAGGAATATATGGCTTCTCAAGAGGAATATTTCGGTGAAGTGGATAATGATTACCAGCCTGATAGATCTCAAGAGGTCGATGTTGCCCAATCTTTACCTTGGGTAGATTCACAGTCAGACGTTGTAGCAGACGATACTCAACCTGTTATTGAGCCTCAAAGCCTAGACGAAATCACGTCTAATATTGAACCCGATCCTGTTCATCAAGAGCCTGTGATTTCAACGTTTGACGTTGCAGAGGAAGAAATCGAACGATCGGCCAGTGTTGACGTGGAAGAAGTGACAGAGCAGGACAAAGACGTTTCTGCCTTCCAGAATATCGTTGCAGATGCGCAAGCGAACGCAGTCGCTCAACGTAACCCATTCTTAGTACAGCAAGATACTAATCTACCCAAGCCAAAAGAGCCTATGCCGACGCTTGAGCTCCTTTATCACCCGGAGAAGCGCGAGAACTTCATTGATCGCGATGCGCTGGAAGAGATTGCGCGTCTAGTAGAAGCGAAACTTGCAGACTACAAGATTAAAGCAGAAGTGGTGGATATTTTCCCTGGGCCAGTCATTACGCGCTTTGAATTGGATCTTGCGCCGGGTGTGAAAGTTAGCCGAATTTCTGGGCTATCAATGGACTTGGCGCGTTCTCTTTCTGCCATGGCAGTACGAGTTGTTGAGGTGATTCCGGGCAAGCCGTATGTTGGCCTTGAACTGCCAAATATGAGCCGCCAGACCGTATACTTCTCTGATGTTGTGGGAAGCCAACAATTTATTGAAGCGAAATCCCCGACTACCGTTGTCCTCGGACAAGATATCGCGGGTGAAGCTGTCGTGGCTGATCTGTCAAAAATGCCGCATGTTCTTGTAGCAGGTACGACAGGCTCAGGTAAGTCGGTTGGTGTTAACGTAATGATTCTGAGTATGCTTTACAAAGCAACCCCAGAAGAAGTGCGCTTCATTATGATTGACCCTAAGATGTTGGAACTTTCCATTTATGAAGGTATTCCACACCTGTTATCAGAAGTCGTCACGGACATGAAAGACGCGTCGAATGCACTACGCTGGTGTGTGGGAGAGATGGAACGCCGCTATAAGCTGATGTCAGCATTGGGCGTGCGAAATATCAAAGGTTTTAACGACAAACTCAAAATGGCGGCAGAGGCAGGGCATCCGATTCACGACCCACTATGGCAGCCGGGTGATAGTATGGATGAGTATCCGCCGTTGCTAGAAAAACTGCCGTACATCGT
Organism: Vibrio japonicus; assembly: GCF_024582835.1. Lineage (NCBI taxonomy): Bacteria > Pseudomonadati > Pseudomonadota > Gammaproteobacteria > Vibrionales > Vibrionaceae > Vibrio > Vibrio japonicus. The sequence continues at coordinate 1,047,502 of NZ_CP102096.1, forward strand.
TGTGGTCGTCGACGAGTTTGCAGATCTTATGATGGTTGTTGGTAAGAAGGTTGAAGAGTTGATTGCACGACTCGCGCAAAAAGCGCGTGCAGCGGGTATTCACTTGATTCTTGCGACTCAGCGTCCTTCTGTTGATGTGATCACTGGCTTGATTAAAGCTAACATCCCAACGCGTGTGGCATTTACCGTTTCAACAAAAACGGACTCGCGCACCATTCTAGACCAAGGCGGCGCAGAATCGCTGCTGGGCATGGGTGACATGCTTTATCTACCACCAGGTTCTAGCCACACAATTCGTGTTCACGGTGCGTTTGCATCTGATGATGATGTTCATGCTGTGGTGAACAACTGGAAAGCGCGTGGTAAGCCAAATTACATTGACGAAATCACTCATGGCGATCAAGGCCCTGAAGCATTACTTCCGGGTGAGAAACCTGAAGGGGATGAGGAGATGGATCCGCTGTTCGATCAAGTGGTTGAACACGTTGTTCAATCTCGACGTGGTTCTGTTTCTGGTGTTCAGCGCCGCTTTAAAATTGGCTATAACCGCGCTGCGCGAATCGTCGAGCAGTTGGAGTCACAAGGTATTGTTAGTGCCCCGGGCCACAATGGTAACCGTGAAGTATTAGCTCCGGCTCCAGGCCGAGATATGAACTAACTCAACTCAAACAAGTAAAGTAAGAAGCGCAGGAATTCCTGCGCTTTTTTTGTACTTAAAAGAAGAGAGCCAACAATTATTTGTTCTTGGCAAATTGAGAAACAACAATGACAGCCAAGGCAATAAGATTTGCAGCGAAAATAACCACCAACCATTGCGGCATAGAGAGTGTGAGAAACTGCCACACAATCTTGCTGCAATCGCCATACGCTTCAAACAGCCAAGGAGCCCATTGGTTGAGTGGCGCCCAGCTTGGGAAGGTTACAAACAAATCGCAAGTCGCAAATGGCGATGGGTTAAATTGATAATCCACGTGCTGTAAAGACAGTGCTAAACCCTTATAGGCGCTTGCTCCCCAAACCGCAAAACCAGACCATCTTACAAGAGGGTTTTGCGGGGCAATCAAACCAATAAGCGCCGCAGCACCAATGCCTAGCATTGCGATTCTCTCGTATATACACATGACACATGGCGCAAGCATCATAACGTGTTGAAAGAATAGAGCGCATGCTTCAAAAAACACGACAAAGATGAGTAGTAATAGCCAAGATAGTCGGCCTTGCGAAAACGTTTTAAGTGCGGAAAGAATATTCACAGAGGTGTCCTAGTAATAAAAAAAGCTCTGACATATCAGAGCTTTTTATCGTGTAAAAGTTTCAGTAGCAATAAAAACTTTTCAAATATGGGTTAGTGGCCATTTGATACCGCGTGCATGACTTCACCAGTATGATGGGAAATCCAGCCTGCATCGTAGAACCACTGTGTCATAGGTTCAACAAAGTACATGATGCCCACTAGGCCAACAATAGCCAGTACGATAGTGTATGGCAGAGCCATGATGACCATTCGGCCGTAAGACAAACGAATTAGCGGAGCCAGAGTCGATGTCAGTAGGAATAGGAAAGCGGCCTGACCGTTTGGTGTTGCGACGGAAGGTAGGTTAGTACCGGTATTGATCGCAACTGCTAACAAGTCAAATTGGTCGCGGGTGATGATACCTTCAACAAGTGCTGTTTTAACTTCGTTGATGTAAACCGTACCTACGAACACGTTGTCTGACACCATAGAAAGAACACCGTTAGCGACGTAGAACAACGCAAGTTGCGCGCCTTTATCTTCTACATGCAATACCGCATCAATAACAGGTTTGAACAACTCCTGATCGATAATCACGGCAACCACAGAGAAGAAAACCGCTAATAGGGCAGTAAACGGCAACGCCTCTTCAAATGCTTTACCAAGAGCGTGCTCTTCAATAACGCCTGTAAATGCCGTTGCTAGGATAATCACAGATAGACCAATAAGGCCTACAGCCGCTAAGTGCAACGCAAGACCAACAATCAACCAAACCGCAATGGCACCTTGAATCCACAGTTTTGCCACATCTAGGTTAGTACGCGTTTTTCTTTCTTCATTGTCGAAATCAACCAGAATTTTACGTACGTTGTCAGGAAGGCGCGCACCATAACCGCACACTTTAAACTTCTCGACTAGCACACATGTAATAAGTCCACAAACAAAGACAGGTGCAGTGACAGGAAGCATACGGATAATAAACTCGCCGAAATTCCAGCTTGCTTGATCCGCGATGATTAAGTTTTGTGGTTCGCCTACCATGGTCATAACACCACCAAGTGCCGTACCGACACCCGCATGCATGAGCAGTGAACGTAAAAACGCACGGTAGTTTTCAAGGTCATCACGTGTCAGTTCTGATAGGTGGTCATCTTGCGTATGGTCATGTGTTGCGCTGGACCCTTTACCTGACGCTACTTTGTGATAAATAGCGTAGAAGCCAACCGCAACGCTGATAACAACAGCAATAACGGTTAACGCGTCAAGGAAAGCAGAGAGAAATGCAGCCGCGAAACAGAATGCCACAGACAGCATGGATTTGGAGCGGATACCTAGTAGTATCTTCGTAAAAATAAACAGTAGTAACTGTTTCATGAAGTAGATACCAGCAACCATAAAGATAAGCAGTAGTAGCACTTCAATATTAGCGACAAGCTCGTGTTTTACCTGCTCTGGACTGGTCATTCCAATTGCGATGGCTTCGATGGCTAGCAAACCACCTGGCTGCAAAGGGTAGCACTTAAGCGCCATAGCGAGCGTAAAGATAAACTCAGCAACGAGCAACCAGCCAGCTACAAAAGGGTCAACGAGGAAGAAAACAATAGGGTTCAGTATAAGAAATGAGATGATGGCAACTTTGTACCAATCAGGGGCTTTACCAAGAAAGTTCTTAATAAACGCATTTCCGAGTGAAATCGGCATGATCGTAATACTCTTATATGTTGTTATGAATCGACACTACAAATGCTTGTATTCATAAATCGGAGCAGTAGTAAACTAAACCACAAATATACGATGAGTGATTGTTTTTTAAAACTTAGGCTGCGTACCCGATCCAACAGCGACTTAGTAAAACGACATAAGGCGTTATCAATGTGGTCTTGCCAAGTCACTCCCTGAGAAGACAAGCACTTTTACTTCGGTCGTCACTCTACTCCACAGCTAGATTTAGTCAATAATTTAAGTGGACTTAGATAATTAGATTCGGAATTTTTGTCAAAAAACGCGATCTGAGTTGCGTAAAGATGACTTAATAGTTGTTAAAACGCATCACTACATGCGGGGTGAGCCTGAAGTTCTAATATAGCAGTGAATTTAACGTGCTTTTTGCCGTGATTTCAGGAAGGTTTTTGCAAATTTGAAAACTAAGAAATAGTAAAAAAGTATAGACTTCACAGTTGGTTAACGGTGTTAATTTTTTATTAAACTTCGAAATAAGTGCGTTAATCATTGATGGGAATATACAAAATACCTGCGGTGCAATTAGAGCTTATACTTTAAGTATGTTTGACACCAAGTTTACTTGCTTGCGGTTTCCGATAACTCATAACTAGTGGTATGATGAGTTCTATTAGACCCATATAAAATAAATATTGGATAAAACATAAATGGTCATAAAGGCAAAGAGCCCAGCGGGATTTGCGGAAAAATACATTATTGAAAGTATTTGGAAAGGACGCTTCCCTCCTGGCTCTATTTTACCTGCAGAACGAGAGCTCTCCGAACTTATTGGTGTAACCCGAACTACATTGCGTGAAGTGTTACAACGTTTAGCTCGTGATGGCTGGCTTACTATCCAGCATGGGAAACCAACCCGAGTTAATCAGTTTATGGAAACATCGGGGCTACACATTTTAGATACTTTGATGACTCTAGACGCGGAAAACGCGACTTCTATCGTTGAGGATTTGCTTGCAGCACGTACTAACATTAGCCCGATTTTCATGCGATACGCATTCAAGGCGAATAAAGAAAGCTCAGAGAAAACTATCTCAACGGTTATCGAGTCTTGCGAAGCCCTCCTTGCCTCTGAATCATGGGACACGTTTATGGAATCGTCAGCTTATGCAGACAAGATTCTTCAGCACGTAAAAGATGATGGTGAAAAGGACGAGGAAAAACGTCAGGCAATTTTGATTGCGAAAACGTTCAATTTCTATGATTACATGCTTTTCCAACGCTTAGCGTTCCATTCTGGTAACCAAATTTATGGTTTGATCTTTAATGGATTGAAAAAGCTATATGATCGCGTGGGTAGTTACTACTTTTCTAATCCGCATGCGCGAGATTTGGCATTAAAGTTCTACCATGATTTGCTCGACGTTTGTGAGTCAGGTGATCGTGATAGAATCCTGATTGTTATTCGTAATTATGGGATGGAAAGTGCGCAAGTCTGGAATAAAATGAAGATGACACTACCTACCAACTTTACAGAAGATGACAGCTAAGCTCTTTACCTTCAATGACAACAATAAAAAACCGCATCAGCGGTTTTTTTATTGTTTGTAAGCTAGAGGAGTGTAGCAGTAGGTCTGCTAGACCATTAACAATCCGCACATTCATCTTCATTCCCGCCAGCTTCTTGGAACCAGCTTGTGAGATGCGTTTTCAGATCTTTCAACTCGTCTGGGCCAATGAGTGCCAAACCTAAGTCTTCTGCTCGAGTAATATCATTGTGGCGAAGAGGTCGGAAACTCACCAACATAGCGCGAGCCTGCAAGCCCCCAAGTAAGTCTCTGAGTGATTCCAACTTGTACAGCGTATCGTCACCGTCGTCTCGCATACCTTTGGTTTTACACTCTATGATGTGCAGTTTGTTATTCACGACAGACGCAACGTCAAGCTCATTTCGGACTTCTCTATCACCAAGCTGACGATAAACTTGTACGTTTAATGAGTGATCCTGAATCGTTGGCATGTCTTTTTGAATTTGACGAACAGTGCTGTGTACGAGCGTTTCGAGCCATTCCCCATTAGAGAAGCGTCTCGCATCTTCATCGGCGAAGGTGAGAATACCCTTTTCGTAAGTGGCGATGTCTGCTTCAACCAAGTCACTGAGTAGCATATTAAGTTCACGATAACCTTGTTGCTTCTCAGACAGCTCAACATCAAGCTTTTGTTCTTTACGGCATGTGGTGGCTAAATAATTGAGCGTGGCTAAGCCTGGCCCTAGCTCTAAAGCATTGCTTGCCCAGCGTTCACCCAACTCATAAAGCTTTTGATCCAATTTAGGTGGGAGTTGGCTCTCGCTAAATTCGCCTCGAGCACCAAATATTGTCAGATAATCATCTATTGTTATGCGATCTTGTACTTGAGCATCGTCTAGACCATCAGGGTACAGCCAACACAAGCGGTCAGAACTTGGCTCTACAACGAAAATCGGCCAGTGAAAACTACGAAATATCTCATATACCGATAACAGGCGATGACGAAGACCACAGCTCGCGTTCAGCTTTACCTCTGTGAATCTTTGATTTAAATCGTCTGCAAGAAGTGCGATTGCCTGTTTAATTTTGGAAGTATTAGCAACATTAGGGATTTCAAAAAACTCAGAGGTAATTTGACGTTTCGCCAGTACTTTATGAAGGCGCGCATACATCTCTTCTTGCGCTTTTACGCCAATAAAAACGATATGGTTACTGGTAGTACGATTGTCTAGCAACGGAGTTACCAAGCGAATAGGGTCTTGGTCGATGATGCCAACATGTATTGCCATAACTGTTCCTCAAGTATGGCTTGCAAAAAAATGTGAAGGAAAATAAGGGGCAAGCCTATTATCCATATAATGTCGCGGGTCATAAAAAACAAGGGTAACTCGCAAAATTAGACGTGTTTGTTCCTACTTTCAATATTGTTATAGCGTAAATGATGGGCTGAGAGTCTCGTTAGCTCCTAGATCTCCATTGAATTTACCAACATTGGTTTAAGAACCAGCGTGACTGAATGAGATCATTAAAAGCCTTGGTCTATTATAGGTTTAATAAAATTGCTTTTATTTTGCTGATCACAAGATAAACACTTGTCGTGTTTAAGCGCAGAGTTTGTTCAAGGAAGATTCCGATGCACGTTTTATTTGGCGTTAATCACTGATTTTCATTGGTGATTTTGCGCCGCTTGACGCATACTCGAGGACGACAAATATGTAAAAGATAAAAACACGGAGCACTTCATGGCTGAAGAAACCATTTTTAGTAAGATTATTCGTAAAGAAATTCCAGCGGATGTGGTTTATCAAGACGAACTTGTGACTGCATTTCGTGATATTAACCCTCGCGCGCCTAGTCATATCCTTATTATCCCAAACAAGTTGATTCCGACAGTGAATGACGTAAACGATGAAGATGAAGCGTTAATGGGTCGTATGTTTGTTGTTGCTCGTAAGCTAGCAAAAGAAGAGGGCATTGCCGAAGACGGTTATCGTTTGATTGTAAACTGCAATTCTCACGGTGGTCAGGAAGTGTACCATATTCACATGCACTTGTTAGGCGGTAGACCTCTTGGTCCTATGCTGATGAGTTAATCAATATATCCCATTCAATTTGGTGTCGGTGGCTCTTTCTTCCGGCACTGTCATCCTTTATGCTTATCAATTGTAACTATTTAAGATCATTGGAGTACGAGGTGCGTCAATACGTTAAACTCGCATTCATTCTCGCTAGTTCTGCGTTTCTTTCCGCATGCTCGAGCTTTTCGGCAGGAAACTTATTTAGTCATTACAGCGCTCAAAACGAAGCTGTTTATCAGGCCGTTAAGTCTGGGCACTATCAAGAAGCCGATGCACTGCTGCCGGAGTATGTTGCGGGCGATATACTCGACAACTTAGAAAAAGGGCGTGTCCAATTACTTAACGAGCAATTTCAGCAGAGCCAAGCCTCGTTAGCACGCGGTGACTCAGCGGTGAGAGAGCTTCAAGACAAGGCTGTCATCTCAGTATCCGAATCTGCGGCAAGTATTAGCTCTTTTGCAGTGAATGATAATCTTAGCGTCTACCAACCTGCGGACTATGAACTCGGATTTTTGCACCTTTATTTGGGTCTGAACTATATACAGCAAAATAGTCTAGAAGATGCCTTGGTTGAAATGAGACGTGCCAACATTGTCCAAGAACGCGCGCGTAAAGAAAGAGAGAGGGAGCTCGAATCTGCGCAAGAGCAGCTTGAAAATCAGGGCCTATCGCCCAACCTCGGGAGTATATTATCTCAATACCCAGATGCTGGTGACACGCTAAAAGCCGTACAAAATGGTTATCTGCTGTATTTGTCGGCTCTATTGTATGAAGCCAGTGGAGAGTTAAACAGCGCGTATGTGGACTACAGACGTGCGTTAGCCGTAGCACCAGATAACACGCAAGTGATAGAAGGTACTAAGCGAGTCGCAAAGCGTTTAGGAATGAGTTCTGATTTAAAACAACTTGAGAGACGTTACGGTAAGGCTAAGACGTTGGCGAGTAATGAATCTCGAGTGATTGTGTTAGAAGAGCAGGGTATTGTTGAGGCAATGCAGGCGTGGAAGCAAAGTTTGCCTTTGTTTGACAGTCGTGGCTTAGGGGCCTTATACAGTATTTCTCTGCCATACTACCCAACTGCGCAAACGCAGAGTTTTCTACCTATGACACTCGACCAAAGCCAGCTGTCTAGTGACTTATTGACCGATGTGAATTTAATGGCGCAAAAGAATCTGTCTGAACGCATGCCAGCAATTATCATTCGTCAGGCGATACGGGTTTGGGCTAAAGACCAACTTCGCCGTCAAACGACTGAGCAAAATGGTGTAGGGAATCTATTGTTTAATGTTTGGAATGTAATGACTGAACAAGCAGATACACGAAGCTGGTTAACACTGCCTGGGGAGATTCGCAGTAGCAGTGAAGTTGTGACTGCCGGCGACCATGTGATTGAGGTTGCGGATAAGAGAATCCAATTCCACGTAGACGAAGGGGACACTGTATTGGTGTGGGTATCACGCCAAGGGAACAGTGCTACAATTTGGCATAAACAGTTAGGAAATATCCGATGAAAAAATGGCTTATCACAGCGATTGTCGCATTGACAATGGTAGGTTGTGCAGACAATACCGCAGGATTGCGCGTCGATGGTTCAACTCAGCAAGTGTTGTTTGATGACAATGTTCTTGCAGGTCATCTTCTGATTGAAGATATATCAACAGTACAAGAAGAGGGGCATGCGCGAGGCATTGTTCGTCTGACGAGTCGATACAAAGGGGATCAGGCTATTCTGTACCGCTTTTATTGGTACGACGATAACGGCTTAGAAGTGAACACGAAACTAGGCCCTTGGCGTCAAGCCATTGTGCGTGGTTTTGAAACGATCCATATTTCAGAAGTTTCTGTGAATCCAAAAGGGCGACAATTCCGTGTTCAGATTCGCGAAAACAACAATTAACATGAGCTAAAGTATGTCACCTTTAGATCATACAGATAGATTATAACGATACTTTTGAGGAACCAAGAATGAAGAAAAGTGTTATCGCTTTACTTGGCTTAGCCGTCATCCTAGGCGGTTGTTCGAACCGCGTGTCATACGGTGATGCACAAGCAGTGGAAACAACAACGATTGATTTCGGATCGACGGATCTACAAACCATCGCAGGTCAAATGGTAGATAGTATGATGGTGTCAGGTTCGGTGGCAGCGATTACTCGTAACTCACGTCCAATTGTTTTTGTAGAACGTATTAAGAATAAGACAAGCGAACATATTGATACGGAATCCATTACAGATACGATCAGTACGAAGCTACTTAACTCGGGTAAGTTCCGTTTCGTCGATATGGACCGTGTTGAGCAAGTACGCGAGCAGCTTAACTTTCAAAACAACGATCAGTTAGTGAACCAAAGTGCTGCTATCCAGTTTGGTAAGATGGTTGGAGCGCAGTACATGCTATACGGCAACCTTTCGAGCATAGCGAAGAGTGCCGGCAGTGATAAAGACGTTTATTACAAAATGACCATGCGCTTAATGGACCTAGAATCAGGCCTAATTGAGTGGGCGGATGAGACGGAAATTCGCAAACAAGAATCAAAAAGCCTACTTGGTCTTTAATTGTAAGAGGTGATTTATGGCAAGAATGTCGTGGTATGAAGCATGCCAACTTGATCGTTCACTCATGTCCTTGGATCACTTCTTTTCTCGACCGCCAGAATATGCGCTCACGCTGACTGGCGGATTGACCAACCGTTGCTGGAAAATTGTCGCTAGTAATGGCGATGCATTTGTTTGGCGACCAACCACTCCCATCACAAAAGCGTTCTCAATCTCCAGACATCAAGAACACCAAATTCTTTCAGCCATCAGTGAATCAAAAATATCGCCTTTACCCATTTTCATTAACGATCAAGGGCTCTTGGTAGAATGGATTGAAGGCCATGCTTTAACGCATGATCTGAGCTTTGACTCCCTTTTAGAAACGATGGTTCGAATTCACGAGTTAGATACTCGTCGTATTCCTGTAGCTCCTTTTAATTTTACCGCAAGGGTCGATCATTACTGGATGATGCTGCGTGAAGAGTTTAAACATGCGCCTTATGACGAGGTGTATCAAACCTGGCGTAAGGCTCCCAGTTTGGCCGATGTTGGCGTGGTGTTGTGTCACTTTGATTTAGCGGGCTACAACATGGTGGGGACACCCCAAGGGAATAAAGTGATTGATTGGGAATACGCGGTTATTGGCGATCCGAGGTTAGACCTTACTCTCAGTATTGATGTGCTAGGCGAAGATCCCATTAAATCGGTGCACCAATATTGCCAAGTCAGAGGCATCGAAGGTGTTGATGATTGGGTTGAAGGCGTTATGGCATGGAGACCACGTGCGACAATGATGGCTATGCTGTGGTACTTGCTCGCCTACCAACTTTGGGGAGATGAGCAATACTTAACCCAAGCGCAAAATACGGCCGACACATTTTGTAGCTAAGATCACTGTTTGAAATGTCAACAACGCTAATCTCATCTAGTTCGCTTTAAAACCTTGTAATTAGTGGTAGATTTAACGGGTAAGGAGTGGGGGAAATACAATGATTATCTATTTACACGGTTTCGATTCGACAAGCCCGGGGAACCACGAAAAGGTTCTTCAACTGCAGTTTATCGACGATGATGTACGTTTTATCAACTATAGTACTTTGCATCCCAAACACGACATGCAACACCTTCTAAAAGAAGTGAATAAGGTGATTGAACAGTCTGATGATCCAGAACCTGTAATATGCGGTGTTGGCTTAGGTGGGTACTGGTCAGAGCGGATTGGCTTTTTATGTGGTATTAAGCAGGTGATTTTTAATCCCAATCTACACCCAGAAACGAATATGCAGGGTCGAATCGATAGACCCGAAGAGTATGAAGACATTGCAACAAAATGCGTTGAGCAGTTTCGCGTGAAAAATAATCGACGCTGTTTGGTTATTTTATCTAAAGAAGATGAAGTGCACGACAACCGCAAAACAGCTGAGGAATTAGAAGATTATTACGACATTATTTGGGATGAAACTCAAAGTCACAAGTTCAAGAAAATCTCACAACATCTCCAAACAATAAAAGCCTTTAAAGAACAGAAATAAAACGTGTTGGAAATGCATCTAAATGATACAAGCGACAGGGAATAACCATGTCGCTTTTTTCTTATCCATTTAGCACTAAAACGTGCTCATTTTACACATCGCGCGTTACTCTACTGTTGCTATGCGAGTTTTGCACTTTATAATGAGCAACTATAAAAACTTTATCGTTGTCAAAAAAGTAGAGAGCGAGTAATAAACTTGCCCACAGTCCACTAATCGTGTTTTAAACGATTGGTTTTGAGCTAAAAGCTCCCTTTATCCAATATGTGTCAAAGAACAATTGAAGCCTCACATGGATCAAGACGTAAGACAGGATCACTACGATTCTGCGGTTAGCCATAAAAAGAACAGAATTTTTTCGGATTGAATATTCAGTCTGATGCATGTTTATTTATTTTTTGAGGAATATTGCTGTGACACGAATCATCGTAGTAGGCGGCGGAGCTGGCGGACTTGAGCTAGCCACCAAACTTGGTCGAACCATTGGCCGTAAAAGGCGTGCTAATATCACTCTGGTTGACCGTAAAGCAAGTCACCTATGGAAACCACTTTTACACGAAGTGGCAACAGGCTCTCTGGACGAAGGTGTTGACGCCCTGAGTTACCGAGCACACGCCAAAAACCACCATTTTGATTTTCAGTTGGGTAGTCTTGAAGACATTGATCGCGCGCGCAAAGTGATCAAACTTCATGAGTTAACTGATGAGAATGGTGAGCTTCTCATCCCTAGCCGTGAATTAGAATACGATATTCTTGTCATGGCGATTGGTTCCACTTCTAACGACTTTAATACCCCTGGTGTTAAAGAGAACTGCATCTTCCTAGACAGTCCAGAACAGGCACACCGTTTCCGTAAGGAAATGAATAATGAATTCCTCAAACTGCACGCTAAAAATGGTCAAGGTGCAGTAGATATCGCGATTGTGGGGGCTGGTGCAACAGGCGTCGAATTGTCTGCCGAACTTCATAATGCAGTAAAAGAGCTTCGTGGATATGGTTTTGGTGACTTAGATTCAAGCAAGCTAAATGTAAACTTAGTTGAAGCGGGAGAGCGCATTTTACCTGCTTTGCCACCGCGCATTTCTTCTGCCGCACATCAAGAATTAACGAAACTCGGTGTCAATGTTCGTACTGCAACTATGGTTACACAAGCCGATAAAGATGGCTTGATGACGAAAGATGGTGAAAAAATCCCGGCACAAATTATGGTGTGGGCAGCAGGTATTAAAGCACCTGATTTCATCAAAGATATTGCTGGCCTTGAGACGAATCGCATTAATCAGTTAGTGGTAAAAGATACGCTTCAAACAACGCGTGACGACGACATTTTTGTCATCGGCGATCTGGCTCAATGTACTCAGGCCGATGGTTCTTTCGTACCGCCTCGCGCTCAGGCAGCACACCAAATGGCGAGCCGCGCATTTTCTAACATCATTGCGAAGTTAAACGGCCGTGAATTGAAGCCTTATGTTTATAAAGATAAAGGCTCACTGGTCTCTTTAAGTAATTTCTCTACGGTGGGTAGCTTGATGGGGAACCTGACTAAAGGGTCGATGATGGTTGAAGGTCGCATTGCGAGAGTGGTGTACATCTCGCTTTATAGACTCCACCAAATGGCACTGCACGGAATATTTAAAACGGCACTTATCATTCTGATGGGCCGTATTAACCGCGTATTGCGTCCAAACTTAAAACTGCACTAATCGGTTTTTAGATGATCAAAAAGAGCGCTGTTTTAGCGCTCTTTTTCTTAGGTTCTTATGGCCGAATTTGAGTTCGTTATTCTGGAATCATCGAATAGACCAAGCCCGTCCTCGGTTTTCCATCGTAGAGAAATCTATTCCGCGCTTTTACTTCAAATTGAGCACCACATTGCTCGATCAGTTTTTGGCTGGCGGTATTCTCTGGGTCGCACACAATTTCGATACGCGTGATCTTGAGCTGTTCAAAACAAAAGTTAACCAATCCTTCGAGCGCTTCTTTTCCATAACCGTTTCTTTGGACGCTGTCTCTTATCCAATAGCCCACACTCACCATATTGAAGGTGTGATACAGTTCATTGATTGCAACCATACCCAGCAATTCGCTTGTGTCTCTGTGATAAACACCAAACCCATAAGCCTCAGCTTTGACCCAATTTAAACGAGTTAAGAGCAAAAATCGCTCAGCTTGTTGGAGAGTAAAATTGGGCTCACACCAATCGATCCAGCGATGAAGAGTCGGGGAGTGTGAAACGCAATCTCTAAGTTTATTGGCATCTTCGTGAGGGATAAGCTTGAGCTCAAGTCTTCGTGTAATAATGCAATAATCAGGGCTCATGTCTTTTCCTGTTAAAAAAGCAGCCCTTTTGAGCTGCTTTAAAATAATGGTTATAGGGTCAGGTTTAAGTATAGTGACTGATACTAGACTCTTCGTACTTGAATGATGATGCCCATAAGAGGGTGGTCAAGGTAGTGGGTTTCACTACTCTTCATACGACGTTTTTGAATAATGCGGAAGCTTTTCAGCAACTCTTGCTTTTGAATAGTAGGCTCAACTTCAGCCATAAAGCCAGATTGAACAGCTGCGTCGTTCTCTTGATTTGATTCAAGTTTGAGCGGTACTTGCAGGACAATTTCACGCACGCTTGGCGCGCGGACATCCATTTGTACGTCTGCATAGAGATAGTGGTCTACGTATATTTGAATCTTACCATCAAGTTCATACAGGGGTACGGGGATGCTCGTTTCAGAGACACCGTCTAGAAGTTCTGTCCCCTGAATTGAGCCTTTCAACGTCCCATCGCTATTGTAACTGGATGAGAAGTCTTTACCTGCTTGAATATGTAAGGCAGGTGCTGACAGTCGGCCTTTACCGTTTTGACGCCAAGCAGTGTGCAGTAAAACTTTAAAGCCAGCATGCTGGTTTAGTTTATCAACACTTCCGTTTAGTTGGTAAGACGAAGAAGGGAGAATTTGTACGCCTTTTTGAGCACGGAAGTCTGAGTCAGACAGGTTTCCTGCATTTTCTAAATCGATTTTTGGTAAAACATCAGGCCAAGACTCAACCGTTTGTTCCGGATTTACCGTACGTTTAAAAACGATCACTTCTACGTCAAATTGTTGCGCCCATGACGGAAGGGCGATCAAAAAGAGTAATAGTGGGATCAGCTTTTTCATTACAACTCCATAACCAGGCAGTTTACCTAGGGATCTTATAAGCCTGACAAGGTCAGGCTTTAGGTAAAAGGTTTTGTTGGAACTCTTCCAACATGTCACCAATAAATTGAATTCTTTTACGTCTATCGACCAATGGTACCGTAAACTTAAATTTGGTTGGTCCATCCATTGCAAACTTTTGTGGTTGAGACTGCAATAGTTTCACCAAATACATAGGGTTTATCTCCGCATCTGGGGAGAACTCTATAAATCCGCCTTTATCATGCGCTTCAATTTTTCTTGCTTTGAGTGTCGCGGCTTGCAGTTTCAATCCGGAAACAGAAAGTAGATTTTGTGTTGCGTCCGGCAATAAACCAAAACGATCAATCAGTTCAACTTTTAGATCGTCTAGCTCTTGCTTGTCGCTTACGCTGGCAATCTGTTTGTACATTGAAAGACGAGTATTGATGTCGGGTATATAATCATCCGGTAGCAAAGCAGGTAGACGCACCTCAACTTCGGTTTGCTCTCTTAACAACTCATCTAAAGAGGGTTCTTTCCCTTCTTTAAGTGCTTCGACAGCTTGCTCTAACATTTCCATATAGAGCGTAAAACCAACAGACTGAATCTGACCACTTTGCTCATCACCGAGTAACTCACCAGCGCCTCGAATTTCTAAATCGTGCGTTGCGAGCGTGAAACCAGCACCTAAGTCTTCCAGCGATGCAATGGCATCTAAACGCTTAATCGCGTCTTTCGTCATCGCTTTAGGATGAGGTGTAAGTAGGTAAGCATACGCTTGATGGTGTGACCGACCAACACGACCACGAAGCTGGTGTAATTGAGCCAGGCCAAGGTTATCTGCACGATCCATGATAATGGTATTGGCCGTCGGTACGTCGATACCGGTTTCGATGATCGTCGTACACACAAGCAGGTTATAACGCTGGTGGTAAAAATCATTCATGATTCGCTCAAGTTCGCGCTCTCGCATTTGGCCATGAGCGACCGTAACCCGGGCTTCAGGGATCAGTTTTTCTAGATCCGCTGCAACTTTGTCTATGGTCTCAACCTGATTGTGGAGGAAGTAGACTTGGCCGCCACGCATGATTTCACGTAGAACTGCTTCACGCACGACAGCGTCATCACTCTGACGAACAAAGGTTTTAATCGCTAATCGTCTGGCTGGAGGCGTTGCGATGATAGACAGGTCGCGCATGCCACTCATTGCCATATTCAGTGTACGAGGGATTGGTGTCGCGGTGAGCGTTAGAATATCAACATCAGCACGCATCGCTTTCATTTTTTCTTTCTGACGCACTCCAAACCGGTGTTCCTCATCAACGATGAGTAGCCCTAAGTCTTTAAACTTGATGTCGTTTGAAAGGAGTTTGTGCGTGCCAACAATGATATCGACTTTGCCGTCATCAATGTCTTGCAGCACTTGCTTTTGCTCTTTGGCGGTTTTAAAACGAGACAGCACTTCGACTCGAATAGGCAAGTTAGCAAAGCGGTCTCTAAAATTCTCGAAATGTTGCTGGGCAAGTAAGGTCGTCGGTACGAGGACAGCGACCTGTTTACCGTTGTCTGTGGCTAGGAAAGCGGCCCGCATCGCAACTTCCGTTTTACCAAAGCCAACGTCACCACAAACCAAACGATCCATTGCTTTAGCCTGACACATATCAGACATCACCGCGTTAATCGCCATCGATTGGTCATCGGTTTCTTCAAATGGGAAACCTGCTTTGAATGTGGCGTATTGCCCCCTGTCTAGGGCAAATTTATAACCCGGTTTGATTTCGCGCTTGGCATAAACATCCAATAACTCTGCTGCCACATCTCGCACTTTCTCTGCGGCTTTTCGTCTGGCTTTCGCCCACGCTTCGCCACCAAGCTTGTGTAGGGGAGCACTGTCTTCAGCGCCACCTGAGTAACGACTGATTAAATTGAGTGATGCTACAGGTACGTATAGTTTTGCTTCGTTTTGGTACTCAAGCGTCACGTACTCTGTGATCATGCCGCCAGCTTCAAGGGTTTGTAAGCCTAAGTAGCGTCCAATGCCGTGGTCGATATGTACAACGGGCTGGCCAGGCTTTAGCTCTGCAAGGTTTCGAATTACGGCGTCGCTGTTGGTTGTTTTACGATCTTTCCGGCGGCGCTGAATCACGC
This sequence comes from Vibrio japonicus, assembly GCF_024582835.1. Classification (NCBI taxonomy): domain Bacteria; kingdom Pseudomonadati; phylum Pseudomonadota; class Gammaproteobacteria; order Vibrionales; family Vibrionaceae; genus Vibrio; species Vibrio japonicus. The sequence continues at coordinate 1,063,396 of NZ_CP102096.1, forward strand.
GATCGCCTAATAAGTCGCTTTCACAAATGAGTGCGACTTGCTCGTCACCAAAAAGAAAACCGTGTTCTGCTGCCCCTAAGATCAGACTGAATTTGTCTTTACTTGTGATTGCTTTGGCAAAACTGTCGTGGGAGTTCGGTCTGAGTTTAATTGGCTGTAAAAGCTCCAAAAGCGCTTCGCGTCGACCTTCTGACTCAACGGAAAAAACGACTTTTCCTTTATAGGATTCACTAAACTGGCGCAGTGCCGCCATTGGTTCTTTATTCTGGTGTTGAACAGAAAGCTCGGGCAAGGGTTTTACATCAGGATTGCTGCGTCCGGCTTTTTCAATAACAGGTTCTATCGATAACTGTACTTGCGGTAACGTCTTGAAGTGACTAAACAGTTCATCTTTGCGAAGCCACAATTCTTCAGGTGGCAGCAGTGGTCGAAGTGGATCGACTTTACGTTGATCATATCGATAGTCGACATCGTCTAGGAAGGTGTCAATGGACGCTTCAATATTGCCAACCGTAATTAACTGACTGCCTTCAGAAATGTAGTCAAATAATGTTTCTGTCTTATCAAAGAATAGAGGCTGCCAATATTCGATACCCGCCGGCCAAGTGCCTTTAGAAACTTGCATGTAGACGGATTCTGGCTCGCGTCTTGCTTCGAAGCGTTGACGCCAGCGAATACGAAAATCTTCGATAGCAGATTCTGTCGTCGGAAACTCGTGTGCCGGAAGCAGTCTAATCTCTTTGACGTCGTTTATTGAACGCTGATTTTCCGGATCGAACGTGCGAATCGTATCGATTTCATCATCGAAAAAATCGATACGAAACGGTTCACTCGAACCCATTGGGAAGAGGTCTAAAATCGAACCACGGCTGGCATATTCACCCGGCCCAAACACTTGATCGGTATGTCGGTAGCCAGAGGTTTCCAGCTGGATTCTGAGCTTGTCTAAAGAGAAGCGATCGCCGACTTTCACCATCAAAGTGTGTTGCAACAAAAAGTCACGCGGTGACTGGCGTTGCAGTAACGTGCTGACGGGCACAATGGTAATGCCACTTGTTTGAGTGGGTAGCTGGTAAAGTTTTGCTATACGGTCAGAAATGATCTCTTGATGGGGAGAAAAGTTATCGTAAGGCAGAGTTTCCCAATCGGGGAAAAGTGCAACATCCTGAGTGGTAAACTGCTCAACTTCTTGGAGTAGCTTCAGCGCAGTTTGAGGGTCTGGCACCGCGAGCAGTGTATGGTTACTGTGTTGCTCAGCAAGTTCCGCTACAGCAACTGCTAAGCTCGCGCCTTGTAGGTTACCGACTTGTTTTTTATCTCCGGCTTTTGTTGGATTCGCCAGATGGAAAAGATGTGTATCAGACATAAACTTAGTTTCATTTATCTCGATTTAGAGTGCGTTGACGCAATATTTTTTGCTGCTGATAAAGCGCGGCTTTGATGAGTAGATCTTCGTCTAAATCTCGCAGTAGATCGTATTTAATGGTGATCAAATATTGCCCATCTTTTGGCTCGCAGTGAACAACGTGCCCGTAGCTGTATATCGCAGCCGCTGGATGTTCCAAAAATAATTTAACGCGTACCTTATCCTCAATGGCAAGAGGCGCTGGGGCAAGATAGCTAAATTGACTCGCTCCGAATGACGTCGTTTGGTAGCGAAAGGCATTGATGTCTTGCTGCGCAAGAAGAAACGTCAACAGTAAGTTTAGCTTTGCATTTTGAGTGTCGAGCAGAGCAATGACGTGTTTTAAATCTTTGTTTTTGAGTTCATTTCTTGCGTTGTCATTCATCACATCGAGATGACTGAACTCACTCGCAACAAGAAAAGGCGCAGGTATCTCGCTTTCAAATTGATCAAAAGGTGGTATTGATTCTTCCGGGGGAAGAGGCTCCACATTAACAGTCAAATTATGGTGAACGGTAAAATATTCTTGATCAGGCATTCGGAACTTCCTTTTCTAGTCCTATGATTATCGTCATAAGACGCAACTAATCAAGATATGTCATTGTTTATCACACATTTTGACGTGTATTTGGCAATTAAGGACTACAACCAAGCGGCATAAATAGGTACATTAGCCGCTATCAAACATTATTGGTCTATTTTATGTTTCATCCGGTTTCGGCTTTCATCGGGTTGCGCTATTTACGTGGTCGCTCTGGTGACAAGTTCAGTCGATTTGTATCCTACATGTCCACAGCGGGGATCACCATTGGTGTGATGTCATTAGTGACCGTGCTTTCAGTCATGAACGGCTTTGAAGCTCAGCTTAAAGGGCGCATCTTAGGTGTCTTACCTCAGGCCATTGTGTCTCATCAAGATGGTAAAACGCCTCGCAGCGAGGATGCGCCTGATTTTGTGAAGCAAATGTCTACTGCCGCGTTGCCTGAGCCCATTATTCAAACAGAAGCGGTTGTCCAAAGTTCGTCTCAGCTCAGTGCAGGGTTGATGATTGGTATCGAACCCAGTGCAAGTGATCCTATCGGGCAACACTTAATTGCAGGGCGACTATCCACTTTAGAGTCTGGAAAATACCAAATTGTTCTAGGCCATACGCTTGCCCACTCTATGGGCGTCAACCTCGGCGATAAAGTGCGTTTAATGGTGACCAGTGCGAGCCAGTTTACCCCCCTTGGTCGCATTCCTAGCCAGCGTATGTTCACCGTTGCTGCTATTTACAACACCGGTTCGGACGTCGATGGGCAATTGATGCTGACGCATATTGACGACGCGGCGCGCTTACTGCGAATGAAGAACAATACGATGACTGGATGGCGTCTCTTTTTTGAAGATCCTTTCGTCGTGTCGGATTACAGTAGCCAACCATTACCAGATGGGTGGAAATGGCAAGATTGGCGAGATCAGAGAGGCGAGCTGTTTCAAGCCGTCCGTATGGAAAAAAACATGATGGGTTTGATGCTCGGGCTTATTATCGGTGTCGCTGCATTTAATATCATTTCCGCTTTGATTATGGTGGTTATGGAGAAACAGGCTGAAGTGGCCATTCTTAAAACACAAGGCATGTCAGACAGACAAGTGCTTGCCATCTTCATGGTCCAAGGCGCAAGTAGTGGGATTCTAGGTGCGCTGATAGGTGGTGCACTGGGTGTGTTACTCGCAAGCAACCTTAATACATTACTGGAAAGTGCCGGAGTGGCTCTTTTCTCTGTAGGGGGAGCGTTACCCGTCTCCATTAATCCTGTTCAAATTGTCGTCGTGGTCGTATTAGCGATTGCACTAAGCTTAGTTGCCACACTTTTCCCATCTTATCGTGCATCTTCTGTAAAACCTGCTGAGGCTTTGAGATATGAGTAACCTGCTAGAGTGTCATAACATTTGTAAAACTTATCGCGAAGGGAGCCTCGATACTCAGGTTTTGAAAGGTGTGAGCTTTGCGCTGAAGAAAGGTGAGTTGGCTTCTATCATCGGCTCATCGGGTTCCGGAAAAAGCACCTTACTTCATATTCTAGGAGCGCTTGATGACGCGACGGAAGGTCATGTGGATTTTCTCGAGCAGAATCTATCGCGTTTGAGCTCAAACAAACAGGCGAAATTGCGTAATCAACACTTAGGGTTTGTGTACCAGTTCCATCATCTGTTAGCTGACTTTAGTGCGTTAGAGAATGTGGCTATGCCTTTATTGATTGGTGGATGTGGAACGACGGAAGCCAAATCGAAAGCCAAAGCACTGCTTGATAAGGTAGGGCTTAGTCACCGTATTGACCATCGACCATCTGAGCTATCAGGGGGAGAAAGACAGCGTGTGGCGATTGCAAGAGCACTGGTTAATAACCCTTCTCTTGTCTTGGCGGATGAGCCTACGGGTAACTTGGACCATACCACAGCACTGGCTATCTACGATCTCATGCGTGAGCTGAATCGCGAGTCAGGGACGGCGTTTTTGGTGGTGACTCATGATGGCGAGTTAGCCGCAAAGATGGATAGGCAGCTGCATATGCAAGATGGTTTGCTGTTAAACGTTGAGGGGGTCTAATTTGTTCTCATCTCTTTCTTTGTTTATTGGCAGACGTTTTAGTCGCGCTAAACAACGGAACAAAATGGTTTCGTTCATTTCTTTATCTTCGACCATTGGAATTACGGTCGGTGTGGCGGTCATCATCATCGGTTTATCGGCGATGAATGGTTTTGAGCGAGAGCTGAAAGACCGCGTACTTTCGGTTGTGTCACACGGCGAGTTTGAAGGCGTGAGAGGCCCAATTGAAGATTGGCAGTCCGTCATTACCAAAGCGCAGCAACACCCAAAAGTCGAAGCAGCCGCACCCTATGTGAAGCTGACTGCCTTAGCGGAAAAGGGTCAGCAGCTCAAAGCCATTGAAGTTCGTGGCGTAGAGCCTCAACTAGAAGAACAAGTGTCAAATTTAAGCCACTATATTGATGCGAAGGTCTGGCAAGAGTTTACGCCAGGACACAAGCAAGTGATTCTCGGTCAAGGGATCGCGAGTTTACTCGGCGTTGATACGGGCGACTTTTTAACCTTGATGATCCCAAGCAGCGGTGATGCAACGAAAGTTCAAGCGCCAAAGCGAGTGCGAGTTCAGGTGATCGGGGTGTTAAGCCTCAACGGACAAATTGACCATAGCTTGGCGCTAGTTCCACTTCAAGATGCGCAGCAATACGCTAAGTTAGGTGATGGCGTCACCGGAGTCGCTGTTAAGGTGAGTGATGTATTAAACGCGACTCAGATTGTTCGCGAAGCGGGCAATACGCTCGACGTTTATGTGTATCTACGTAGCTGGCAGCAAAAATATGGTTTCCTGCACCGTGACATTCAACTGGTTCGTACCATTATGTATCTCGTTATGGTCTTGGTTATTGGCGTGGCAAGCTTCAACATTGTTTCAACGTTAATGATGGCCGTGAAAGACCGAGCGTCGGAAATCGCAATACTACGGACGATGGGCGCGACGGATGGGTTAGTGAAGCGTATCTTTGTTTGGCAGGGCGTGTTCTCTGGCGTTCTTGGCAGTTTAGTTGGTAGCGCTATTGGTGTGTTGGTTGCTTTCAATCTGACGGAACTGATAAAAATGCTCGAAAGCCTTATCGGACACCAATTCTTATCTGGCGATATCTACTTTGTCGACTTTTTGCCGTCTGAAGTAAATATGGGTGATGTCTTGTTGGTCTCTAGCACGGCTGTTGTTCTTAGCTTGCTGGCAACTTGGTATCCTGCATCGCGTGCGAGTAAGTTAAATCCAGCTACCGTTCTTAGTTCCAAGTAGCCTGGCCGCCAAAAAAGTAGTTAAGGCAACGACTCTTTAAACGCAAAAAGGACCAACAATCTTGGTCCTTTTTCATACTTCTCTTTCATTGAGTTTACCGATTTGTGTCGGCTCCGCTCAAGTCACTGACTGATGAACTTTACTTGTGCAGCAACCTGCCTAATCTAATCCGACGCTTTTGCCAACTTCGAACAACAGAGTATCGCCACAAGGCTTTGATTCCGAAGTAACCCAATATGGCAGAAGCAACACCGCATATTAAGCAACCCAAAAGAAATGGAGGGCCAATAGTGCTCATTTGCGCAATGATAAAGTCCCATGAAAGTTCAAAGTGGAAAGGTTGTGGAGGAACATGCATCACCCAAGCGCCGATTTTGTAGGCGAAGTAAAACAGGACAGGCATCGTAATTGGGTTGCTGACCCACACAAGTGCGACAGAAAGTGGGAGGTTCACACCACAGGCAATAGCCAGTCCTGCTGACATGATCATTTGGCTTGGTAAAGGTACAAACGCCATAAATAGACCAACGGCAAACGCACCCGCTGCGGATCGACGATTTAGACACCACAGGTTTGGGTTGTAAAGTACATTGCCAAAAATCTTTAATGCCTTTTGACGCTTTATCAATTCATGGTCAGGCATAAAGCGCTTTATGAACTTTCTTGGCATAGTGGAAGATGACTCTCTATTTAAATTACTGGACGCTTACTTCGTTCTTGATTGTTATATTTACCGCACCCATGTGGCCTGCAATGCCAGATTGGATTTGGCTAGCTCCGTGTTTTGGCTGTTTGGTCGTCTCACTCAAGCTTAATCGTCTACGAGTGTTAATCGGTCCTAGTATAGCGTGTGCTGTCATATTGATTCACGGCAACCTACTTCAACACCAAACCAATGAGCTATTCAAAGCAGAACAGAATATTATCATAAATGCCGAGGTTGACAGCTTTTTTAAGCAAATAAGTCACGGCTTTCAGGGCATAGTTGTAGTTAGATCAATTAACGGACGAAAATTAAACGCATTCGAGCAGCCTAAAATATGGCTAGTTTCACCGAATCAGTTAGAAATTGGAGACAAGTTGACCACTCAGATGGTGATCAAGCCGATTACTGGCCTAATGAACGATGTCGGTTTTGACGCTGAAAAACACGCATTAGCGAAAGGAGTGATTGCCAAAGGGACTATCCGTCACTCAACGAGTTTCTATTTCGTCCGGTCTGGCTCGTTGCGACAGGTGATTTTTTCTCGGGCGTCAGAACAAACCTCCCGATTGGACAATGGGCCACTAATCGAAGCGCTATTGTTTGGGATGAGACACAGAATTTCGGACGAAGTTTGGGAGCGTTTTAAAGGTGCTGGGTTGAGTCATCTTATTGCGATTTCCGGGCTTCATATTGGCATTATTTTTGGTGTGGGATGGTGGGCAGGCCGAATTTTGTTGACGATAAGTCCTCGCATGTTTTTTGCGCCTGTCTTGATTGGTTTGTCGTTGGCGATGCTGTATGCGTGGTTAGCAGGATTCTCGATCCCAACACGCAGGGCGTTACTGATGTGTGTATTGTTTAGTGCACTTCAGTTTAGTGGTCGATATCTCCCGCTGCTTATGAAATGGCTCGTGGTGTTCGCGGCGTTATTAGTGATGGAACCATTCTCAACGCTAGACATGGGGCTGTGGATGTCGATGAGCGCAGTCGGTACTATATTTATCTATCTCGCGGTCAAGAATAGAACACGACGCGGTGTTGGTTTGGCGATTGAAATTCAATGCTTTATTGTGATTGCGATGTCTCCGATCGTGGCGGCACTTTTTCAGGGAATCAGTCTGAGCTCGGTCCTGTATAATTTGCTCTTTGTCCCTTGGTTTAGTTTTGTTGTCATTCCTATCGCATTTTTGTCGTTGCTCGTTTCTCTATGGGATTCTAGCTACGCTATGACCTGGCAGCTTGTGAATTTAACGCTCGAGCCCGTGGTTTTCCTCTCCTCTTTCTCCCACTTTTCTTGGTTGTCGTTGTCAGCGTTTCACATCACACTTCTTTCTGCTTTCGCCATTATTGTGTGTTTGTCGATTTGGTTAAACCGTCAGGCTCTTGTTTTGGGAATAGGGATTGCAGCGTTTGCCACTTATGACTGGAAACCGACCCCGTTATGGGAATTAGTCGTGTTGGACGTGGGTCATGGACTGGCTGTCGTGGTGATTCAAGGCCGCCGAGCGCTGGTTTACGATACTGGACCGTCTTGGGAGGGTTCGGGCATCACTCAACAAGTCGTTATTCCTTATTTGCAGGCAAGGGGGATTGATTCTCTCGATTTCTTTATCGTGAGCCATTTTGACAATGATCATGCTGGTGGCTGGGAGGAAATTGAAGGAACAATGAACTCAAGCGTATTCGTCTCCAGTCAACATCGAACGGGTAATGCTGAATGCGTGGAAGGTGCATCATGGGAGTGGGGGGATTTAACGCTAGAAGTGCTTTGGCCGCCCAAGCTCGTGCCAAGAGCCTATAATCCTCAGTCTTGCGTTGTAAAACTAACCAGCAGACAAGCACCATTTTCAGTGCTTTTGCCCGGTGATATTGAATCGATAGCCGAATGGTTATTACTACGAAACAAAACCAGACTAGACTCGGACATTCTCCTTGTTCCACATCATGGCAGCAAAACCTCTTCACTCCCTCAGTTTATTGACGCGGTATCTCCAGATTATGCAATAGCTTCTACGGCGAAAGTAGGGCGGTGGGCATTGCCTGATGCGTCGGTTGTCGCTCGATACGAACAGAGAGGCGTTATCTGGAAAGAGACGGGGCGTTCCGGTCAAGTGACGGTTGAATTTTATCCAGATGGTTATCAAGTAGAGGCGCTAAGAGAGAGTAAAGGACGTGCTTGGTATAGGCAGATGCTACGTAAGGGGGTAGAATAGGCAGATTATTGTAAGAAAAATAAGCAGTTCTATGTCACTCAATAAAGACGAAACCACTTGGCAAACCTTTAAACGCTTGTGGGTATATATTCGCTTGTATAAAGCGGGTTTGGCGGTTGCCATAGTGGCACTGATTATCAATGCCGCTGCTGACACTTACATGGTGTCCTTACTAAAGCCGTTGCTGGATGAAGGCTTCGGTAACGCAGAATCTGAATTTTTCCGTATATTGCCGCTTATCATTTTAGGAATGATGATTGTACGTGGACTGAGTAGTTTTGTTTCCTCCTACTGCTTGAGTTGGGTTTCCGGCAATGTCGTTATGTTGATGCGAAGAGGCATCTTCAAACAATTTATGCATATGCCTGTCTCTTTCTTTGATAAAGAGTCCACTGGCGGTTTACTTTCACGTATCACTTACGATTCGGAACAAGTTGCAGGGGCGACAAGCCGAGCGCTCGTCAGTATTGTACGCGAAGGGGCGAGCATTATTGGCTTGTTGACGCTAATGTTTTGGAATAGTTGGCAATTGTCACTGGTTCTTATCGTTATCGCGCCAATTGTGGCATGGGCTATCGGATTTGTTTCTAAACGCTTCCGTAAGATTTCTAGAAACATGCAAGACGCAATGGGGCGTGTGACGTCTTCTGCTGAGCAAATGCTTAAAGGGCACAAAGTTGTTTTAAGTTATGGTGGTCAAGATCTCGAAAGCCAACGCTTTGACGCTGTGAGTAACCAAATGCGCCAGCAGTCCATGAAGTTGGTCGCTGCAAAGTCGATTGCCAACCCTGTTATTCAGGTGATCGCGTCTTTGGCTTTGGTTGTTGTCCTTTTCCTAGCGAGTGTTGAAGAAATTCGTAGTCAGCTAACTCCAGGTACATTTACCGTTGTATTCTCGGCAATGTTTGGTCTTATGCGACCACTTAAAGCGCTGACAAACGTAACATCGGATTTTCAACGTGGTATGGCAGCGAGCCAGACCTTGTTTGCGTTGATGGACCTTGAAACGGAAAAAGACAAGGGCACTTACGAAACAGATCGTGTTCGTGGGGACGTGGAAGTTAAAGATGTGACATTCACTTATCAAGGCAAAGAAAAACCAGCACTACGCGATGTTAGCTTTAAAATTCCTCAAGGAAAGAGTGTTGCGCTGGTAGGTCGCTCTGGCTCTGGTAAGAGTACCATCGCGAATCTGTTTACCCGTTTTTATGATGTGGACTCGGGCAGCATTATGCTTGATGGGCATGATGTTCGTGATTTCAAGTTGAAGAATTTGCGCTCTCACTTCGCATTAGTCTCTCAGAACGTGCATTTGTTTAACGACACCATCGCCAATAACATCGCTTATGCTGCTGAAGAAGAGTACAGCCGTGAACAGATAGAAGAGGCGGCACGTTTAGCCTATGCGATGGACTTTATTGAGCCTATGGAAAATGGGCTCGATACGGTGATTGGTGAAAACGGCGCGAGTCTCTCTGGTGGGCAAAGACAACGTATCGCTATTGCTCGTGCATTGCTAAGAGATGCGCCAGTTTTGATCTTGGATGAAGCGACGTCTGCGTTAGATACAGAATCAGAAAAAGCTATCCAGTCGGCGCTCGATGAATTGCAGAAAGATAAGACGGTTCTTGTGATTGCTCACCGCCTATCCACCATTGAAAACGCAGATGAAATTCTTGTTATTGATGAAGGTGAGGTTGTGGAGCGTGGTGATCACCAAACGCTTATCGCGAAAGATGGTGCGTACGCGCAACTACACCGTATTCAGTTTGGTGGATAAGCGTGATTGAAAAAATCTGGTTTGAAAACCACCCGATAAAATATCTGATGTGGCCAGTACTTTGGCCACTTAGCCTTTTGTTTGGTGTGATCAGCCGTTCAAGACGCAATAAGTTTCAATCAGGTGAGAAGGAAAGCTATCGTGCACCTGTGCCCGTTATTATTGTCGGAAATATTACTGCTGGCGGTAACGGCAAAACTCCCGTTGTTATATGGCTTGTAGAGCAATTGCAGCAACTGGGTTATAAACCAGGTGTGGTATCCAGAGGTTATGGTGCGAAAGCGCCGAGCTATCCGCTACTCGTCGATGAAAACACATCAACGAAACACTGCGGTGATGAACCAAAGCTGATTTATAAACGCACGTCATCGCCGGTTGCAGTCTCCCCCGTGAGAAGCGAAGCCGTCAAAGCGCTTTTGCCGCTTGGTGTTGATGTCATTATTACGGATGACGGTCTGCAGCACTACGCCTTGCAGCGCGACATAGAGATTGTTGTTGTGGATGGGCAACGCCGCTTCGGTAATGAATCACTTATCCCTCTCGGCCCGCTGCGTGAAAGTGTGGAACGTCTGAACGAAGTTGATATTATCATCACTAATGGTGGGTCAGCGAAAGCGGGTGAAGTCGCCATGTCGTTGTCACCAAGCTTAGCGGTGAATTTGAAAAATCGACAGAAAATGCCAGTGAGTCAGCTGACTAACCTTGTGGCGATGGCTGGGATTGGTCATCCCCCTCGCTTTTTCAATACGTTAGAAACACTAGGTGCGAAGGTGACTTTTGCCCAAGGGTTTGCTGACCATAAAGATTTTGTACCGTCAGAATTAGATGCCTTGTCTCAACGTGGAGACCATCTGATCATGACTGAGAAAGATGCTGTAAAATGCGCTGATTACGCGAAAGACAATTGGTGGTATTTGCCCGTAACCGCGAGCTTTTGCCGCGAAGATGAGCAGCGCATTTTGAACAAAATAAAAGAGGTTAAGGAAAAATATGGATCACCGTCTGCTTGAAATCGTCGCATGTCCTGTATGCAAAGGTAAGCTAACTTTTGATAAAGATAAGCAAGAATTGATCTGCAAATTTGATCGCTTAGCTTATCCAATCAAAGAAGGGATTCCAGTGTTATTAGAGCCTGAAGCTCGTCAAATGAGTATGGATGAGGGACGATAATGTCATTTACTGTTGTTATCCCAGCGCGTTATCAATCAACACGCTTGCCGGGTAAACCACTGGCTGACATTGGTGGTAAACCGATGATCCAGTGGGTTTATGAGCAAGCGATGCAGGCGGGTGCTGAACAAGTCATTATCGCGACAGATGATGAGCGTGTAGAACGCGCGGTTAAAGCGTTCGGTGGTGACGTTTGTATGACTTCTCCTGATCATGAGTCTGGTACAGAGCGCCTAGCAGAAGTGGTGAAACTAAAGAACATTCCTGATGATCATATTGTTGTTAATGTTCAAGGTGATGAACCGCTGATCCCGCCGTCTATTATTTCTCAGGTGGCTCACAACTTAGCGTCTTGCCAAGCGCCGATGGCAACATTGGCGGTGGAAATCTCTGACGAAGAAGAAGTGTTTAACCCCAATGCGGTTAAAGTGCTGGCTGATAAAGATGGTTACGCTATGTATTTTAGCCGAGCGACGATTCCTTGGGATCGCGATAACTTTGCTAATGGAGCGAAAAACGTCGTTCATCCTTTGATGAGGCATATTGGCATATATGCTTACCGCGCTGGCTTCATTAATACCTATATCAACTGGGAACCGACTGCGCTGGAAAAAATTGAGTGCTTAGAGCAGCTTCGTGTACTTTGGTACGGAGAGAAGATCCATGTCGAAGTCGCTAAAGAAGCGCCAGCGGCTGGTGTTGATACGCCAGAGGATCTCGAGGCGGTTAGAAAGCTGGTAGCAGCACAAAAGTAACTACAAGCGGATAGCGACGATAAGAAAACAAAAGGCCCAAGATGGGCCTTTTTAGTTTTAGCTAACTTTAACTGAGGTTAGTTAGTGCTATCAGATTTTTCCGTCGTACTCGTTTCTTTTGGGACAGGTACCTAAGATTTCTCTTCTTCCAGTGTCTTTCACCTCCTCCAAAACCACACTGAAGCCCCACAAGCGGTGAAGGTGTTTAAGGACTTCTTCGTAGCTGTTATCTAGCGGAATACGATCGTGAGGGACGTATTGAAGCGTCATAGAGCGATCGCCTCTCACATCGACATTGAAGACTTGAATGTTAGGCTCTAAATTACTGAGGTTATATTGCGCCGCGAGCTTTTCTCGAATGGCTTTATAGCCGCTTTCATCATGAATCGCGCTCACTTCAATGTAGTTCTTCCTATCATCATCTGTGATGGCGAACAGTTTAAAGTCTCGTATCAGTTTGGGTGATAAATATTGGCTTATGAAACTTTCATCTTTGAAGTTATGCATTGCGAAATGTACCGCTTCCAGCCAATCTGTCCCTGCTAACTCAGGAAACCACTCTTTATCCTCATCCGTAGGCTCTTCACAAATTCTTCGGATATCACGAAACATAGCAAAACCGAGTGCATAAGGGTTTATGCCATTGAAGTAAGGGCTATTGTACGGAGGTTGAGCCACAACACTGGTGTGGCTGTGAAGAAACTCAAGAATAAATCGTTCGCTGACGATTCCCTCGTCATACAAATGATTCAAAATAGTGTAATGCCAAAATGTTGCCCAGCCCTCGTTCATAACTTGAGTCTGCTTTTGAGGGTAAAAATATTGGCTGATTTTACGAACGATTCTTACGATCTCTCTTTGCCACGGCTCTAAAAGAGGGGCGTGTTTCTCAATAAAATAGAGAATATTTTCCTGAGGTTCAGACGGGAATCTCTGTTTAGACTCTTCTGACAATGCCTTCGATTTTGGAACGGTTCTCCAAAGATCGTTGACTTGAGATTGCAGGTAAGCTTCTCGCTCTTCCTGACGCATTTTTTCTTCCGCTATCGAAATTTTTTCTGGGCGTTTGTAGCGGTCAACGCCAAAGTTCATCAGTGCGTGGCAAGAGTCCAGAAGCTCTTCCACTTCTTTAACGCCATATTTCTGTTCGCATTCGGCAATATAATTTTTTGCAAACAATAGGTAGTCAATGATCGAGCTAGCGTCAGTCCAAGTCTGGAAAAGGTAATTGCCTTTAAAGAACGAATTATGGCCATAACAGGCGTGCGCCATAACCAAGGCCTGCATCGTCACCGTATTTTCTTCCATAAGGTAGGCGATACATGGGTCTGAGTTGATGACGATTTCGTACGCTAATCCCATCTGGCCATGTTTATAGCCTTGTTCAGTTTGGATGAACTTTTTACCAAATGACCAGTGGTTGTAATTAATAGGCATACCGATACTAGAGTATGCATCCATCATTTGTTCTGACGTAATGACTTCAATCTGATTTGGATAGGTATCAAGACGATAGTGAGCAGCCACTCTTTTTATCTCTTTGTGATAACGCTCCAGTAAGTCAAACGTCCAGTCTGGGCCGTCAGGTAATCGCTTATCCTTGGTTGGATTTACTGTTTTTTCTGACATAGTTGCCTCCCTAAGCGGTTTCCTTTCTGAAGAGCTCCCTGAACACAGGGTAAATATCTTCGACGCTGCGTATGTTTTTCATCGCGAAGTTGCTGTAACCGCCTTCGAGTTTTTCGTACTCGTGCCACAACGTTTGATGAGAGCGGCGAGTAATTTCTATGTATGAATAGTACTGGCAGTTTGGCAGTAGGTGCTTGGTCAGCAATTCACGGCAACGCGGGGAGTCATCAGCCCAGTTATCACCGTCGGAAGCTTGTGCCGCGTAGATGTTCCATTCTTGAGTTGGGTAACGATCTGCCACGATTTCTTTCATGAGTTTCAGCGCGCTGGATACAATGGTTCCCCCTGTCTCTTGAGAATAGAAAAACTCATGTTCGTCGACTTCTTTCGCTTGAGTATGGTGGCGTATAAAAACCACATCGACATTTTCGTATGTGCGATTAAGGAAGAGGTAGAGTAATACGTAAAAGCGCTTGGCAATATCTTTCGTTGCCTGATCCATTGAACCAGAAACGTCCATCAGGCAAAACATCACGGCTTGGCTCGATGGAATAGGGCGACGTTCATAATTCTTAAAGCGCAAATCGAATGTATCGATGAAAGGCACGGATTCAATACGCTGGCGAAGCTCTTTGATTTCATTTTTCAAACGCTGCTCTTCAAGCATTTGAGCGGGTTCGCTTCTTTTTACTCTTTCTAACTCATCTTCGAGTTCTTTTAATAGGCGTTTTTTACCCGCAGTCATTGCCGTACGACGTGCGAGCGATTGTTGAAGTGATTTGACGACGGAGATATTGGCGGGCACGCCCGCGGTTTGATAACCCGCGCGGTGGGTCTTCCATTCAGTGATTTTGTTAATTTGGTTTTTTTCTAGATTCGGTAACTCAAGATCTTCAAAGAGGATGTCTAAGTATTCGTCTTTTGAAATTTGGAAGACAAAATCATCTTGACCTTCGCCGTCTGGGCTGGCGTCGCCATCACCCGAGCCACCGCCTTGACCGCCACCTTTTGGGCGTTCAATTTTATCACCAGTGATAAATTGGTCATTACCTGGGTGCACACGCTCTTTAAGACCACCAGAGCCTTGATGGAAAATCGGCTCTTTAATGTCCTTGTGCGGAATCGAAACATCTTCGCCTGTCTCAGTGTTTGTAATTGAGCGGCGATTAACAGCGTCCGCAACAGACTCTTTAATTTGTTCCTTATGACGACGTAAGAATCGTTGGCGGTTTACCGCACTCTTATTCTTACCATTCAGTCGTCGATCAATAAATTGCGCCATGAGTCACCCCTTTTCCGTACATGCATTTGAGGCGCATGTTTAAATCATGCAATCAGCCTTCTATCAGAGCCAGTCAGCCCTGATAGAAGTTTCATGGGCTCTCCACTACTTTAAATAGCGTAGTTGAGTTAGGCGGTTACTTCTAAATTTATGATGATTTACGTACACGTAAATACCACTCAGAGAGTAAACGTACCTGTTTCTCGGTATAACCTTTTTCCATCATACGGGCGACAAAATCGTCGTGTTTTTTCTGATCTTCAGATGACGTTTTCGCATTAAAGGAAATAACCGGTAGCAACTCTTCCGTATTGGAGAACATTTTTTTCTCGATAACTGTGCGTAGTTTCTCGTAGCTGGTCCAAACCGGATTTAGGCCATTATTGTTGGCACGAGCACGTAGCACGAAGTTAACGATTTCATTACGGAAATCTTTAGGGTTACTGATGCCTGCTGTTTTTTCTATTTTCTCCAACTCATTGTTTAGTGCAGAACGGTCAAATAGCTGGCCGGTTTCTGGATCTCTGTACTCTTGGTCCTGAATCCAGAAGTCAGCATAGGTGACATAGCGGTCAAAGATATTTTGGCCGTACTCAGAGTATGACTCTAGGTAAGCGGTCTGAATTTCTTTGCCGATAAACTCCACGTATCGAGGAATCAAGTACCCTTTAAGGAACTCTAAGTATCGTTCAGCGGTTTCTTGAGGGAACTGTTCACGTTCGATTTGTTGTTCAATCACGTAGAACAGGTGCACTGGGTTCGCGGCCACTTCACTTTGGTCGAAGTTGAAAACTCGCGATAATATCTTGAACGCGAAACGGGTCGATAGACCAGACATCCCTTCTTCTACACCCGCGAAGTCTCGATACTCCTGATAACTTTTCGCTTTCGGATCGGTGTCTTTCAATGTCTCACCATCATAAACGCGCATTTTTGAAAAAATGGACGAATTTTCAGGCTCTTTGAGTCGAGACAAAATACTGAATTGAGAAAGTAATTCTAAAGTACTTGGCGAACACGGTGCATTTGATAGCTCTGAGTGATCAAGCAGTTTTTGGTAAATTTTAACCTCTTCAGACACTCGCAAGCAGTATGGAACTTTCACGATATATACACGGTCGAGAAACGCTTCGTTGTTCTTGTTATTTCGGAATGTCTGCCACTCAGATTCGTTGGAGTGGGCGAGGATCATTCCGTCAAATGGAAGGGCAGATAAGCCTTCTGTACCGTTATAGTTACCTTCTTGTGTTGCAGTTAGAAGTGGGTGTAGCACCTTAATCGGCGCTTTGAACATCTCTACAAACTCCATTAAACCTTGGTTTGCACGACATAGGGCACCTGAGTAGCTGTAGGCATCAGGATCATCTTGTGAATAATGTTCTAATTTACGAATATCCACTTTACCAACAAGCGATGAGATATCTTGGTTGTTTTCATCACCGGGCTCTGTCTTAGCGATAGCAATTTGGTCGAGAATTGAAGGGCGTACTTTCACCACTTTAAATTTGGTGATGTCACCACCAAAATCATGCAATCGTTTCGCAGCCCAAGGCGACATAATTGAGCGGATGTAGCGTTGATCAATACCATATTCACGTTTTAAAAGATCACCATCTTCATTTACGTCAAATAAGCAAAACGGATGATCGTTAACAGGGCTTCGTACACCATTAGCAGTAAGTACATAGATGGGTACTTGCTGCATTAATGCTTTTAGTTTTTCTGCCAACGATGATTTACCGCCCCCAACCGGGCCGAGTAAGTACAAAATCTGTTTACGCTCTTCTAAGCCTTGCGCTGAATGCTTTAGGTATGACACGATTTGCTCAATAGCGTCTTCCATACCATAGAAATCTTTGAATGTTTCATATCGTGAAATGACGCGGTTTGAGAAAATTCTGCTCAAACGTGGATGATGCGCTGTATCAACTATCTGAGGCTCACCAATAGCCATTAATAGACGCTCTGCGGCATTTGCGTAAGCACTTTTATCGTCTTTACATAGCGTCAAGAATTCTTGTAAAGACAACTCTTCATCCTTGGCGGCTTCATAGCGTGCTTGGTAGTGGTCGAAAATACTCATAATGAATTCCCCTCTGAACTTGTCTTATCGACAATCAACCCGCAAAAGAAAGCTATTCCTTCCTTTTCTAAGACTAGTTTAATTTTCGAATTCTGCTTAAAAAATATGTGTTTATTTGAAAATTTTGACGTGTAAGTGCATCTTGCAAATAAATAAATCTAGTGCTTATGGGTAGGATAGGGGTGCAATAACTTACAGTTGAGTGTGAATACAAATACACCGAGATCGTACGTAAGTGAATGATAGCTTTTAAGGTAGAGAGGGGCGGAATGTGAAAATTTAATGACATACCGTGAATAAGCAGTAGGCTGCGGGAAATGGCAGCCTACGTTAGAAAAGCTTATGCGCTAAGGATTTGTCTCAGTTCATTGGCACATAGGTGATATTGACGTGGGCAATTGTGCCAAACCGCCAGCATTCTTTGGTATTTTTCAAGCATTGGCATTTGTGCATTGAAGTGGTGGTCAGCTTTATCAAACTGAGCGTACAAACCTTCAGATTCAGTCAAGAAGCGTACGTAGTTAACGAGTTGTGATTCAGTTGCAATGTCGAAGCCAAGGAAATTTAATCGACGCTGATCCACGTCTGAACGCTCAGAGGCATCCAGCAGATTATTTGACGCCTGCATCGCGTGGTACATTTCCATAATATCAATAACTTGTCGGCAAGCTTCGTCGTTTAAGTGCCCGAAATCTTTATCCAGCTCACTCATTTGCAGCTCATAACCGCGTTCTACAATGGATTGCAGTCGCTTATATTTTGCCGCGTTTTCTGGATCCAACTGTGACATCAGAAAGTATTGGTTAGATAGGATCAGGCGTTGAGCATTGGTCATTTCCATAGTGGCCTCACAAAAATAATCTAGTACATCTTTAATGTGCTTAGGTTATCTTTTGATGCGTTACTGAAACATGATCTCAACACATGTTTAATATGAAAAGTGCAAAGAAACAGCAGAAATCTTGATCATTTTTTGTGGTAGTGATTGTAAATGTAATCCCTATCGGAAAAGACGCGTAACCACTCAGGTTTGAACACAGAAAACATCGCTAAAGACATACCGTTGAGTAATCCTTCAGGAAACGCGAGTAAGGGGACAAAAACTAAGTAATTATCAACAATGGTCGTCCAGTCATACGTATCGAGAATGACGTGATACACAGAGTTGGTGAGCAAGTGGAAGCTGCCTGTAATGGCGCCATTGAAGAATCCCGCAACGAAGATAAACACAAAAATATTGCGAGGTAAAAATCGGTAACTTAGTAGGAATACGATGTAACTCGTCCCGATTGGGAGCAGACAAGAGAAAATCAGATATTCAGGGACTTGCGAAAGGGAGAGCGTGCCAGTCAGGCAGAGAGTCAATGAGACAACAATGGAGATGGCATAGGCGCTTCGCCAACCGTACATCAGCGCAAGTGTTGTAAGCGCGAGAAAGTGGATGGAAAGTCCTTCTTTCACTCCAGCCTGAGCTGACCATAGTACCGTCAACGCAAAAATGACCGCAAAGGTCAGATGTTGGAAAGCGCGTTCTGCACGAAGTTTAGGGAGGAGTACTTGCGCAACATCTCGCCAGATAAAACCGAGTGAGCCTAAAACAATGACGAAAGCGAATAATTGGTTTAGTAGCACGTTATCCCCAAAAAAATACCAGCCGATAAAGACTGGTATTTTTTACGAAAAGGTAACGAGATGGTATCAGTATTTTACATTTGAGTGATACTGCTCAAGGATTGAGACTACATTGTCCATTGTTTCTTTGGTTGGTGGATTCACACCCTCCAGTGGATAATCATGACCCAGAGCTTCCCACTTGTGAGCACCTAGTTTGTGGTAAGGCAGCAATTCGACTTTTTCGATGTTATCCATGTCTTTAATGAATTCGCCAAGCATGTGCGCTGCTTCTTCGTCATCGGTGTATCCTGGTACAACAACGTAACGAATCCAAGTTTTCTTGCCAACTTTGTGTAAATATCTGGCGAAATCTAATGTGCGTCTGTTTGAAACCCCAATAAAGTCGTGATGAATCTCATCTTTCATGTGCTTGATATCGAGCATAACTAAGTCAGTCGCTTCCAAAACCTCATCGATCACTTCAGTATGTTTTCGGATGTAGCCATTAGTATCCAAACATGTGTGGATGCCTTCTGCTTGGGCTGCTCGAAAGAAATCACGTACAAACTCGGGTTGCAGCATCGCCTCACCACCAGAACATGTCACGCCACCACCAGAAGCGTTCATAAAATGACGGTAGCTTTTTGCTTCTTGGATGATTTCATCTACTGTCACTTCTTTACCGCTATGGGTATCCCAAGTATCACGATTATGGCAGTACATACAACGCATAAGGCAGCCTTGCATAAAGACAATGAAGCGAATGCCAGGGCCATCGACTGTTCCACAAGATTCGAAAGAATGGATACGACCAGTTGTTGACATGAGTAGTTCTCTCACAAAGGATTTGTACGTTATTTTATTACAAAAAGTATGGTTAAAATAGTAATACCCGCATAAACAAGTGACGTTAGTGGTCAAAAGAAAGCAAACAAAGATAAACTGCCCGTACCATACGCTATACGTGGTGCGTTTTTAAAGTCAGGCGTTTTGATTGTGGTGCTTAAAGCAATGCCAACACCTTGATTGTAAATAACAAAGCCCGCGACTCCAACCGCTTGTATGTTCTCTAATTCGACATCGTAAATACTAGGGTCAGGAATATTGGGATTATCTTCTATACCGGATCTGTCCCCTTCGATTGTGGCATCATTAAACCGATAACGCCCTTTTACTCCCGTATAGAAGAACCACTCTGACTCAGAAAATCCAAGCATCCCAGCTCTAAAGGGGTGCTCACTATCAATGTTTCCTGCCCCCAAGTTGTCTGATAGATGAGAACCCCAGCGAACCATAAAGCCTGTTGAAACATCCGAGCGAAAATTGCCTATATTTGCTTCGGAAACGTTAGAAAGTTCCCATTCGAGATTATTAGAATCTTGGGTGCGGTTCAGATTAAAGTGAGCTAGATAGCCTACGCTTCCCACGATTGCGTTGTCTATCTGGTATTCCCATCCATCAGGTTTTTTTGCGGGAGTAACTTTATGAACGAAGTCTTGTGAGGCATCTGCGAAGGAATGTTCACCTGTCGTACCGATTGTGACGTTAATGCGTTGGGCCTGTTGTGGGTGCAAACTTATGTAGTTAAATTCTGCATGTAAATAGCCTGCGTATGGGCGGTCATTAACCAAAGGAAAGTTAGCTTCCAGATCTTCTGGCGTATAAATTTTATGCCCAAGAGTGAATTCCAGCTTGTCAATTGATGAACCTTTCCAATTAGATAAACTCAGAGTCTTTAGCAAGCCTTTGGAAACAAAAGGGCGAGAAGTATAGGTAAGGAAAAGGCCACTCGTATAGTCTCTATCGGTGCTGTATAAGCCATCATTGTCGAAGGTAACCGAGAAAGTTGAGTGCTCTGAGCCCTGACTAAAGAAGGGGGCTAGCGATAAAACAACAAACAACGCAACATTAGCTTTTATTTGCATACGTAAATCTCAACTTGAAAAGGGCCGAACTCACCCGAGATACTCATTCTTTTAAGATAGGGAGAGGGCTTCGTGGTTGTCAATTTACGCGAAAAATAGAAAGCCCCGCGAGTGCGGGGCTCAAAAGTACCATCAACTGAGATTATAGAGACTCAGTGAACGTACGTGCGATTACATCTTGTTGTTGCTCTGTTGTTAGAGAGTTAAAACGTACAGCGTAACCAGATACACGAATTGTTAGCTGAGGGTACTTCTCAGGGTGCTTAACGGCATCTTCTAGCGTTTCACGGTTAAGAACGTTAACGTTTAGGTGTTGACCACCTTCTAGCTTGCCAGCTTCGTGGTGGAAGTAACCGTCCATTAGGCCTGCAAGGTTAGCACGTTGGCTAGTCTCTTCTTTACCTAGTGCGTTAGGTACGATAGAGAATGTGTAAGAGATACCATCTTGAGCGTCAGCAAACGGTAGTTTCGCTACTGAAGTTAGAGAAGCTACAGCACCTTTCTCGTCACGACCATGCATTGGGTTTGCACCAGGAGCAAATGGAGTACCAGCGCGACGACCATCCGGTGTGTTACCTGTCTTCTTACCGTATACCACGTTTGAAGTGATAGTAAGAATTGACTGAGTAGGAACCGCATCACGGTAAGTCTTAAGCTCACGGATCTTATTCATAAACACAGATACAAGTTCACAAGCGATGTCATCTACGCGAGCATCGTTGTTACCGAATTTAGGGTAATCACCTTCGATTTCAAAATCGATTGCTAGACCATCTTCGTCACGAACTGGTTTTACTTTTGCGTATTTGATCGCTGATAGAGAGTCAGCGGCAACAGATAGACCTGCGATACCACATGCCATTGTACGCTTAACGTCACGGTCATGTAGAGCCATTAGAGACGCTTCGTAGCTGTACTTGTCGTGCATGAAGTGGATGCTGTTTAGTGCAGTCACGTACTGCTTAGCTAACCAATCCATGAAGTGATCCATTTTTGCCCATAGCTCGTCGTAATCTAGGTATTCACCTTCGATCTTGTCCATCTTAGGACCAACTTGAATCTTCAGCTTCTCATCGATACCGCCGTTGATGGTGTAAAGCATCGTTTTAGCAAGGTTCGCACGAGCACCGAAGAACTGCATTTGCTTACCAACAACCATTGGAGATACACAACAAGCGATAGCGTAATCGTCAGAGTTCATGTCTGGACGCATTAGGTCGTCGTTTTCGTACTGGATAGATGAAGTATCGATAGATACTTTCGCACAGAAACGTTTGAAGCCATCAGGAAGCGCTTCAGACCAAAGAACAGTGATGTTTGGCTCTGGAGAAGGACCCATAGTGTATAGGCTGTTTAGGAAACGGAAGTTAGAACGCGTTACTAGCGTACGACCGTCCAGACCCATACCACCCATTGATTCTGTTGCCCAGATTGGGTCGCCAGAGAATAGCTCATCGTACTCAGGAGTACGTAGGAAACGAACCATACGTAGTTTCATTACGAAGTGGTCGATCATTTCTTGAGCTTGATCTTCTGTGATCTTACCTGCAGTGATATCACGCTCGATGTAAACGTCTAGGAATGTAGAAGTACGACCTAGAGACATTGCAGCACCGTTTTGAGATTTAACAGCCGCTAGGTAGCCGAAGTAAGTCCATTGGATAGCTTCTTGTGCAGTTTCAGCTGGGCGAGAAATATCGAAACCGTATTTCGCAGCCATTTGCTTGATTTGACCTAGAGCGCGGTGTTGCTCTGCAATTTCTTCACGAAGCTGCATAGTCATGTGAAGGTCTTCGCCGTTCTCGAATTTCTCTTGAAGAGAAGTGAACTGAGCCAGTTTGTCCTTCATTAGGAAGTCGATACCGTAAAGTGCAACGCGACGGTAGTCACCGATGATACGACCACGGCCGTATGCGTCAGGAAGACCAGTTAGTACACCAGATTTACGACATGCAAGGATATCAGGAGTGTAGATATCGAAAACACCAGCGTTGTGTGTTTTACGGTATTCTGTGAAGATTTTCTTAACTTGTGGGTCTAGTTCGCGGTCATATGCTTTGCATGAACCTTCAACCATGCGAATACCACCGTTAGGGATGATCGCACGTTTTAGAGGCGCTTCAGTTTGTAGACCTACGATAGTTTCAAGATCTTTTTCGATGTAGCCTGCATCGTGAGCAGTGATGGTAGAGATAACAGATGTATCAAAATCAACAGGTGCGTGCGTCGCGTTTTCCTGTTTGATACCTTCCATTACCTTAGCCCAAAGCTTATTGGTAGCTTCAGTACCTTCAGAAACTAGGAAAGATTCGTCGCCTTCGTACGGTGTGTAGTTCTTCTGAATGAAATCACGAACGTTTACTTCGTTTTGCCAATCACCTTCAGCAAAACCTTCCCAAGCTTTAGCAAATTGCTCTGCCATGACATACCTACCTTTTTAGTAGAAAAAACACGTACCTGTCGGACCGTTGAGCCAGCCAGACTCCCATTTCTGGTTTGATACACTCTAAATGAATAACAATATGTATAGTCTCAATTGCTCTGCACTGAAAGTGGTCATAAAACTATATATATTGTCACTTACCTTAATGGACTCTCTTAACTTGTTAACAAGCATAAGTTAAAAAAAAATCGCAAACCTTAAACTAAATCAATAAATCATCAAAATTTTCGATAAAACTAGGGTGGCAATTATAGCCACCCTAGTTGTTTTTATCTTACAGCCAAGCTTGCAGGCCATATTGGCTTTCTAGCATACCAACTGCAAGCATTGCAATTAAACAGATAACAAGCACGCCACCTGGAATTACGACCCTATCGACAAACGAAAGTTTCGCTGCACGTGCTTTGTCACCAATGAGACCGTTGTTATCGAGTAGCATGGTCAAAGCCCAAGCAAGTACCGGGTTAACAACCGCTGAACCAAAAATACAGATACCAGCAGCTTGTGAATCTTTCGTGTCACGCACCATTTGCATACCTGCTTCCAATAGAGGAAGGAATACACCAACAAGCAAAGCAACACGCATGACAGGTGGCCATACTGCAACATCCATTGGGAAACCTAAAATAGCAATCGTCATTACCAACAGGCCTAGAATGATGGCACCACCAGGGATAGGACGTTTAGCAATCGCCGCTGGGATCATGTAAGTCCCCCAAGAGGAAGTAATGTTACCACCACCTAAAGCCGTACCGACCATTTGGCGCACTGAACACATCGTCATGGTATCGTCCACATCCATTAGAACCTTGTCAGTTTTCTTAGGGTAGTTTAGCTCTTGGAAGATACGGTGACCTAGGAAGTCAGGAGACCACATAGCAACAGCAAGAATGGCAAACGGCAGCGATGCGATAAAGTGCTGCAGGTTTGGTAAGCCAAGCTGCCAACCTGTTTCAGTACTGCCCCACCAATACACAGGATTTAGGTTAGGTAATCCCATTTCTGTTTCGAAGCGAAGGTCGAAACCAGCACCCAGTACCAGTGCGATGATCAAACCTGTGAAGGCACATACCGGAATGGCCAACCAACGCTTGTTGATTTTTGCCAAGAACGCGTAAAGGACAATGTTGATACCCAGTACAACCAAGCCCACATAACCCATACTGCCTGCTGCTACTTCAGTAGACTGCAACCCAGTTGCCCATGTTTGGATGGAAGTAATTTGGCTCATAGTACCTGTGAAGCCAAGGAATATGAGCAAGCCGCCTGCGGTACCTTCAGACGTTAAGTTAACTAGCTTAGAGCCGCCTTTAAAGTAACTAAGCAGTAAACCAAAAACACCAAGCAGAATTGCCAAAGCCAGAGGGTGAGCACCAGCAAGAGCAATAGCACCGATAAGAGGGATCATTGGGCCATGGTTACCAGCAAGGTTGGCTTTTGGGTTAATAAATCCAGATGCTAATACACAGAAAAACAATGCTGGAAACAGCATTTCTACACGCGCTACCTCAATCGCAAATTCTTTGCCAAGGTTCACGTGATCCCATGCAGCCGTCAGGCCATCAGCCCACGACATCATTACCGCAGAGTACATTGCGATAATGCCAATCGTACCCGCTAATGCTGGTACTAAGTCCTCTAGTTCAAATCGAAAATCTCGACCAGGAAGGTTCAATCCAAAGCGGCGTGGCTTCATGATCTGTAATTCATGGTCTAGGTAATCACTGCGGCTGGCAAACTCAGATGCCGGGCGGTGCAGCTCTTGATAACTCTTATTCTCGATATCCGAATCAGAGTGCGGTTTGTTGACTGCGTCTGACATAGATTCCTCATATATTGAAAAAGTTAATAAATTGTTAATAAGTCGCCATTGTTTTTGTTGTTTGGCGTTCTTGTAAAACTGTGGCTAACACTCTGCGTTTTGTTATTGATTTATCAC
Organism: Vibrio japonicus; assembly: GCF_024582835.1. Lineage (NCBI taxonomy): Bacteria > Pseudomonadati > Pseudomonadota > Gammaproteobacteria > Vibrionales > Vibrionaceae > Vibrio > Vibrio japonicus. Next base: position 1,088,176 of record NZ_CP102096.1, read on the forward strand.
CTCGACAAGCGCTCTTGAGCGTGCTCTACAGTGATGGAAAACACTAAAATTTCGCATAATTTAGCTTTTTATTTATGGGCTGAGTGTATCGTGCGGCCTCTACAGCGTGATTGATTTAGATCACCTTATTTATGGATGTGAAAGAAAACTACGTAATAAATGGGGGTGATTTAACGGATATTCATTCTATGTGAAATAAATTTACACAATTGGTTTAATAGGAAACTAGATTAATATCTAAAGCAGAGGTGTTAAAGAAGATTAATTGAATATTGAGACAGATCTTATTTTTATAAAAATGTTAATTTCATTTGCTATTTTATAAGACGACATTTAAAACAAATTATGCGCAATAAGAAGTAATATCGACTAAAAAGCGAATCAATAATCACACAAAATGGTTAAATATCCCCGTAATGCAGGTTAATGATTTGTTGCATGTTTTTATTTGTAGTGATAGTTTGTTCGCAATGTAGGTGGAGACCTGCATCTAACCCACCCAAAATACACGTACATGTGGGACAAAATAATAACAGGGAGTTAGGCGCATGAATGATGTACCAGCGCTAGATATAAAAGAGCTACATAAAACGTTTGGACAAAACGAAGTCTTAAAAGGTATTTCATTAGAAGCTCACAAAGGGGACGTAATTTCTATTATCGGTTCTTCGGGCTCTGGTAAAAGTACCTTCCTTAGATGCATAAACCTTCTTGAAACACCTACAGCCGGGGAAATTTGGGTTAATGGTGAGTTAATCCAAATGAAGAATAACCGTCTGGGTGAATCCGTTCCTGCCAATGAAAAACAAGTCCAGCGAATCCGTTCTCGACTGGCAATGGTATTCCAAGGTTTCAATTTATGGTCCCATATGACAGTGCTGGAAAATGTTATTGAGGCTCCAGTTCATGTGTTGGGCGTGCCAAAAGCACAAGCGATTGAGAACGCTGAAGTACTAATAAAGAAAGTTGGACTTTACGAGCGTAAAGATTACTACCCAGGCCACTTATCAGGTGGTCAGCAACAGCGTGCAGCCATTGCTCGAGCTTTAGCCGTAGATCCTGAAGTCATGCTTTTCGATGAGCCTACATCTGCACTTGACCCTGAACTTGTGGGTGAGGTTCTTGGGGTTATGAGAGACTTGGCAGAAGAAGGGCGCACCATGTTAGTGGTAACGCATGAAATGGCATTTGCGCGTGATGTATCTAACCATGTGATGTTTTTGCACCAAGGTTTGGTTGAAGAACAAGGACATCCTTCTAAACTATTTACGAACCCGGATTCGGAGCGCTTGAAGCAATTCGTATCGTCTATTTACTAATTACGCTTATCTGATTGAGCGGCAAACACAACTCAAATTTATATTTATACAATAAAAATCACAGGAGTATGGAAATGAAAAAGTGGTTATTAGCAGCGACTCTGGCTGCAACAGCAGTATCGGGAGTAGCCCAAGCAAAGGATTGGAAAGAAGTTCGTTTTGGTATTGAAGGTGCGTATCCTCCATTTAGCTGGACAGAAGGTGATGGTTCGCTAAAAGGCTTTGACGTAGATATGGCCAATGCTTTGTGTCAAGAAATGCAGGTGAAGTGTAAGGTTGTCGCTCAAGACTGGGACGGTATTATTCCTTCTCTACTAGCACGTAAATACGATGCAATTATCGCTGCGATGTCTATTACTGAAGAGCGTAAGAAGAAAGTTGATTTTACTGGTAAATACGCACTTATCCCGAATAAATTCATTGCGAAAAAGGGCGCTAACCTAGATTTCGATAATCTAGATGGTCAAAAAATTGCGGTACAGCGCGCAACAACTCACGACAAGTACCTGACAGACAATTACGGCGATAAAGTTGAAATTGTACGTTACGGCTCATTTGACGAAGCTTACCTAGATCTGGCTAACGGCCGTGTTGTTGCAGTATTGGGAGATGCCTCTGCACTAGAAGAAGGCGTACTAAACAAAGAAGGTGGTGAAGGCTACGAGTTTGTAGGCCCATCTCTGACTGACGCTAAGTGGTTTGGTGAAGGTTTCGGTATTGCTGTACGTAAACAAGACAAAGATCTGACGCAAAAGTTAGATGCTGCGATTCTGTCTCTACGTGAAAAAGGCATTTACCAAGAGATAGCTGCTCGTTACTTCAACTACGACGTATACGGCGAGTAAGTCGCTATTAAGCGGTCGTTGGCTTGTTCCTAGAAGTAGCCAACGACCGATTTTATGAGTTTAGGGATCAGGAACTCACCTATGCTAGATTTAAAAGGATACGAAGCCTCTATCTTCAAAGGGGCCATAGTCACCATTGAGGTGGCGCTGCTTTCATTACTGCTGGCGGTAATATTGGGCATGCTTGGTGCGCTTGCTAAGATGGCACCATATCGATGGGCTCGAGCTATTGCTACGCTATACACAACCGTTATACGCGGGATTCCAGACTTAGTCCTGATGATGCTTATATTCTTCGGTGGACAAATCCTGCTTAACAACACACTTTATTCCATCAATGAATCTCTTAACGAATGGTTTGCGTCAAGTGACCCTAACCATGAGTGGACGTCATACCTCCCAGATTATATCGATGTCAGTCCATTTATTGCGGGGGTTCTAACGATAGGTTTCATCTTTGGTGCCTATATGGCCGAAACCTTCCGTGGCGCGATTATGGCGGTCGATAAAGGTGAACTCGAAGCGGCGAAGGCCTATGGGATGAGCTCAGTGATGACTTTCCGTCGCATTTTGCTTCCTCAAATGATTCGTCACGCTTTGCCGGGGTTTGGTAACAACTGGTTGGTACTGCTTAAAACAACGGCATTGGTTTCAATCATAGGGCTTGAGGATATGGTTCGAACCAGTTCTCTGGCGGCAGGTTCTACGAAGATGCCATTTACGTTTTATATGGTTGTCGCAATTATCTTCCTCTTTTTCACAAGCGTATCGACTGGGTTACTTAAAGTCGTTGAACGCAAATTCAGTATTCACACGAGGTAGAGTATGGACTTTTCATTGATTGTAGAAAGCTTTCCTATCTATTTGAGTGGTTTGTGGACGACGGTATGGCTGGTGGGAATTGCGCTAGTGATTGGTTTGGCTGTATCAATTCCATTGGCGATTGCGAGAAATAGTCACAACTATCTGATTATGGGGCCGAGCTGGGCATACATTTACTTTTTCCGTGGAACGCCACTTTTGGTCCAGCTGTACTTGATTTATTACGGAATGGATCAGTTTTTCCCGGTAAAAGGGACGCTGTGGGAAAATGCTTGGTTTTGTGCGCTAGTTGCGTTTGTACTTAATACTTCTGCATATACAGCAGAAATCATCCGAGGTGCGATCAATGGTTTGCCTAAAGGCGAAGTTGAGGCTGCCAAGGCTTATGGTATGAGTACGCCGTTGACTTATCGCCGTATTGTATTACCAAGTGCTCTACGCCGAGCGCTACCGGTGTACAGTAACGAAGTGATTTTTATGCTTCATGGCAGTGCCGTGGCAGGTATTGTGACTATCGTAGATTTAACAGGTGCTGCACGTTTGGTGAACTCACGTTACTACGCACCGTTTGAATCGTTCCTGACAGCAGGTTTGTTCTATATGTCACTGACATTTGTCATCTTGTGGTGTTTCAAGCAAGCCGAAAAGCGTTTTCTTGCCTATCTACGCCCACTAAGCTGATGATATAAAAACTAAAAGGGAAGACGTTGTCTTCCCTTTTTTTGTTCTAGCTCAAAATGATCAGTATCGTACCGGCTAACGTCATCAAGATATTGGCTATCGCATAGGTACCCGCGTATCCAAGGGCTGGAATCGTTGATTTTGCGTAGTCATTAACGATGTCCATTGCAGGTGCGCAAGTTCTTGCCCCGATGATGGCACCAAACAGAAGGGCGCGGTTCATTTTTAAAAGGTATGCTCCAACAAGATAAGCGACCGCAACGGGTACAACACTGACGATAAACGCAAGGCCGAGGACCTGAATACCTACTTGGGAAAGATGTTCAAACATTTTTCCGCCAGCGCTTAGGCCAATACCGACCATAAAGAACATAAGGCCGAGATCTTTAACCATGTTCAGTGCACCTTGTGGTACGTAACCAAAAGTCGGGTGATTCGCTCTTAAAAAGCCCAGCGTGATACCAGAAAGGAGCAGGCCAACAGCGTTACCTAAGCCAAATGAGACTTGGCCAAATGTCATGGTAATCAATCCAAAAAGCACGCCTAAAATAAAGAAACTACAGAATGCCAATAAGTCTGCCATCTGGCTGTGAATGGAGATAAAACCAATGTGTTCTGCTAACCCGTGAACACGACTTTTCTCGCCACTGACCTGGAGGACGTCACCTTTAGCGAGAACGATATCTAAGTCCATCGGCATTTCAATTTGAGCACGAACCACTCGGTTTAGGAAACAACCATATTCTGATAGGTTTAGGTCTGAGAGGCGCTTTCCTGCAATCGAATCACTTTTTACTACGATCTCTTCTTCAACGACTCTTAAATCCAGCAGATTACGGTCAAATACTTCTTTTCCGTTTCTAAAACTTGGGTCAAGTCGCGCGTGACTATCAGGGAAACCTACCAACGCAATTTCATCGCCTTCTTGCAAAATGGCATCACCATCAGGGTGTGCGATAATTCCATGACGTCGAATACGCTCAATGTAGCAACCTGTTTGTCGGTAGATACCAAGCTCACGCAAGTTTTTACCATCGATCCAATCGATAAGCTCTTGACCTACGCGATACGCGCGAATAATAGGTAAGTAGACTTTACGTTGTCCTGAATTACCCAATCCACGCTCTTGCGCAATTTGCTCTGCGGAGTCAGACAAATTTTGCTTTTGCAGCTTTGGCATCAACTTAGCGAACATAATCATACTGATGAGTCCGATTAAGTACGCCATTGCATAACCCACCGACAGGTTTTCAATGACTAGGCCGAAATCCATATTGCGAGGAATGTCAGCAAGGCCGGAGTTTAACGCATCCTGAGCCCCTACCAGAACAGGGGTAGAGGTAAGCGCACCTGCCATCATACCCGCAGAAAGTCCAAACCCAAGGTCTAAGTAGTGACCAGTGGTATAGGTAATAAGCAGCGCAGTTGAGAGCACGACCATGCTTAAAATGAAGTAGTGTTTACCATCTCTAAAGAAGATGCCAAAGAAGTTAGGTCCAGCTTCGATACCCACACAGTAAATAAACAGCATAAAGCCAATTGTTAAGGCGTCGGTGTTAAAGGTAAATCCTAAATGACCCATTATGAGTGATGTCACTAGGACACCGATGGAGTTGCCAAGCTGCATATTACCAAAACGGATTTTGCCAATAGCTAAGCCAATTGAGAGAACGACAAAAATAAGAAGTATAGGGTTTTGTTCTAGTAAGAGTACGACGTCGATGTTCACAGGTCTTTTGTTTCTGTGCAGGTTAGAAGTTAAGTGGGGCGAATTGTATATGAATGATTCAAAATAAATAGTGAAAATTTTTAGAATTTACTATTACTTTACGTATGGTTATCTATGTATCGTGCGGGTAATAAAAAAGCCGCAATAAGCGGCTTTAAATAATCGTGTAAAATTCTTAGTCGAACAGGCCTAGGTTCTCTTTTGCGTAAGCTTCGAAATCATCACAGCCGCCAATATGTTCTTGATCGATAAAGATTTGAGGAACGGTTTCAACTGGTTTACCGACAGTTTTCTCTAAATCTGCTTTTGAAATACCTTCTGCGTGGATATCAACGTAGCGGTAGTTAAAATCATCACGTTTCTCTTTTAGCGTCTCTGCGTGCTCTTTAGCACGTACACAGAAAGGACAAGCAGGGCGACCAAAGATAACTACGAACATAAATGTTTCTCCTTTAATTTGTTAGTGTCACTATGCCCGAATCGGTGCCGGAAATAAAGTGGCAAATACCTGTTGTTTCGATAGGGAAAACCTATTGATGATTTTTTGCGCCGATGAAGTGAACTGAAGCAATGTTTGTAGCCTGTTCAACTTGGGTTCTTGATAAAAGAAGGGTAGGTAGGTAATTTGCAGAAGAGAAAATTGGGAATTGAAAAAGGGGCTGATTTGCCCCTTTTGTTGGTAGTGTCTGATTAAAACTGTGACAGCTTATCGTAGCGAGAGTCTTTAAGCGCGTCTTTCACTCGTTTAAGGTTTTCACGGAAGCCAGTACCACGGCGTAGGGTGAATCCTGTCGCTAGCACATCGATAACGGTCATCTGAACCACACGGCTTGCCATTGGCATGTAGACGTCAGTATCTTCAGGCACATCCAGTGAAATGGACAGTGAGCTTGCCTTATCCAGTGGTGAATCCTTTGCCGTGATGGCAATCACTGTTGCACCGTTTTCGCGTGCTAGATTGGCAATTTCAACTTGGCTCTTAGTGCGACCAGTATGCGAAATCAACACGATAACATCATTGTCGGTACAGTTAATGCAGCTCATACGTTGCATGACAATATCTTCAAAGCAAGTAATTGGAATGTTAAAACGAATAAACTTGTTTTGAGCATCTTTAGCGACTGCTGATGACGCACCTAAGCCAAAAAATGAGATTCTTTTCGCTTGAGTGAGAAGATCAACCGCACGATTTACCTGCATTGGATCTAAGCTGTTTTTGGCTACGTCCAAACACGCCATAGTGGATTCGAAAATCTTATGGGTGTATGCATCAGGGCCATCGTCTTCCTCGACGTTACGGTTCACATACGGCGTACCGTTAGCTAAGCTTTGTGCAAGGTGTAATTTGAAATCTGGGAAACCCTTAGTATCCAGACGACGACAAAAGCGATTAACTGTTGGTTCACTTACATCCGCCATTTTAGCGAGAGTAGCGATACTAGAATGAATGGCCGTTTGTGGGGAGGCCATAATAACTTCAGCGACCTTACGTTCTGATTTACTGAAGTTCTCTAGATTTTTCTGAATTTTTTCTAATGTGTTCATAGTGTTCACGAAGGTATAGAGAACAACTTGCTGGATATACCAAATGATTGAAATGAGCAGGAAACAAGGTGTTCCCCAAAAGGCAATAACTATCCAGCGCCATAGGGCCAGTATAAACCTAAGCCATCGGTTTTCTGTAACTTTTCTTTTCTTCGAGTGGTCAGAATATGACAGGCCTCAACTAAACATTATTAAAAACTACACAATTCTATTAAATTTAGTCGAAATTAATGCTGTTGAGGTGTCATTTTTTTGCTCAACTTACATATATCAAGAAAGAAACTTTCATGCTGCATTCACTTTCTCGACCAACGCTTCTATCTTCGCCATAAGATTTGGTGCTTGCTGAGCAATCTGTCGCTGTTCTTCTAAAACGGTATTGAGTATGTCACAACCTGTCAGTGGATTGGCTAACACGACTCGAAAAACGATGGTGTTGAGCCTATCCCATTGGCTAGGGTTCAATCGAGTACGAGATACAAAGGATTTACCTGTTTCACGTTGCGTCTTTTGAATGAATTTAGTGAGCTCATTCAGCAATTCATTAAGCTCTGCTTTTTGCTCGATATTGGCTGACGCTAACGCACCTTTGATATGAGGGGGTAGGTAGCGGTAAGTCAGCAAACAGAGCTCTGGCTCAGAGACCAGCTCAAAGTCTGGCTGTTCTTTGATGAGATTTGCAAAATACTTGGCTTTTTCAATGCTTTTATCGATGAGTAATTCGTACCCAGGTCGACTAATAATGTGCATCGCAGCATAAACGAGCATTGCCATACCCGAGCGAGAACCTTCAAGAGTATGACTTCCTAAGTCTTTTGAGCCTTTACGTAAAATATACTGTGCATGATGCTCAATAGACTTCATCGCTTCGGGATCTTTAAAAAGAACCATGCCAGCACCCATTGGAATATACAGCTGTTTATGGGCGTCAATGGTTACAGAGTCTGCCAGCTCGGTGCCGGATAGTAAGTGTCTGTAATTATTCGACATCAAGGTTGCACCACCCCAAGCCGCATCTACATGGAAGTGACAATCTTCCTGCTGACAAATCGCTGCAATAGACTCAAGAGGATCGATACTCCCGGTCTCTGTTGTACCAGCAACACCTATTACTGCAAAAGGTTTGATGTTTTGCGCTTTAAGTTCAGCGATACGCACTTTCAGCGCGTCAGGACAAATTCGGTTGTTTGAATCTGTTTTGATGGCGACTAACCCTTCCTGCCCTATGCCCAAGACATCGGCCGCTTTTTTGAGAGAGTAGTGACCACGTTCAGAGACCAATACCGCTAGACCTTCATAGCCATAGTGCTTCATTGCTTTGAAGAGGCCTTCTTTCTCCACTCCCTTAAAGTTGCCATCCGCTTTTAACGCATTGTTGCGAGCAACCCAAAGGGCGGTGATGTTGGCTATAGTTCCACCTGAACAAAACGCGCCAAGGGAATGATTGGCACTATGCATCCATTTCGAATAGAACGCATCATCTTGGCTGTAGATCAATCTATGAAGCATTCCCAAAACCTGACGCTCTAACGGCGTAAAAGCTTTGGACGTTTCAATTTTCACCAAGTTCTGGTTGAGCGCTATCATGATTTTAGACAGCGGCATCAAGAAATAAGGCAGCGCCGATGTCATATGGCCGATAAAACTAGGCGCAGACGTATGTACAGAATGGGAAACCAGAGTATCAAGCAAGTGTTGTGTGTGGTCTGAAACAAATTCAGGTTGCTCTGGAATGGAAGCGTTTGAGAAGTCTTTCTCAATCTCAATCAGCGGCTTTTCTTCCGCAACGATATGCTCTCGCAAAAACTGGTTCAAGTTACGCGAAAGTTTTTCTTCTATTTGGGTTAGCGTTGAGTTTGGCCCTTCAGGTACTGTGAAGATACGAAGAAGACTATCGAAACTCACATCAGCCGTTCTATGTTCAGATACCATACTGCGATATAGCTCTATTTATTCTTGGTGCAAGCGGGACAATCTAAACGAAAACGGGAACAAAGTCCCGTCTTAAATTAATCGATTGCTCATTTGATTTCTTTACGTTTTCTAGACAACTGGACAAAGCCAGAGTAACAAAACTTAGTTACACGTAATCGTTTCTAGTTGTTTTATAGACTGATTATAGCGTTTGAGTGCACTGTCTATTTTAGTTGGGTGACTCAGCAAGTCTGCAAACGCTGAGCGTAAGTCGTAGTTCTTGTCATGTGGCTTAGCTTGACGATCGTCAAACGTCACTTTCGCCAATTGTCCAAGCTCGTCGCTGCGTGATGCGAGGGTTTTGATGTCTTTCTGCTCTAACTGCAACCATGCTTCGACTGGTTGTTCTGTTGCGACTTTTGTTCCGTCATGCTCTAAGTAGTAGTGAACAGCTGCACGATTAAGTTCGAAGTGATGTTTTCTACCTTCTAAGAACCATTCGCTGACTTCGGTTAGGTCAGGGTACTCTTCAGACGTCAATTTTGTTAAGTCTTCATACCAGTGGATAGAAGCATCAATATAGGCATCGTATTTCTTGGACAGGCAAGTATTGTCGGCAGCAGCAGCCATCGAAGAAGAAGCACCTAGCAGCAGTGCAACAATCAGGCGTTTCATAATGATTCCTTTTGAAAAATATAATTATAATCCGCTGTTACATTAGCGGTTGCTTAAGTTTATTAAATCGCCGTGCGTTAATATAGTGAATTTGAGCATAAAATCATGCGATCTAGCCTGCAAGTGAGACAAAGAATAACATCATGACTGGAACGAGTAGGCTTAAAATGAAGCCACTCACTATCGCTATTGGAACGCAGCGCACGCCTCCGGTAGTTTGAATCACTGGGAGCGTAAAATCCATCGCAGTCGCACCTGCATACCCAATTGCGGTACATGGTCGAGTCCTTATAAATAGTGGAATAAGAACCAGTGCAATCAACTCGCGTAGCAACTCGATCATAAACGATGCGCCACCATAAACAGGCCCGAATGCATCCCCCATCAAAATACCAGCAAGTGAATACCAGCCAAATCCGGATGCCATTGCAAGCCCGCGGTATATATCTATATCCAGTATCATTGCGGCGATTAAACCACCCACCATAGAGCTGATAATAATCAGTAGGGCGATCACCATTCCGTGTTTATTCAGTAAAATTTGTTTGAGTGTCAGGCCGCTGTTACGGAGCTGAATACCAATGAAAAACAGCAGTAAGAATAAAATCCATTCGCTTGCGGTATCCACCCAGCTCAGGTCAAGCGGGATAACTAGGCCAACAATTAAGCCTCCGCCCACGACCAGTATCAATTTTGCTGATTCTAGCGCCATACTTGATAGCGGTAGTTTGCTATGGACATTATCTGTTTTGATTGGCAAAAACTTGTCGACCAAAGGTAAAACCGCGAGGTTGGCAAGGCCAAGGCATGAGAAAAAGACAGCTGTATACTTGAGGATCAGTTGTAGGTTTTCACCAAGGTTGTCAAGCGCAGCCAAGCTTAATCCCATCAATGCCAGAATGACATAGATTAAGTTGGAAGTGGTGGTATTGATTGTATCGAGTAACGATTTTTTAGATATAGAAATTAAATACCCCACTACGAGTGGGGCAAAAATAAATAACATCCCTGAAAACATGGTACATCCTGTGTTATAAGCCGCTTGCGCTAATCAATGTGTCCAGTTGCGCATTGAACTCAATATCACTTAAATTACTGAGTTTGTACAGTACATCTGCACCAGTCACATCAAACTTTACAACATGCTCGTCGATATTTTCATCTTGGCGGCGGAACATCAGAATATGATTAGCCATTCGAGCAATATCTAGGTAGGTCACTTCTGTAGACGGCTTTTCTATTACTTGGTTGGAGGCCACTTCTAAGAAGTCGTTATCAAATCCCCAAGTATTTAATACTAGGTAGCTTGTGTCAGAACATAGGCGTTCAAAAATCGAAAACGCCAATTTCTCATCTAAGTAATTGCCATTTTCGAGATGTAGATGATATTCATTGACGAGACAAAATAGGCCGATGTCTGCCAAAAGCCCAGTAAGCAGCGCTTTTTCAGGTTCAAGATTATGATAAGTCTTCGAACCACTTTCCTTAAAGCCACGTACGACCATGACCATTGTCGCCGCAAGCTCTCGTGAATTCATGGCGCTGTTTGCGAGCATGTTATTGCAACTTTGGCTTAAGCTTACAGATTGCTTTAACTGCTCGATGGCTTGAGCTGTCACGATGTCACGGACGCGTAGAATGCCTAGTCGAGATACCGCGGTTGTTATATCAGAACACGTAATATTTCGGCGATTAAATATAACCGAGTTTGCTACGCGGATGACAGTTGCCACCAAACTAGGATCTTCTAATAGAGTATCTGCTATATCGGCAATAGTTGTGGATTCATCCGTACAGAGTTTTTGTATTTTAAGCACTGCTTCAGGAATAGGTGGCAGCGTAATTTTTCTGTTTGAAACGGCGTGTTCAATAATTTTCGAAAATTCCGACTCAATACCTTTAAGCATGAGATCTTTATTTTCTGGCAACCAGTAAAAAGATAGATGAGTCATAAAATACAAACCGCTGAATATTTTTGTAACATTTTACCGTTACTTAGACGCATGAGGCAACGACTAGATTAGTATATCGACGAATTTAGATTCAATTGGTTACAAAGTATTCAATTGTTGATGGTTACTTATTTAAAACAGTCATAGATTGAATATGGAATAAAGATCAACAAGATTTTCGGCAGTGTGATCTATGCACGCGACTTATTTTGTTCGGTAAACTATTATCTGTTCCGACATTGATTAATAAGATTTTTAATTACATTTCTATAATTTATTTATACCTTTTTTCGCTTTTAACTGCTGCTATCTGGTGATCATAAATAATCGGGGTTTAATGATTTGAAGGATCAATAGATATGATAGAGCACGTATTTATAAAATATGTAAGTAAGTTTGGTACATTCCAAAAACGTTCTATGTTTGGTGGTACAGGGCTGTTTCAAGATGAAGCTATGTTCGCTCTATTAAGTGCGAATAAAATTTTTATCCGAGGCGGAGACCAGTTGGATAAAGAGTTAACAGCGCTAGGATGCGAGAAATATCGCCACGTAAAAAAACAAACTACAGCGACGGTTAACTACTACGATATTACGGAAATTTTTGAGGCAGACAGTGCTCGCTTAGATGAGTTGTTACAGCAATCTATCGATTTTTCTGTGTCTGAGCGTAAATTTAAGCGTTCGGCAGCCAACCGTAGGCTACGCGATTTACCCAATATGCAACTCACTTTAGAGCGTATGGTGAAAAAGGCTGGCATAGAAGATGTGGATACGTTTCTTGAGTTGGGCGCACCAGCAGTGTTTACCAAGGTTAAGGAAGCGTATGGTAACGATGTTGACATAAAGCTACTTTGGAAATTTGCAGGGGCAGTCGATGGCATCCATTGGAAGTTAATTCAGGAGCCACGCAAGCGCCAGTTGCTAGAAAGCTGTCAATAACGCTTAGTTAGGGTTTACTATTAATACATGCCACTTGTCATGTAACCCCGACGAATCATTTTGATTAAGAACATATAAAAACCGAGGTACTTTGAAAGTACCTCGGTTTTTTATTTCGTAATAAAACCAGCGCTTTAAGAGTCAGTACTTATTCAGAGTTAGTACTTAAAGCGTGCTGTGAACATCAACTGATCGCCGTAGAAATCGTTGATTCGAGCCTCAAGACCCATAGAGAATAGCTCAGTAGCGTGGAATCTTCCGTAAACGGAACCCAACCATTCGTCTTCATCGCTGATAGAAACGAAGCCTGCTTTACCACCTACCTCTAATTGAGGTCCAAGCCATTGACGAGCACCAAGGTTTAGCTCCATGCCAGTATCTGAACCATTGCTGTATGAAGTGTCAACAGCGCGGAATAACATCTCACCAGTAAAATCGGCCCAGTTGTTTATTGGAGCGTGGAAGCCAAAACCCGCAGCAGCGTCATAATCGCTTTCAAATTCAGAGTCGATACGGCCAATAAAGTGAGCATTTGGGTGAACAGACATGCTTAGTGCCGCACCAAAGGTACCTGGGCTTGCACCGATACGAGCTTCTACATAATCGTAACTAAAGTTGCTCATCACTGCTGGGCTATTTTGATCATACTGTGCAGCAAAAGAAGATCCAGAAGCTAGTACTAGCGCTGTAGCTAAGAGTGTTTTACGCATGAGGACAATAAACCTATATTTTGTTAATTTTTTTGGTCGTTAGCGGCTTACGCTATGACGAAAGTGCCAACATCATAATGCATCATAGCGGTAGCCTCTACCTAAATGTCATTGTTTTGTCTTGTTTTACTTAAAATCCGTAACCAATCCACTAAAGCGTGCGCTTATTCACCAAAGTTCATTCGTTTCTTTGCAACCGCATTAAAGATTTTTTCCGTATTTAGGAAGGATGACCAAGGCATCAAGTCTGGCTCATTTTCAATCATATAATCGGTAAGCTGTTCTTTTACGACATCACGAAGATCATCCCCAATCCATGGTTTCGCGATATAAAAGTCCAAACTTGAATGATTAACGGCTTCTACGGTGTCTTCTAGTCCAGCTTGCCCAGTTAAAAGCAGCTTTCTTGTTGGCTTTGTAGATTCTTGCTGGTTGAGCTCGATTAAAAAGCTGATCCCAGTTTGATCGGGCATAATGTGATCGCACAGGATGAGGGCGAGTTTGATCTCGTTTTGTTCTGAATCTGCAATAATCTCTTTGGCTTCTTGAACGGATTCGGCCGCTTCTAAGAGGAAGTGCTCTTCAAAACAGTCGAGGTCCTGAATGACGCTATCGAGAACCTCGCGTTCATCATCGACACATAAGATAAGGTATTTACTCATTGCAGTTTCCTCATTATTTATTGTTCTTGGCGTAAAGGCAGCCAAACTGACATTTTTGTGTATTTTCCGATTTCTGACGCTACTTGAATGTGGCCACCATGCTGATGAACAATTTGTTGGCAGACAGATAGTCCAATCCCTAAACCGAAATTCCCTTCTTTTTTTGTAGAAAAATTAAGCTCAAATATTTTTTCATGCACCTCTTGTGGAATTCCTTGTCCGTTGTCTTCGAAAGAAACGACAACCCATGGTTTGCCATTAACGTTTGTTTCTGAGGTTTCCACTGTCAAGCAACCTTTCTCAGGCAAGGCATCTATCGCGTTGGATATAAGGTTTGTCCAAACTTGCTGTAACGCAATGGGTAGACAACGTATGGGTGGGGTAGGGGAGTACCGTTTTTCTACTTGGTGAAACTTGAGCTTGTTCTCGAAGATGACCAGCGTATCTTCAATACCTTCGTGAATATCGACAACCCTGAATCGTTCATCATCTGGGCGAGAATATCCTTTTAAGCTTTTAACCATATCCGCAATTCTCTGCGCACAGACGTGAATCGAACGGAGTGTCGCGCCTGCGATATGGTAATCCTCTAAATGAGCCAATTGGTTCATTAAGTTAGGCTCGCCATCTTTAACTTTGGATATCCAGCCAGGATGATCTTCAATCCCCAATTTTACTAACTTTTTCGCAACTCGACGATCACCTACGTGCTGTTCGGTCAACTTGACTAACTCTCTTTCCAATGCCGTGGAGCGTGGCTTGGACTCTAATGCTCTGTTTAAAACATCTATGCTTTGATTTTCTAGCGCAGAATTAGGGTGCTGCAACAAACTGAGGATTTTATTGGTGAGTGTCTCAGTGCCGCGCAAAATTGCAGCGATAGGATTATTAAGTTCATGTGCTACGCCCGCGACGAGTTGGCCGAGCATGGCCATTTTTTCTCTTTCTATTAACTGTTGATGAGCAGATTCAAGCGATTCGAGCGTCTTTTGAAGTTCAAGTTTTGTCGTAATACTGCGTTGAAGTCGACGGTTAAAGTGTCGTAGAAGCAAGTTGGTAAACAAGGGTAAAAGAGAGGTGTTAGAGTGCATGACTTGGGCAAAAACGTCCCGATCCAGCTTAATCACTTCTGTCGCAGTCAGTGTAATCGCGGTCGAAAAAGAAGGCTCGCCAGTGACGAATGACATACCGCCAACGATGTTACCTTGTGTATGGCGTACGACTTCACGCTGGATACCTGCTTCATCTTTCTTGTACAGTGCCACTTCCCCTTTTGTTATGAACCATAAAAATCTGTTTTCTTCCCCTTCTTTGGTCAGAAGGTGATCTGGGGAGTAGTGACGACAAGCGCCTGTTTCATCTTTGTCGGCAAAAAAATCGAAAAGCGCATCCGTCACCTGCTGTGCCAGTTGTTTATCGGAGAGCTTGTGATGATCCGTCATAAAGCCTTCGCGGTAGGATCGCATTTTTTGATCAATATGAGCGCGCAGTAATCGCTGTTGGTCAAGTATCCGGCTGTAGCTGAGTAGGTTGTCTTTATCGTTTTCAAGAATAAAGGTGGTCAGCTCTTTTTGGGCGGTTTTGTAGGCGAGGTTGTCTTGCAAAGGTTTAGTTAAACAATGGTCGAGGCGACCGTCATTGACTGCTGACAATATGGCTTCGATGTCTTTTCCGCTGCTTATGAGAATTTTTCTCGCTTGCTGCGTATGAGCTAACTTATCGACCTGAATAAGAACTTCTGCGCCGTTAAAGCTTTCGTTGTGGCTGGCAACGACCAGCGCCATACTTTGTTTTTGTTCATTGCAATAATCCAGTACGGAGTTTGCCTCCTCCATCGAATTGGCCGTGTGAAGGTCAAATCGACTGGAAAATGGGCGTAATTCATTTCGCAATTGCTCTATGCTTACTGGATTGTCATCAACACACAATATGGCGAATTGATTCACTTGGACGTCACTTCATCTATCTATACGTACCAACAATTTATCAGGGTAGGGCGGATGTTATTGAGAGCTAGGTTTAAGAATCAGTGAGCATTTAACGAGTGACGACAATACTCTGATATATCTCAATGTTTTTTGATGTAAACTGGCAAAAACACCCAAAGAAGAAAACACTATGCACCAACTCAAAAAAATGGGCGCGATTGGTGGCGCTATATCTCTTGCATTATGTTGGCCCTTAGCAGTAGGCCAGATTGGTCATAACGTGATCAACGATAGTATCTCACAACTTAATAGTCAGTCGATTCAGGCGGAAATTGTTCAGTACGATCGTGGTTATTTGTCCTCTCAAGTTAAAACGCGTTATGTCATCACGGATCCGATTTTAGCGCAGCAACTGGCCTTAGATGGGTTACCAAGTGAATATGTGGTGAATAGCCAAGTTCAACATGGGCTTTTCAGCCTGACAGCAGCCTCTGTGCTTGAGAATATGGATGACTTGCCGCTGACGCTAAATACCGTGACTCAACTTAACGGTAACACGGATTATTCCCTAAAGTTAGAAAACTGGCACCAAGCGAATGACGGCGCAATGATGTCCATCACACCGTCGGAATTGAGTGGTCACGTCACCGTGCTTGGAGAATTGACGTACAAACTGACGATTCCTTCCATCGAGGTTGATTTTAATTCCGGTGAGAAGTTTTTGGTCTCAGGAATTGAAGGCTCAGGCGACGGAAAAATGCAAAGCCTATTTTGGCTAGGGCAGCAGGAGATCAAAATTGGTGATATGTCTTTGCTAGACGAATCACAAACCCCTATCGTGGCAATGAAGAATGCACAATATCGGTTCTCAACATCTTTGACGGAAGTGTCAGAGCGAGTAAACAGCCAGCACATTATCAATATTGAAAACGTGCAGAGCACACAGGGCGATGTGGATAAATTTGCAATGGACCTCGAATTTGGTGACTTGGATGTCACGTCATTTGAGTATTTGGTGGGTTTGTATAAAAACAACCCGCAACTGACGCCAGAACAAATTGAAAGCGCGATTCCTTACATCGACACGTTGTTTGCAAAAGGTTTCCATCTGACCATGAATAACTTGTCGATGACACTAGAAGAAAATGGTCAATTCGAGAGTCAGTGGCGCGTTGCTGTACCTGAAGGGACAGAAAACATCTCAAAAAATCCTGACGCTATCATTCCGGCATTAACAGGGAATCTGGATACTTACATTTCTGACGAATTGTTGCTGCATTATCCGTTAATCAGTGAAGCGGTAGAGGAAGCGACACTGAACGAATTCGTTGAAAAAACGGAGCAAGGGTATCAAGTGAAAGCGGATCTTAAAGAGGGGAATTTAGTTTTCTCAAACGGCCAGCAAATACCGCTATTGGCGTTACTCTTGCCTATTATGATTCAGCAATAACTTACTGTTTTTAGTGTTTAACAAGGAATGAGGTATCAAAGCCTCATTTCTTGCTTTTTATACGTTGGAAAACATGGTATTAATCCTCTATACCACTCTGAATAAGTCTCTGAACATTTACTTATTCAGAGTGGTATGAGTTCTCAAAATTTAAAGCATGAGCAAGGAAAGTCGGAATGGAAAATGTGTATAACTTTAGTGCTGGACCAGCAGGTTTACCAAAAGCGGTCATGGAAAAAGCGCAGGCTGAATTCGTTGATTGGAATGAACTTGGCACTTCGGTGATGGAGATCAGCCACCGAAGCAAGGAATTCATCAAGGTTGCTGAAGAAGCAGAACAAGATCTGCGAGATCTTCTTAATATTCCAAACAACTATAAAGTTCTGTTTTGCCAAGGTGGTGCTCGTGCTCAGTTTGCTGCAGTTCCTCTTAACCTTCTTGGCGGTGCTAAAAAAGCAACGTATATCGATGCAGGCTATTGGGCTGAAAGTGCGATTGATGAAGCTAACAAGTACTGTGACGTCGATGTATTTAACGCAAAAACAGAAATAGATGGAAAGAGTGGCGTTCTAAACGCTTCAGAATGGGCAATCGACCCAGAGTCCGCTTATGTACACTTCTGCCCAAATGAAACTATCGATGGTATAGAAATTTCTGAGCTACCCGTGACTGATAAGCCTATCGTAGCGGATATGTCTTCTAACATCTTGTCTCGCCAGATTGATGTGTCTAAATACGGTGTGATTTACGCAGGTGCACAGAAAAACATTGGTCCAGCGGGTATTTGTATTGCTATCGTGCGTGATGATTTGCTCGGGCTTGCACACGATCTACTACCAAGCTTTATCAACTACAAGATCCTAGCTGACAAAGACTCGATGTTTAATACACCGCCTACGTTTGCATGGTACTTGTCAGGATTAGTATTCAAGTGGCTGAAAGAGCAAGGTGGTGTGGCTGCCATGGAACAAACTAACCGTGAAAAAGCGGAGATTTTGTATGGCTACATCGATGATTCGAACTTCTATAAGAATGATATTCATCCACAGAATCGCTCTCGCATGAACGTGCCTTTCCAATTAGCAAAACCAGAGTTAGATGCACTGTTTCTTGAACAGGCTGAGGCTCGTGGCTTAGTTGCTCTGAAAGGTCACCGCGCGGTAGGTGGCATGCGCGCATCTATCTACAATGCAATGCCGGTCGAAGGCGTGAAAGCGTTAGTTGAATTCATGAAAGAATTCGAAGCAACGAACGCGTAGAATTCTTCCATCTGGCGAGATATTAAAAAAGCTTAGCCCAAATGGTCTAAGCTTTTTTGTTACTTGAATACTCTTCGCAGCTTTTCACTGCGATGAGTATTGCGATTAGGTAGGACGATTAACGACGTTTTGGTTTGCGTCCTGTCGCTGGTTTACCGCCGTGACTCGCTGGTTTTCCACTTTGGCCAGTAGGTTTTCCACCACGGTTATTGGTCGGTTTGCTTGTTCCACTTTGCGGGTTGTTCGCACCTGGCTTACGTTTGCCATTTCCGCTTGGTTTGCTACCCGAGCCATTCATCTTCTCAAAGCCTGGCTGGCTTTTCGTATGTTTGGTCGCAAATCGGTTAGAGCCATGGCGACCCGACTTACGGCGCTGTGCAGGAGTAAGCGCATCGCTGTCTTCCGAAGGAACCAGACAGCTTGGCTTGTCACCGATAAGGTGTTTTTTACCCATGTTCACCAGTGCTTCGCGAATAATTGGCCAGTTCGCTGGATCGTGATAGCGTAGCAACGCTTTGTGCAGGCGACGCTGACGTTCACCCTTAGCTACTGGCACTTCCTCGCGTTGCTTATATTTAACGCGTTTCAGAGGATTAGTCTCTGAGTAGTACATGGATGTCGCGTTACACATAGGCGATGGGTAGAAGTTCTGTACCTGATCACACTCGAAATCGTTTTTCTTCAACCAGAGTGCTAAGTTCAGCATATCTTCGTCTTCTGTACCCGGATGGGCAGAGATAAAGTAAGGAATCAGGTACTGTTTCTTTCCGGCTTCCGCGCTGTATTTTTCGAACATCTCCTTGAAGCGGTCATAGGTCCCCATGCCCGGTTTCATCATTAGATTGAGTGGGCCTTTCTCTGTATGCTCTGGCGCGATTTTTAAGTAACCGCCTACATGGTGAGTGACCAGCTCTTTGACATATTCAGGAGATTCGATCGCTAAGTCGTAACGTACGCCAGAAGCAACCATCACTTTGTTGATGCCTTTCACTTGGCGTGCTGCACGGTACAGATCGATGGTGTGTCTGTGGTCTGTGTTTAGCTTGTTACAAATTCCCGGGAACACACAAGATGGGCGGCGACAGTTAATCTCCGCCTTAGGATCGCTACAACCCAAACGGTACATGTTTGCAGTTGGTCCACCCAAATCAGAGATTGTGCCTGTAAAGCCAGGAACCTTGTCGCGGATCTGTTCTAATTCGTTAAGAATAGATTCTTGAGAACGGTTTTGAATAATTCGACCTTCGTGCTCTGTAATTGAGCAGAAAGAGCAACCACCAAAACAACCGCGCATGATATTGACCGAAGTCTTGATCATGTCGTAAGCCGGGATTTTAGCTTTACCGTACATTGGGTGAGGCACACGCGCATACGGCAGACCAAACACGTAATCCATCTCTTCAGTTGAGAGTGGGATCGGCGCTTGGTTAACCCATAATTCTCTGTCACCGTGACGCTGGATTAGCGCGCGACCAGAGTATGGGTTTGTCTCTAGGTGCATGATTCGGCTAGCGTGCGCATACAAAATGCGGTCGTTGTTTAGCTTTTCAAACGGAGGTAAACGAACAGCCGTTGTTTGAGCATCGTGTCGAGACGGACGAATGGTAATCGGTTTTGCTTCAGGCTCTTCTGTCTTCGCTTTCGTCTCACACTGTTCTTCTACCGCGTATGGGTTTGGCGGGATGAACGCTTCTTTACGTGGCTTTTCAATACGAGAAGAATCCACGATTTTATAATTTTCAGGTTCCGCAGGAAGGTTGACTGCAGTTCCTCGAACATTGGTCATTGATGAAATTTCTTCACCATTTGCTAGGCGATGGGCAACTTCAACAAGTGCACGCTCAGCGTTACCAAACAGGAGAATATCAGCCTTCGCATCAAATAATATAGAGCGGCGAACTTTGTCAGACCAGTAATCATAGTGAGCCAATCGACGTAGGCTGGCTTCGATACCGCCTAGTACAATAGGTACGCCCTTGTAGGCTTCACGGCATCGTTGAGAATAAACCAGAGTCGCACGATCTGGGCGTTTGCCACCTTCGTTGTTTGGCGTGTAGGCATCATCATGACGAAGTTTGCGATCTGCGGTATAGCGGTTGATCATGGAATCCATGTTGCCTGCTGTAATACCAAAAAACAGGTTAGGTTTCCCTAGTTCCATGAAAGCGTCTTTAGTATTCCATTCTGGCTGTGCGATAATACCGACTCGAAACCCTTGGGCTTCAAGCAGTCGACCAATGATAGCCATACCGAAACTTGGGTGATCGACATAAGCATCACCCGTCACAATGATAATGTCACAGCTATCCCATCCAAGGGCATCCATTTCTTTTCGGCTGGTAGGCAGAAAAGGTGCATTGCCAAAGCACTCTGCCCAATATTTCTTATGCTCGTGAATAGGAGTAGTTTTGCTGTACATATTTTGTTCTCTGTTTCAAGGAGCGCGAATTATAGCGACTTGAAGCTGATGTATCTACCACAACATATCCCTAGTTTGTTTAGGTTATTCTTACGCTTTAAGGCCGTGAACGTAAAAGGCATGCAACTCTCTGGTTTAACGTGCATTAAATGAGTCAGTCATGGTTTATGGCTACATATCTTCAAGCATAAATTTACGCTAGCACGTTAAGTTTGTTATTATCCGACCCCATTAAAAATAATACAGACTCGATACATCATGGTTCAGCAATTGTTAGCGGTTATCGCTCCTATGCTTTTCGGCGCGCAGCTTATCCTGACGCTCATTCTTGTGAAAGGCGATATCTGTCCGGGGCAACGCGGACGTATTCATAAAATCCTGCCTGCAATTGCGATTCTTTGGCTCGCGGTTGCGTCACTTAAGATTCAGGCGATGCTGGTGGTATTTGCCATCGCGTATTTCTACTCAAAAGTACAAACTAAAAAGACCCGTGACCAAGGCCCTATGTGGGTGATGTATTTGGCTAACGGTTTGGCCTTAGCTTATATCGGCATTATGGTTGGTGAACAGCAGAGTATCGCAGCAGGATTCAATGTACTGGTGCAAGTTTTCTTGTTGGGCGCGTTGTTTGCACATCTACTCCTTACGATTGCCAGAACGCGATTGCAAGCGTTTCACCGAATTTTACCTGTCTCGGGCGTGCTATCGGCGATGCTGATGTCGTTGGCGATATTACTTAAAGCCTCGGGTCTGGGGGATGACATGTTGGTATCTGCTACGCAGCCATTGTTGATTGGTCTGGCTCTGTTGATTTCTGCGATTGTTATCTGGTGTTGGCATATGCTGCTATCGAAAGATGTGCAGAAAGTGCAGTTAAGTATCGCATTGGTGGCTATGTTAGCTGCGACAACCTTCAACCAGGGATTGTTTGTTCTTTAGAACTGACTCACTTTAAATTTGTCGAATTGTAGCTACGCTTGTTTGTATAAGGTGAGCAGAGGAGTGCAGCTATGGATCTGAGCAATGTAGGCGGTTTGGATAGCATCATCCTATTGGGTATCGTTAATGAGAAGCTGCGACTTGAGTGTGATAGCTTTGAAGAATTGGCGAGCATGTACGAAATGGATGTTGAAAGTGTGGTAGGCAAATTAGACGTTCTTGGCTATCAATATGACCCGCTAACCAATCAGTTTAAATCTTACGACAGGTAACGCTTAGTCGTTGCAATACAAAAGCAATTCAGCAAAGGAGGCCAGGTGCCTCCTTTGCTATTTCCGGCTATACGGTTTTAATCCCTTCCAAGTGACTCTTAGATTGTTGCCTCGCAGTGCTGAAGAAGGCTTGTAAATAGCGCTTGTTTCTATCTGAATGACGTACGGCAGCAAACAGTCTGCGCCATAGCCCATCGCCCAAAGGAATGCTGGTGATCAAACCTTGACGTGAAAACTCGCTGATCGCCCAGTTGGGCAGTGCCGCGACACCTAACCCTGCTGAAACCATTTGCACTAACATCAAGGTGTTATCGGCTTGCTTCCATCTCGCAGGTTCAACTCCCGCAGGTTGCAAGAAGTGTTTGACCACATCCAAACGGTTTTTCTGTACAGGGTAGGAGAGCATGGTTTCGTGGCTCATATCTTTGGGTTCGATATATGCCTTCTCCGCCAGCGGATGATTGGTCGCTGTCACCAAGCGCATTTCAAAATCAAAAAGTGGCTCATAGTGGACTTCAGAACGCGGTTGAATGTCTGAAGTAATGACCAAGTCTAGCTCGCCATTCATTAATGCTGGTAATGGTTCAAAACCAAAGCCGGACGAGAAATCGAGCGTCACACTAGGCCATGCGACCTGATATTCACGCAATGCAGGCATTAACCATTGGAAACAAGAGTGACATTCGATCGCCATGTGCAGTCGCCCGTTCACGTCTTCTTTCAGGCTGGCAATCTCGTTTTCAGCTTTGGCCAGTTTTGGCAGGATGTCATCAGCCAGTTTTAACAATATGTCACCTTCAGAGGTGAACTTGACCGGGCGCGTTTTACGCAGAAATAACTGCCCACCAATGCGAGATTCTAAATCTTTTATTTGATGTGATAACGCTGACTGAGTGAGATGCAATGAGGTTGCGGTTGCAGTCAAGGAGCCAGTATCGCGTAATGAGGTTAGCGTTTTTAAATGTTTAAGCTCTATCATGAATTCCCTTCAACCTTGTCCATTCTTCATGAGGAACCCTTAACTTACCTTTTAATTCAAGCCATGTAAACATCTAGATGGCTAAATGCACATGCATCACAGTATGATCGGATTTTAATGATAGTGTTATTCACCATGAATTTTCTTAATAAACAAGTTGAATAATTGGATGTTGTAGAGATTGGGGTTTAGAGAGATAGTTTGGCCATCCAGACATCTTCGATAGTCAGTTGTTTAATGTCGATGCAGCGTCTGACCGAACAAAAAATCAACGTCTAAAAAGGATTATGAACATGGCTATAACAACGCACATTCTAGGCTACCCGCGAATCGGTGAAAAACGAGAACTCAAATTTGCATTAGAAAAATACTGGCGCGGTGAAATCGATCAGGCTGAACTTAAAAACGTAGGCACAAACTTACGCCAAAAGAACTGGGCTACTCAGGCTCAAGCTGGGCTAAGTTTTGTTACTGCTGGTGACTTTGCATGGTACGACCATGTTTTAACAACAACTCTGTTACTTGGACACGTGCCAAAACGTCATCGTAGTGGCTTCCCTGATCTAGACACGCTGTTTAAGGTTGGGCGCGGGCAATCTCAGACAAGCTGTGGTTGCAGTGGAAGCGCTGCGTCAGACATGACCAAATGGTTCAATACCAATTATCACTACATCGTGCCTGAATTCAGCAAAGACGATAGCTTTGAAGTCAGTTGGCCGCAACTGTTTGAAGAAGTAAACGAAGCAATTAAAGCTGGACACAAGGTTAAACCAGTACTGCTAGGCCCAATCAGTTATTTGTATCTGGGTAAAGAAGTGGAAGAAGGCTTTGACCGTTTGACACTCTTACCACGCTTACTGACTGCTTATCAGCAAATTTTGGCAAAACTGGCCAAACAAGGTGTTGAATGGGTACAAATCGACGAGCCAATTCTCTCTCTAGAACTGGAAAAAACGTGGTTAGATTCATTCAAACTGGCTTATCAAGTGATCCGTAGCGATGTAAAAGTGCTACTGACAACTTACTTTGATTCGGTCACCGACTCTTTAGATAAAATTGTTGAATTGGATGTTGATGGTTTGCATGTGGATCTGTCTGCTGCTCCAACACAACTACAGCAAGTGGCGGATAAACTGCCTGAAGGTTGGGTATTGTCTGCGGGTGTCGTCAATGGCCGTAACGTATGGCGCGCTGATCTAACGACGCTTCGTGAAACTCTGCAGCCGATTAAAGACAAGCTAGGTGACAATCTTTGGATCGCAAGTTCTTGTTCACTGCTTCACAGCCCAGTAGACCTAGAGCTTGAGCCGTCATTGTCTGAAGACGTACAAAGCTGGTTCGCTTTTGCAAAACAGAAAGTGACCGAAGTCGCTCTATTGGGTAAAGCGTTAGAAGGTGATCAAGAGGCAATCTTAGCGAGTGATACCTACAGTGCGCCAATTCAAGCACGTAAAACGTCGAAAGAAGTTAACAAGCCACAAGTTCAGGCTCGTTTAAGTAAGATTACTCAAGCATTGGGTGAGCGTAGTGCGCCTTATGCAGAACGCGCAGCGCATCAGGCAGAAGTACTGGGCTTGCCTCTGTTCCCGACCACGACGATTGGTTCTTTCCCTCAAACAAGTGAAATTCGTGTTCAGCGTAGCGCGTACCGCACTGGTCAGCTATCTGAAGGTGAATACGTAGAAGCGCTTAAAGGGCATATTGCGGATGCGGTGAAACGTCAAGAAGCACTGGATCTGGATGTACTGGTACACGGCGAAGCAGAGCGGAATGACATGGTGGAATACTTTGCCGAAAACCTAGCGGGCTTTCAGACAACCAAATTTGGTTGGGTACAAAGCTACGGCTCTCGCTGCGTAAAACCAGCCATTGTTGTCGCGGATATCGAACGTGAAAAACCAATCACGGTTGAATGGTCGACTTATGCTCAGTCACTGACATCTAAGCAAATGAAAGGCATGCTGACTGGACCTGTTACGATTCTTTGCTGGACATTCCCACGTGAAGATATCTCGCGTAAAGAAATCGCTGACCAATTGGCGCTAGCGCTACGTGATGAGGTGTCTGATTTGCAAGATGCTGGCATCAACATTATCCAAATTGACGAACCGGCGATTCGTGAAGGTCTACCGCTTAAGAAACGTGACCATGCGGAATACTTAAATTGGGCAGTCAACGCGTTCAAAATTTCGGCAGCGAGTGCGAAACCAGAAACACAAATTCATACACACATGTGTTACTCAGAGTTCAATGAAATTATTGATTCGGTAGCAGCATTGGATGCAGATGTTATTACCATCGAAACTTCACGTTCGAACATGGAGCTACTTAAAGCGTTCGAAGAGTTCAATTACCCGAACGAAATTGGTCCTGGTGTTTACGATATTCACTCGCCAAATATTCCGAGTGAAGATTGGATTGAAGGTCTTATCAACAAAGCCGCTGAAAAGATCCCTGCGAAGCGTTTGTGGGTAAACCCAGACTGCGGACTTAAAACACGTAACTGGGCTGAAACTGAAGCATCGCTTGCTAACATGGTTTCAGCAGCTAAGAAGCTACGTAAAGAGTTTGCTGAGCAAGCATAACGTTCACTTCTTTTTAACGAACAATGCCGGCCTATTTAGGTCGGCATTTTTATTTAGGGAGGTATAGGGTAGGACGCTCCCCAAAAAGCGTAGATTTTAGCGTACAAACACAGGTTGAAGTTACGACCGTTCCCCCTTGGCTTACCGTTCAAAAATCGCTCACGAAAGATCAGCACGCCCTAATGTAATGTTAAATTTATGTTCAATTAGTGAGATTTTTGTTGTTCTTTTACTAATGTCTAATATTCCTATCGATAGCAACACATGCTTAATAAGCTCAAATCAATAAAGGTGCTCGATAGCACCTAGGGTGTCGTCTCGTATTGGTCGAGGGTCTGTATACCAAGTGAAGCTCTAGTTGACATAGTTCAACTTCGAAACATAACAAAGGATAACTCAATGTCTGACACAAATAAGACCTTTTACAGGGATGTGCGCAAAAAACCGCATGAATTTGAAAACCGAGAAGACTTTCTAAACCATGATTTAACCGTCATGAGCTTTCGTCGCTGGGGTATTCATTTGCCATCACGTGATTACAGTATTGAAATCGAAGACTGGGTACCTGCATTAGCCGCCACCATTGGTAAAGTGGTTATGGTAACCGCTATGGTTGCCGCCTTTGCTGCTCAGTTCGGCTTATCTCCGGAGTTCGTTGCAGAAAACGTGCGTTACGAACTGCTTATTGCGGGCGCTCTGTTTGTTATCCTGTTTTCTGCAATCCTAAACCCGAACGCAAACTTAGCTGGTACTCACGGCCCAATGATACCGCTGATTCCTATGATTGCAGCCGCAGGGGGGCACCCTCTGGCCCTCGGTTTGATGGTATGTGCTTTTGGTTTAATTCTCGCTTTTACTAAAGGCGGTTCTAAACTCATGACCCTGACTGGTATTGGGGTTCGAGGTGGGTTACTGATCTACCTCGGCGCAGTGGGGTTGATTGGACAGATTAATAAGACTGAAGCGTGGGCTGCAAGTACGGACCAAGGTTACATCTCGTTTGTGGTTATTGGTCTAACGGTTATGGTTTATGCCTACTTAGCCAAGATCAACAAACGTTGGTTGGCCATCCCACTGTGTTCTGCACTCGCGGGTATTGTTGCTTATGCGATGGGCGCTGAGTTTGCTTTTACCACCGAGCCGGGCCTGCCTAATTTCAGCCCATTCTACTGGTGGGGTGAAAATACCGGTTGGCAACTAGGCTGGCCAACCCTAGAGCACTTTATTGCTGTTACTCCATTTGCTCTACTCGCCGTCGCTATGTGGTCTCCTGACTACCTCGGGCATCGTGTTTTTCAAGAACTTAACTATCCAAAAGAAGCGAAAGGCGTACTAATGGATGTCGACGACACTATGGTCGGAGCGTCTGTTCGTCAGGGTGTTGGATCATTATTAGGTGGCGGTAACCTAGCTTCTTCTTGGGGTACGTACATGATTCCAGCCGCAATTGCCAAACGTCCTATTCCTGGCGGCGCGTTGTTAACGGGTTTAATGTGTATTGCCGCGGCAGTCATTGGTTACCCGATGGATCTCGCGATGTGGGAGCCTGTTCTACGCGTTGCACTAATTGTCGGTGTATTCTTACCACTTCTTGAAGCGGGTATGCAGATGATCCATAAGCATAAAGATTCACTCAGTGCAGGTATCTGTATTTTTGCTTGTGCATTTGTTAACCCAGTATTCGGCTGGGCAATAACTATGCTGTTGGATAACCTCGGACTTATCGGCGACCATGAGCGCGCTAACGAGCTATCAGGCAAAGACAAATACCTGATTCCTGGCGTTGCCTTTATCATTTGCGCTGGTTCTCTTGCTGTAGTCGGTCAGCTTCCTGGGATTCCTGCTCTGATTGGTTAATAGAATCTCGTACTAAAGGCATAGATGGTCACCACCTATGCCTTTTCTCATTCCGGCTCTACTCTGCAACTCGTTTATGTCCTGCATCGAGATAGCTATTTGTACATTCACTTTATGACCATTCTTTAAGCGCCACCTAGATGGCGCTAGAATTATAAAAATTGATGATCGCCTGAATTTGGAATGGCATGTTTATTCAATCGGGGCTAGCACTCGATTGTCACCAGAACTGAACGCGATAGTTTGGCTGATTTGCGTCAGGCTACGACCACTTTCCGCTTGCCACTGAGCAAACGCTTGGTTGGCAGCTTGTAGAGAGCGTTTTGTGTCTTTACCGCCTTCGATCACTTTGCAGCTGCGCAAATATGCCTCAACGTCACCAGAGAGAATAAATGTATCCACTCCCAGTTGACGTAAAGAATAGGGGCCTGTGTTCCCACCAAGTCGACTACCGAATTTCTTTAAATATGCCCACAGCTCAGTGATCTCCTCACTTGGCCAGTTGGCAACCATATTTCCGAAAGAGCCATGTTTTAACGATGCTTCATGGATCATCTGCGCGTTGGCTTGAATCGATTTGACCTTGGCGTGGTGACGAATAATGCGTTTATCAGAGGCTTTAGTATCCCATTGCTCATCAGACAACAATAGCAATGGCTCGATTTGGAAGCCAAAAAACACCTCTTCGAAATTTGGCCACTTGTTTCTTACTACGCTCCAAGAAATACCACTTTGGAACACTTTCATGCTAAATGCGGATAACCAGCGATCATTGGGGATGTCGGCAACTTGTTCTTTACTTAGCGGTGTAGAAAGCAGCGCTTCTAGTTTGTCTTCGCCACCTTTGCGTTCGGCTGCTCGGCGATAAATGTCGTCGAATTTTTCAAATGCCACTGTATTGTCTCCCTAACACTGCGCTAACAAAATATAACCGACTTATGACATTCTATGCTGTGTAGCGATTAAAGTCTGCGACAAATACGGGAGATGTTGATTCATGAAGAATTTTTTAGTTGTGCTTGTCGCTAGCACCTTGTTAGCAGGCTGTCAGCTTACTCGAGTTGAAGGCGAGTATAGGGACGTTGAAGTGAAGGTGAACACCAAAGGTGACCGATATGGCAACGATGACAGGCACCACGATGGGCATTATCAAAAAAGATTTTGTCCTCCTGGGCAAGCCAAAAAAGGCAACTGCTAAAAGAATCAGGCCAGAGTTTAACTCTGGCCTGATTCTTTTTATCTTTGACACTTATCATCGCGGAAATCGGGTTTAATAAGTTTCAGATCATTCTGATTGTTAGTGATTAACGAGCGTTAAACCACTTGGCAGAGCATCCCCGAATACACGTTTAGATTCGCTTTCAGATAGCTCTTTGATCTCTTCAACCAGTGAAACCCAAGATTCCGGCACTTTGCTTTGTTTCAACTTAGCGAGTACTTGTTCTCTGAAATCATCTGAAATATCAAACAGTCGGTCACCCGTTTTTCGACAAATCATAACCGCAGCAAACGCAATCATAGGCTCTTTTTGCCAGTTCTGTTCTAGCAGTTTTGGCAACCATTGTTCGGCCTGCTCACGAGAAACCACGTTGTGCTGACTACCGTAGAGTGGCGTGCGCGAGGCTAAACGACCCATGGCCCACCAATGCGCCTGTTCAAACTGATTATGATTGAGTGCTTTGCTTAAGAACCAACTCGCCAGCAGAACTTTATCTTCGACTTCAAGATGCTCTAAGGACGCTGACAAGCGGACCATAGATTCGTAGCCCATCTCTTGCGCAGCTTTTGCCGATTGTGGATTTTTCATCGCGCCAGGATGTAGGTATTTTGCAATGTCTGCCAAAATGGTTTCTTGCTGTTCTTGGCTGAGTCCACCCGCGATACGACGCCAGAATACCCACCAGTCAGTCCAACCTTGGTGATTTTTAAACTGAATACCTTGCTGGTAGAGCCCCCAAACTTGTTCTATTCGCCAAGAGTCTGTTGGGTCGCCAAATCCAGGACGAAGAGAGAAGCCTGCTAAACGTAACCAGTTCTTTTCATGTTGCTCAGAGCGGCGACGACGCTTGCGTCCTTGAGCGAATGCATCGAATAATTGTCGTAAAGTAGAAAAATCCCACTCATCTCGCTTACCGAGCTTCTTCTCTAAATCTTTGGCGAGCGTTTTGATCTCTTTCGTATCTGCGCTTTTTTTGTTGCCGCTGTAGATTCGAGTGATCAGTTCTTTGCAATCAGTGAGGCGAGGGTGAAGCTGCTCTTGTTCGGCGTCATCCGCTTTTTGGTTACGCACTTCGAACTCTAATGCCCAGCGTTTGGTGTCATCTTCGACGCTGACGCACTCCATTTTGAGTGTGCCGACTTCGGTCAATTGGCAAGCTAACTGCACTTCAACGCGTTCTTTTTGGTTGGCTTGTAGTTCAATGCCTTCACCTTCGAGCGTTGAAATATACGGTGGTAGTGGTGCAAAGATGTCGGGGTCCACATCGACCATGACGCCATTCTGAATCGCTGTATTCTGGGTAAGAGTATCGTGCGTTGACGTCAACAGATTAAAGCGAACGGGTTCACCCAAAGTGAGTGAAAAACGACGGCCGCTCAAGCGAATTTCGTGGCCTTCTTCTGTGCCTTTGGCTAGCAAACACAGGGCTTTGCCCATTTTGTTTTTTTCTTGTAAATGCAAGAAAAAAGAACGCGCTGCACCACCACCAATTTTAAGCTGAGCACCACGGCGAGCTTTGCCGAATGCTACCGCGCCCAGTGCGACGGACCAATCAGGGTGAGGGTTGTCTAGTACAGTGATAGGAGCACCACGCCAGTTGCCCAGTAAACTGGTGATGCGTTCGGTGACGAGGTCACTATTAAACACACCGCCGTTCAGTAGCAGGCCGACAGGAATCGCGGGTTTGGAGGTGTCTTCTTGATTCAGTGCCGAATAAGAGACTTGTTGATGTACATTGAGGAATTCTGCGACATGTTTACTGACGGCAGGATCGGCGACGTACGGCAAACCAAACTCGACCACGGCACTTCGGCGTTTATCTGGTATATCACTGAAATCTGATAGTGGGAAGAAGCCATCCAGAGCAATCTGGTGAACCTCTTCCTTCGTCAAACCGATGCTTTTCGTGCCACCCAATAACTTGGAGCCACTGCCTAACATAGTGATTTTCACTTCTTGCGGGGCATTCGAAGAGAGTAGGTTTTCTTTTGCCTTACGGGTTTGTTGAATCAGTTTGGTTAAGGCTGCCGCGTTGAGCTTTTTGGTGTTCTGAGAAAAACGACTTTCTGCCAAATGTGCGAGAGCCAAATCCAGATTGTCACCACCAAGCATCAAGTGTTCACCGACACCAATACGATCCAGTGCGAGTTCATTGTCGTCTAATTTGGCTTCAATCAAGCTTAAATCAGTGGTACCGCCACCCACGTCACACACAAGGATCAGTGGTACATCTTGCAGTTCTTCTGAGGCCGTTTGCTGGTGCCTTGCATACCAGTCGTAGCAGACGGCTTGTGGCTCTTCAAGCAGTACAATTTTGTTCAGACCCGCTAGCTCCGCTGCTTCAAGGGTTAGCTTACGAGCGGTTTCATCAAACGAGGCCGGAACCGTAACCACCACGTCTTGATCTTCTAACTTGTTACTTGGATTACGATAATTCCACGCTTGTCGGATGTGGTTGAGATAACTTGCGCTTGCTACAACAGGCGACACTTTGTCGACATCTGAAGCTGCTGCCCAAGGGAGAATATCGGAATTGCGGTCTACAGCTTGATGAGATAGCCAACTTTTTGCGCTGGATACTTGGCGGCCTTCTACTTTTGCGCCTAGCTCGCGCGCCCATTCGCCCACGATAACATGGCGAATATCACCCGACACGGGTTCATGTTCCCACGGCAAGATCAAATCAGACGGAGAGATTTGTCCTGTCGCAGGGTGATAGCGGAAAGAGGGGAGGAGGGGTTTACGAACCACTTCACCCGGACCGATAAGCTGGTCAATTTCAAATAGGGAAACTGCGGATTGTTGTAGGTTGTCGGTGATTTCGCAGTACGCAACAACCGTGTTGGTTGTTCCTAAGTCGATACCGACGAGAAAACGAGGGGATGCCATGACAAAACCTTATCAAAAAACGGCACCCCATGAGGATGCCGTCTGTTTTACTTATTCTTATTCGTTTGAGTCGTTTTTGCTGTCTTCACGCACATCAAACTCAACGTGCCATTTCTGACCGTTATCGGCTGCAATTGCTTCTAGGTAAAGCGTGCCTAACTCTGTCACTCGTGCTGCCAACGTCACCGGAACGACTTCGCCTTCGCTGCGACCTTCAGAAACCGGCAGTGTTACCTGAATCTCAGGCAGCTCTTCCAGCTCATCTTGACCCCAATGATCTAGGTGTGTACCTGCTGCGTCTTCACGACGAACGGTAGAACCAAAGAACTGGAAGTTGACTGGCTGACCAATGATCAAACCAAATTCCTGACTTGGGACTTCAACGCTCGAACCTTCTTCCATACCAAAAGGAGCAACGCAAAGCGCTTCCATTGGAGGAGCCATACCAGGTATAGCAGGCATCGCACTTTCGATACCAACGTAGTAGCTTGATGCGATACCGCCACGAATACGAACACCTTGGCCACGTCTTACCGAACCGTAGTACGAAGCACCGCTTGCTACGGCGAGATCTAGGTCAACACCTGTCAGGCGATTCGCCATTTCGCAGTCTGCGTCGATTAGCCATTCATTGATGGTTTCTTCTAGGCGATTTGCCAGAAGATCAGATTTAAGAACACCGCCGTTAAACAAGATTGCTGTTGGTTTGATAAAGTCCGCCGAAGGTGCTGAATCACCACCTGGCATTCCTGGCATGTTCGCAAACGGGTCAAACTCTTGTGCAGGTGCAGCCTCGCCACCTTTCGCGTTTGCTTGCTTAGATAAGAAAGCCGCAATATGACGAGTAATGCCTGCGTCTTGTGCGTAAGGCAGACCCATTTGAGTCAAGGCACCGCGACTGCGTGTAACAGGATGTTCAGTCACCGCGACTTGAGGGAAGAAGCCGTCCACAAGCGTTTGCTGAACTTCTTCTTGCGTCAACTCAGTTTTCAGTGTCGCGCCTAGTAGTTTAGAACCGCGGCTTGGCACAACGATTGGTACAGACTGAAGTTCGCTGTCGTTTAATAGGCTTTCTTTTGCGTCTCGGCATGCGTGCGTCATCGCCTGAACTTGCCAAGGCGCGAGTTCTTTACCTTCTTGAGCCAGCTTCATTTTCAAACGGTACGCTAGCGCCAAATCCATGTTGTCGCCACCCAGTAGAATATGTTCACCTACTGCGATACGGTTTAGGGTCAAGTTGCCTTCATCTTCAGTCACTTCAACCAAAGAAAGGTCAGTGGTACCACCACCGATATCCACAACCAGTACAATGTCACCGACGGCAACTTCGTCGCGCCACTTGTCATTGCTGTTGTCAATCCAGTTGTATAAAGCCGCTTGTGGCTCTTCGAGAAGCGTCAGATGCACAAAGCCCACGTTACGTGCTGCTTCTGCGGTCAAATCACGTGCTGCCGGATCAAAAGAGGCTGGGACAGTAATCGTTACGTCCTGCTCAGAAAGAGCATGGTTAGGATGCGTGTGGTTCCATGCATCTTTCAAGTGTTCAAGGTAAAGTTCAGTCGCACGAAGCGGTGATACTTTTTCTACTTCTTCTGGGCTGCCCGCTGGCAAAAATGCATCACGACGGTTAACTCCACCGTGGCAAAGCCAAGATTTTGCACTGGCGATTAGGCGAATTGGTGTTTTTGAGCCTAAGTTACGTGCTATAGCACCCACTAGTGCTCGTGGCTCTGATGACCAAGGTAGAACGCGAGAAGATGGATCCATCTCATGCTCGTGTGGTTGATATAAAAATGAGCCAAGCTGGCTGCGTGTTTCCACTGTGCCGGGCGCAGTAAGCTGAGGAATTGGCATCACTTCAACACGTGCATCTTCGTTTGATGTGTCCACATAAGACAGCACGCAGTGAGTGGTCCCTAAGTCGATACCAACGCTAAACTTAGGCGCTTGAATTTCAGATTGTACTTGTTCCATTACAGCTCTACCTCTGCTGGAGCGATCACAGATGCGTCGTAGTTTTCCGCAAGCTTAGGCAGGTTCATTGAGCTTGCTTTCCAGCCTTTGTGTACAAGTGTGCCGTTGAACGGTGCGCGACCTGTCACATTACCAGTCAGTCGAACTTCTTGAGGGTTAAAGCCTTCTTCGATGGTGATACGCGTTTCTTCATCTTCATTGCGGATGTGCTCTAGCGTTACGTAGTCTTTAAGAACTTTCTGACCACCAGTATGGATAACGCGAGCAGCAGCGCCGACTTCTTCATCAGAGAACGAAGTGAGATCTTCTTGTAGGAAATCAATTAAGCGAGCTTCTTGCTGCATGATAGAAAGCAGCTGCATTGCTGAATCGGTAGAAGCGGTAGCCAGTTTAGATTCTACTTCAACCACTTTCTCAACAACTTTTTCAACTTCGACAACTTTTTCTACTTCAACGATCTTTTCAACAGGCTTTTCAACTTCGACGATTTTCTCGACAGGCTTTTCTACCACTTTCTCAATCACTTTGGATTTACGAGAAACTGCAATCAGCAGTAATAGAACGCTAGAAGCCGCTAAGCCAGCATGTAGCATATCGAACGTTTGAGGGATCATTTGTAAATCGAACGTCATGACATTTCTCTTATAGTTACAGTTCAAGTAGAGATTTGTTGAATCTCTGACATTGCTATCACTTGAACATGGAGTCAAATTACTATGATAAATTGGGGCGAATAGTAACACATTCAATGGTTCACGCCGCTAGAAATCGTACTTAATCCGTTGAACGAAAGTTTGTATGGCGGGTTTTTACACACTTGTAGTACGTAAAGTGCGCGTTATTGCGAAGTTTGTACGGTTTAGTTCAAGGAATACACGCAAACACTTATGTTATTGATAGTATGCAGATAAGATTATCAAATAGCGATTAACAAGGACTGTAGTATCACGTATGCAATTATCCGCTCCAAAGAAGTTTGTTTACCCTCTGATGGCGTTTCTTTCTATCGCGTTGGTGATGGTTGTTTTACTTTATTTTGCCTATCAATCGCAACTCAAGTACACCGTTGATTTGTTTGATAACCATGCAGAGCAAAGGGTAAGAAACCTGCAACAGATTCTAAAAAGTGACCTTCATACGATAGGTGCAGGGGCGAATTATTTCCATTCAACCGAGCCTGAAAATTGGGAAACCTTTCCGATATTTGCCAAAAAACTCCTCTCTTCATCGGACACGCTAATCGGCCTGCAATGGATGCAGAAAGTTGAAAAAGAGAACCTGAGTGAATACATTGCCACGGTAAAGCAAACCTTCCCTAGCTTTACCCTTTACACCGTTCCTAAAGATGGCCCTAAAACCTTGGGCTACATTATGCCGAATAACGAGCCAATTTATGTCGCGTCTGACATTTACCCAAGAACCGATAGCAACATGGAACTGCTTGGTTTTTATTCGTCGCGTTTGCGCTTTCAACTTGTTGTAGATGGTATCCGTGCGACGGGTCAGCCTAGCATTTCTGACAAAGTACGTTTGTTGCAAGATGGATTGGACCAATCACTAGAGAAGACGGGGCTTTTGGTTTATCACCCAGTGTTCGACATAAAATCGGATCAAGATCTTATTGGTGTGATGGTGGGTGTGATTCGAACAACGCGTTATTTCGACACCCTTGTTACTCGTACCTCTGCCGACCAAGAGCTGCTTATCAAAGTGACCGACATGGGCTTTGATGCGGAAGATGACCCTATTTTATATGAGAGTGAAAAATGGCAAGAGACAGGCGGCATGTTGCTCAGCAAAACCGTCACTTTGCCAAATCGAGAGTGGATCGTCGAGTTTAAGTTAATTGAAAGGCTAACAAACAATGATCGTATGGTGCTTAAGAGTGTCGCTATCGGTGGTCTAGCCGTCGCTTGTTTGATGGCTTACGTTGTCTTCCTTCAAGTCCGTGAGAAAGAGCGCCTTTCTGTATTACTGGATGAACGTACGCAAGAGCTGCAATTTTTAGTAAATCATGACTCGCTGACGGGATTGTTTAATCGACGGGCCTTTAGTGAACAATTGAACCGCAATATTTCGGAAGGGCAAACATTTGGCTTAGCCGCATTTGACGTCGATAACTTTAAGCACATTAATGATAACTTTGGTCATGTGGTCGGGGACGAAATGCTAATTCATGTGGCTCGAGTGGTAGAAAGTTACCTCAAGCCTGACGACATGTTTGTCCGTACTGGCGGTGATGAGTTTTCAATTATATCGAAAGTTTCAGATAAAAAAGCGTTCTATGATTACCTACTGAGCATTATTGAAGCGGTAGAGTTGTCACCGCTTCAAAGTGGTGAGCATACTGTTCGCTGTACGCTGAGTATGGGGGGAATCATTCGCACCACTGAAAACGAAGAAGATGCGCTGCAAAAAGCTGATGTCCAACTGTACCTAAGCAAAAATGCAGGGCGTAACAAGGTCACAGTTGCGGATTAACTAAGCAGTTAGCCGAGCAAAATTCGAATTGTAGGGTGTTCTCATGTAGAATTCCGCTCTTTCGAAGAATTCAATTAAAGGCGAGTGATGAACCATAACCGTATAGTTTGTTTTGATCTGGAAATGTGTTGCTGGAATGAAAACGGTGTAGGTACAACTGGTGAAATCATTGAAGTAGGCTTGGCTGAGATCGACTTAGTAAAAGGCGAGATTGTTAAGCGTGCTCAGTATTACGTGAAGCCTGAAAAAGACGAAGTCTCGCTTTTCTGTTCTCAATTAACGGGTATCACACCGCGAAAGATAGAAAAGCAAGGTCGACCATTACAAGAAGTATTAAAGTCGATGATCAAGAACTTTGGTGGTGCAAACAAGATCTATGCATCTTGGGGACGTGACGATTTAGTCTTGTCACAAGAATGCAAAGACAAAGGCATCGAAATGCCGTTTAAAGAGTTCATCAACTTAGCCACTTTATATCGCGTGCAAAATCGCCTTAAAGACAAACGAATTGGGCATCGAGCGGCTCAAGAAAGCCAAAATATAGAATGGGAAGGTCGACAGCACTCAGGGTATGTCGATGCGTACAATTTGGCCAAGTTGGCCCTCGCCATGCTTTAGTCTTTTGTCTATAGCTATAGCTCTCAAGATATACTGGGCTTGCTCCCACATAGTCGTCACCTTCATCGATACCACTGCTGATTCATAGTAGTCTCCAAGTTGTCTGGTTTTTCTCATGGGGCAGGGAATCCTATCTTTGCCCCATGAGTGGTTGCTGTTTCGTCAAACTGTTTGGCGAATGTGTTTCAGTGAATTTACTGGGTCTTATTTTTCTTCGGCGTACGTCTTGCCCACGCCAAACCGATAAAGCCAAGTAGTGATAACCATCCAATGCTGCCGCCGCCACTGC
The DNA here is from genome assembly GCF_024582835.1 of Vibrio japonicus. Taxonomy (NCBI): domain Bacteria; kingdom Pseudomonadati; phylum Pseudomonadota; class Gammaproteobacteria; order Vibrionales; family Vibrionaceae; genus Vibrio; species Vibrio japonicus. Next base: position 1,125,129 of record NZ_CP102096.1, read on the forward strand.
CACCACCTGAATGGGAAGGTGCAGGGTCATTAAACATTGGCTGGCCTTTGTCGGCACGACGTGATTCCGTTGGGGCTGACTCACGTTGTTGGCGTGCTTGTTGTTCCTTTTCTACTCGTTGTTGATTACGACGCTCAATCCCCAGCTCTTCAAATACTTGTTCTTCAACCACAAGCAATGAGGTGTAATCGGTGAGCAAACCGTACTCTAAGGCGATGTCTTCGATGGCTTGTTGTGAGTCTGAATCTTTATGTTCAAAGTAATTCATGGTCTCTTCAAGGTCGCGAATCGCGGAGAATGCCCAAATACGTTCCAGTTCTGGGTGCTCTGTGGCTTTTTCAGGTAACGTGACTTCTGTCGTGTACTGTTTCTCATGTCCAGCGATTTTCATCGATAGCGTTAACTTCGCTTGGCCCGGTTTGAAGTAATGGCCGAGTACGGTCAGTTGTTCACCACGGTATAAAGAGCGAATATCTTGAGGCGTTAAATCGGTAATCTTTGCTCCGTTCACCTTGAGCTCAATATCTCGGTAAGCATGATGATTAAGCTTGCTGGTGGCGTTCATCAAATGACCCATGATGTCGTCGGAGTTTGAAACGCTGGCAGCAAAACCGTCACTGATCTTAGTCATAGGTTCAAGCAGTGGGCGATTGGCGCTGTTACCCATGATGAAGGTAAAGAGACGCACATCGGCTTGTTCGACTAACTTCAAGAAGGCACTTTTCTCTGTTGTACCCACATTGGCAACGCCATCGGTGACCAAAACCACACCGGTAACTCGGTCGTCGTCTAAGTTTCTTAGTCCTTTCTTCAGGCCCGCATATAGGTTGGTTCCTCCACCGACACCGAGTGTGTTCATTTTTTCAATAGCTTGGTTAACTCGCTCAGGAGTGACCGCTTGATAGCCGTTGGTAACGTCAACCACGCTGTCATCAAACATAATGATTTGGAACCTGTCTTGCGTTGGCAGTTTATGTAGGGCTTTTTTTACGCCTTCGGCCAACGTTGCGTACTTGCCTTGCATTGAGCCAGAACGGTCTAGGATAAATACCCAGTCTCTTGGTTGCGTGATGGCACTGAGATCATCGCCTGGAGTGAAGGTGATTTTAACGGTACCTCGGTCACTTTCTTGAGGATCGCGGTAAGCCAGCATGTCTACTCGACCTGGTACGCCCTCAGCAAGTCGCCAGTAAGCTACGATGTCTTGATTTAAGTTGAAAGCCGGTGCGTTGCTTACGTTAGAGGGTTGCGCGATAGCACTTTTATCGCTTTCTTCAATTCCCGCGTTACCGTCAACGTTTGTGCTGAGATTGCCAAGTTGCGCACTCCAAATGGTATGTTCACCATCAGGGCTATGAGACAGCAGGGCCTTAGGGTGAGCAGGTAGTCGCACGCCATCCACTGGGTAGCCAGACTTTAAGGTCATGGTGAAACTGAAATCTTGTTCAACGCGGTCATTGCGAGTCCAAAACGAGTCTGCCGCTGCATCGGTGCCGCCTTCTTCCATTGGGTAAACATAACGTCCGACACCGTGATCAAGGATCGCGTCTTGCAAGTAGACCAGTCGAACCTTGACACTTTGATTTGGCAATACTGGGAAAACACGCATAGAGAATGCTTTATAGCCGTCTTTCTCAGTGAGTGCAGTAGAGCGACCTTGAGCCTTCTGATCGTCATAAATTTGGCGGGCTTGCTGTTTTTTTACCGCTTCGGCAATGACAGGTTGGCCATTAATCCAATAAATGAACTCGCCAACGACAGCCTGCTCAGGAACAGGGAAGGTGTATAGCGCTTCCAGCTCATGATCGTTAGGGTTTGCGAAGGTTTGTTCAATGGTCGTGGTCGCTATGCCGTCTTGAATGACAACATCGACGTGGTGAGTCTTAATAGTCAGTGATTGATATTTAGCATCGCTTGGCTTGAGTAAGCCCGCTGCAAAAAGGTTAGGGCTGATCAGAACGGCAAATATGATCAGGATAAAGCTGCATGTCAGGTCGATTACACGACGCACACTGCTGTTTAATTGGCTGAGTGGGTGATGGTCCATGTTGCCTCCGTTCTTAAGTGGTTAGACCTCATTCTAGAGAGGGCTAGAATGCAACACGCGGAGTGGGAGGCGTAGGGTTATTGTCCAAGTAACATAATGAGCGACTAGAAGTGATTTCTTATGTTACTTCGAGCTGTTTGTGCTATTGATTTGGTCAAACAAGTCGAAATGCCAACGTCGCAATGCCACCACAAGGGATGTGCCGTTACGCTCATCAATACCCAGTTGTTTGTCATCATGGCAAGCGGAGTAAAACTCATCGACCAGTCTTTGTAATCTTTGTTGGAACTTTTGGTTAGTGAGTGGCGTCATTAAACCCGTTGCTAAAACTAACTTCTCATCTTGGCGATTAAAGTAACTACGGAAAAATTCGGAAAGCACGTCGTTGAGGAAAAAGGTTTGAATAGGGCCGCCAGCAATCCAGTTAAAATCTGGTGAGAGCTTCAGCTTTACGCGATTCCCAGGTTGCAACTCAATGATGCCTAAGCGATCAAGCTCTGCCAGTTTTTGAATAAGGGTGGTTTGACCGAGCGGGTACCTAGCAAGAATTTCATCAAACAAGAAACCATTCATAACGCAAACCGCCACCAGCAGCAGCGCTTTATCATCAACGATTTGCTTTTCTTGCTCGAACGTCAACCCTTGCAGTGCTTTGCTCTCTTGTGCCACTAACGCAAATAGCTCAGACATTTCCATCCCAATAAGGTCGCATATTTTGCTTAATCTCTCGAGACTGATTTGAGAGCCCGACGCCAAAAGACGCTTTACGGAGCCTTCACTTAGCTCTAAGTGGTTGGCAATGTCTAAATATTGTATATCACGCAGCTTTAACTGCTTCTTCAGTTGCTTAATGAGTTGTTGGCTTTCTGACATGATAAATCGGATTTCTATAGGCTTTTTTGCAGTTTATATGAAATCGATTTACAAGTTGAGATCTAGTGGGGAGTTTCACCCCTGAATCATGCTGTTGTGATGGGGTGCAAGACTTGGGTATTTGCAAACCGCATAGGCGCGTTGGAAGAGGAGGCTATAAAAAGGGCAACTCGAAAGCTCCCTTTTGACTTTTCTGGTGTGGTATTTCGGCTCGTAAAACCCGTCTACTAAGGTTTTGTTTTGTCGATGACAGCCAGTTTAGCCTGAATAAATGCTTGGTGGTCGACATACAAAAGCTCTGCAGTTTTACGAATGACCGCGTCCTCAAGTGGATCAATTTTTCCATCGGCATTGGCGACTTCCCACATAGCTTGTATTAACTCAAACCGTGTTTCTTGACTGAGTTCTCTAAGCTGAGAGGTAAAATCATAAAGGGATGCAGATTCTTTATTCTTATCTTGAGCACGTGATAACAGCGCTTTGGCAGAAGCCTCATCCAAGTTAAGTAATCTGCAAAGTAAGTGCACTTTTGCGACCTTTTCAGATTCGTCAATCTGGTAGTCAGCACCTGCTACTTCGGATAGCAAACAGGCAATGGCGAGATTTGGGTCAGTGGTCGACTGGTTTCCTAAATCTTTCCCTTCCAATAGCTGTTTAAATAATTTTGTGATGGCAGTAACCATGTCGTCCCCCTGAAAAACGTCTCACATTAATAGATAGTGATTCATCGTGTGGAACACAAGTGTTTTTACACAACGCTTACGTTTTTACTGATGTCTTTTTTGTATCGGGGGAAACTCGATCTCCTGCCCGCTAGCGGTCAAAATTGAAATTCGATGTGGCTTACCTTGTGCGTCTAGCTTCAGCTCTCCAATCGCGCTGCTATTCACTAAGCGACGAGAGCCTGGCATATCAGGGTCGCGCTTTTGGATTTTCATCCGCTTACGTTTGGTGAAAAAGTTCAAAATCGAACGCGGAGAGTAGAGTAATCGGTCTGCGTGGTCACAGAACCCCAAAAGTGGCTCCGGAAAATTATTCTTTAAGCCGCTACAGGTAATCTGGAAAATGTTCGGGCTGCATTTTCGAAATCTCAGTTTGATGTCATAAGCAAACGAGTAGTGTACATCGCCTGACAGAATCACGAAATTGGTGGGCGTTTTGGTGTGCGTAAAAATACTCAACAGAGTATTGGCGCTGCCAGGGTGAGCCATCCAGTTTTCCGCATCGACAACTAAAGGATGGCCAAGGTTCGTCATTATACGTTGCAAAGCCTCAATGAATTTGACGCCAAATATTGGCGCGGCAGAAACAATAATGACTTTGTCTTGGTGCATCAATTCTTGGTGGAATTCGATGAGTGCTTCCCAGTCCATCAAACCAGAAGGCTTATTCATGCGAGACTCAGAACGCCAGCGCCTCGTGCGAGTATCCAGCACCACCACCTTGGGCGATGTGTGGATGGTGTAGTGCCATCTCTCAAATGAATAGAGATGTTGGATAAACGCGTCTTGAGATTCGCAACAGTTCTCAGTGAAGTAGTTGTTTGCTAACTCCAAGAACTCTTGATTGAAATTGTTTGGCTCGTTCCCCCAGCCCTGACATATCCAGTACGCGATCAAGGCATTCCCGATGATTCGTTTCGAAAATGGATTCTCGTAGGCGGCTTTTTCCCAACCGATAGTGAGGTTCCAGTCATCGGTGACATCATGATCGTCAAAGATCATGTAAGTCGGAATGTGAGCCAGTAAACGCTGGGTATGGACTAGGCCTGCAACAAATTTGTCGAGGTGTTCTCTTTCTTCACGCCATTTTTGCTGCCATTTTGGTTCGAGTTGCGTACCGTTGGAGACAAATCCTTGGTCGAGCAATCGTGTTTGGTTAACCCGTGACCATAGGCTAGGCGACCAAACCAAAAGATACATCGCGAAAAACTCTGAGAACGTGATTAAGTGATTCTCGCAGTCTTTTGAAGTAAAGATCGGCGCGTGTCGGTGTGGGAAAAACGTCGTCAACAAACTGCCATCATCAACGTAATGAGGCAAAATCTTATCCCGTCCATACATGAAATCGGGATGAGCTCGTAACTCACTGCAGTCAGACACTGGGCTATCAACAAAATGCTCTTTTGGTAAACCCAGTAAATCAATCACTTGATCGATAGCATCCAACATGGGTCCGGCCACATGATCGGCATAGATCTGATCGCCGCTCATCATCAATAAGTCAGGTCTATCATTAATCGCCAGCGTTTGAACTTTGTTGTCTGCAGCGACTAATGCATCCAAGCAAGGGTCATGTGGGTTACGGCAAGAACCGTGGAGAATGTAGTCAGCTTTGTCAGAAATGACGATACTTAAGCGATCCTCATCGTCGTAAAGCAAATCCGGAATCAGTTGTGATACTTCACCAAACTGAGTGTTGAACTCATAGTTTAAGGCGGTATTGGTTGGAAACTCACTGTCAAACTTAGCAAGTGTGACCACGGCATGTTCACCAACTCGAATGGACTGGCACTCACCTAAATCGCCTGAGTAAAAAGCGGTGTCGTCACCGTGCTTGTATAGCTGAAAAGTCCCTTGTAGTGGTTCACGTGTCACGAACCAAAAAACAAGCTGATTGGCCGTCGCTTTTCGTAAAATAGGGCCAGCGATAAGAAAAGGAATCGTATTGGAGGTCATTAATTAGTCAATTGCTTCTTCTACTATTTCTGGGTTCTCAAGTATTTCGACGACTTCAGAGCTTGTTAGCTCATGGCCCATGAGGAAAAGTGCTAGCATAGCATCCGCTTTTGTCTTTGTATCTGACTCGTCGTCCAGAATTTGCTCTAAACGGTGTCTGATCATATCAATTTCATGCTCAACAAAACCTCTTCCTTCTTCTTCTCCCTGAATGTCCTCGGGCGCAGAATCAAATTCCAGAAACAGCAACTCCCCGTCAAGTTGAGCTTGTGTGAGTCGTTCTGGTAGCCACATTTCACCGCATACCACTTCTGGGTCTGAGTGAGCGGGGAGGGAATTAAGTAGTGTTTTGAGTTCGGATACTTTCACAGTCAATTTATTTAAGAACAGGACGCTATCTATATTAACGGCATACGGCGGTGAAACATAAGTACTAAGAGGTTCAATTGACTAATAATTGTCATTTTAAGGCAAGAAAACGCTAGTAACACTGAAGTTTTAGTGTTGCTGTTGGCGTCTGAGTGGCTCCCTCGTTAGATATCTGTGTGAATCCTTTTTAGAGAGTGACCCTATAAGCGTTTTTATTCAATCGATAACACGGCTTATGCTACAATCCGCGCAGTTTTATGAAAAGAATGAATAGGTAACGCTTTGACATCGTCACAGCCCCCAAGAACAGAATCTAAGGCGACTGAACAACAGGTTCAGGCCAATACGCCGGCATCCTTACGGAAAGCACTTCAGCAGTGCATGATGCGCGATCGATTTCGTCTCAATAAACGCATTTCCGGTGCAAGCAAAATTAAAAAAGACGCTTCTCGCAATGCGGTACTGGATGAAATCGCTCTTGATATCGCGAAATCCATGATGGAAGTGCAGCAACGCACCAACTTCCAAGCCACCATCGAATACCCAGAACTGCTACCCGTCAGTCAGAAAAGAGACGACATTGCCAAAGCGATTGAAGAAAACCAAGTGGTGATCGTCGCGGGTGAAACGGGCTCAGGTAAAACCACTCAGCTGCCGAAGATTTGTGCTGAATTAGGCCGCGGTAAGTACGGCCTGATTGGTCACACTCAGCCACGTCGTCTGGCGGCTCGTTCGGTTGCCAGCCGTATTGCGGAAGAGATGGAAACCCAACTGGGTGAGTTCGTTGGTTACAAGGTTCGATTTAACGATCAGATATCAGAAAACACCCAAATCAAATTGATGACAGACGGTATTTTGCTGGCTGAAATTCAGCATGACCGCTTCCTGAATCAATATGACACCATCATTATCGATGAAGCGCACGAGCGCAGCCTGAACATCGACTTTATCCTCGGCTACCTGAAAGAGTTACTTCCGCGTCGCCCAGATCTTAAAGTGATCATTACCTCGGCGACCATCGACCCAGAACGTTTCTCGAAACATTTTGGTAGTGCTCCGATCATTGAAGTGTCTGGTCGCACGTATCCGGTTGAAACGCGTTACCGACCGCTGAGTGGCGATGACGATAGCGACCGAGATCAGCTAGAAGGCATTTTTGAAGCCGTCGATGAGCTGTGTGATGAAGGGCTAGGCGACATCCTGATCTTCATGAACGGTGAGCGAGAAATCCGCGATACCGCCGATGCGCTTTCAAAGCGTAACCTGAAGAGCACCGAGATTGTGCCGCTGTACGCACGTTTGTCTGCGGGTGAGCAAAATAAGATTTTCCAACCACATGCTGGCCGCCGTATTGTGCTGGCAACCAACGTCGCGGAAACCTCTTTGACCGTCCCGGGCATCAAATACGTTATTGACCCAGGTACAGCGCGCATTAGCCGATACAGCTACCGCACCAAAGTTCAGCGGCTGCCAATTGAGCCCGTTTCCCAAGCGAGCGCCAACCAGCGTAAAGGTCGTTGTGGTCGTGTCGAAGAAGGTATCTGTATTCGACTCTACTCTGAGGAGGATTTTAATTCTCGTCCTGAGTTTACTGATCCGGAAATTCTGCGTACCAACCTTGCGTCAGTTATCTTGCAGATGACCGCACTGGGTCTGGGCGACATTCAGGCGTTCCCATTTGTTGAAGCGCCAGATAAACGCAACATCCAAGATGGTGTGCGTTTGCTTGAAGAGCTAGGCGCGATTAACGCCGAAGCGAAAGATGGCGGTTCTCAAGGTGGTAAGAAGCGCTTAACCAATATTGGTCGCCAACTTGCACGTCTACCTATCGACCCGCGTTTAGCACGTATGGTGCTGGAAGCACCGAAATACGGCGCATTGAAAGAATTGATGGTGATTGCCTCTGCGCTGTCTATTCAAGACCCGCGTGAACGCCCAAGTGATAAACAGCAATCTTCTGATGACAAACACCGCCGTTTCTTCCACGAAGAGTCGGATTTCCTCACGTTTGTGAACCTGTGGGATTACATTCAGAAGCAGCAAAAAGCCCTCACTGGCAACCAGTTCCGCAAGCAGTGTAAGCAAGAGTACCTGAACTACCTGCGTATCCGTGAATGGCAAGATGTGTACTTCCAACTGCACCAGTCAATGCGCGAGATGGAATTCAAACTGAATGACGAGCCAGCCAGCTACCAAGGCGTGCACAGTGCCATCTTGGTTGGTTTGCTGTCTCACATCGGTATGAAAGATCAGGAAAAGAACGAGTACCAAGGTGCGCGTAACGCGCGTTTCCATATCTTCCCGGCATCTGGGCTATTCAAAAAACAGCCGAAGTGGATCATGTCAGCGGAGCTGGTGGAAACCTCAAAATTGTGGGGTCGCATCATCGCTAAGATTCAGCCAGAGTGGATTGAACCGTTAGCGAAACACCTGATCAAACGCAGCTACAGTGAGCCGCATTGGTCGAAGAAACGCGCCGCGGTGATGGCGTACGAAAAAGTGATGTTGTACGGAGTACCAATCGTGCCTAAGCGTTTGGTCAACTACGGCAACATCGACAGTGCAATAAGCCGTGAGATCTTCATTCGCAGTGCATTGGTTGAAGGTGAGTGGGAAACCAAACACGCGTTCTTCAAACAAAACCGCAAATTGCTGCAAGAAGTGGAAGAGCTGGAACACAAGTCTCGCCGCCGCGATATCTTAGTCGATGATGACGAGCTGTTTGACTTCTATGACCAACGCGTCAGTACTGAAGTCGTCTCTGGTCGACATTTTGACACTTGGTGGAAGAGCGCATCGAAGCAAAATAGTGAACTGCTCAACTTTGAAAAAGAGATGTTATTCAAAGGAGATGCCAGCCATATCACTGATTTGGATTATCCAAACTTCTGGCATCAGAACGGTCTTAAACTCAAACTGAGTTACCAGTTTGAGCCGGGTGAAGACAGTGACGGTGTTACGGTGCATTTGCCGTTGCCAGTGCTCAACCAAGTGGAGCCAGCTGGTTTTGATTGGCAAATCCCAGGTCTGCGCCACGAATTGGTGGTGAGCTTAATTAAATCGCTACCAAAAACAGTGCGTAAAAACTTTGTACCTGCGCCTAACTACGCCGATGCATTTCTAGCGCGAGTGACGCCAATGGAAGCGCCGCTTTTGGATGCTTTGGAAAAAGAACTGCGCCGCATGACTGGGGTAGAAGTACTGCGTGAAGATTGGAATCTTGACCAAATACCAGATCACTTAAAAGTCACATTCCGCGCGGTTGACCACAGAAATCGCAAGCTGAAAGAAAACCGTAATCTGCATGAGCTAAAAGAGAGCTTAAAAGATAAGGTTCAGGAAACTTTGTCCAAAGTTGCGGATGACGACATCGAGCAGCAAGGTTTGCACACGTGGAGTTTTGGCGAGTTGCCAAAAGTGTATCAGCAAAAACGTGGCGGGTATGACGTAAAAGCTTACCCAGCGATTGTTGATACCAAAGACAGCGTGGAAATTAAGCTATACGAAACTGAGCAAGAGCAGATCCAGGCGATGCAAGCTGGTCAGCGCCGTTTGATCTTGTTGAATGTACCGTCGCCGATCAAATACCTGCATTCGAACTTGCCGAACAAATCTAAGCTCGGTTTGTACTTCAACCCATACGGCAAGGTGCTGGATCTGATTGATGACTGCATTGCGTGTGGTGTCGATAAGTTGATTGAAGAGCAGGGCGGTTTGGTGTGGGAACCAGAAAAGTTCGATGCGTTGAAAGAGCATGTGAGAGCCGAGCTGGGTGACACCGTGGTCGATATTGCAAAGCAGGTGGAAACCATCTTAACCACTGCGTTTAACATCAACAAAAAGCTAAAAGGTAAGATCGATTTCACGATGGCGTTTGCGCTGTCGGACATCAAAGCGCAGATCGAAGGATTGATTTTCAAAGGCTTTGCTACCGAATGTGGTTGGAAGCGTTTGCCGGATATTCTGCGTTACATGAAGGCGATTGAACGCCGCATGGAAAAATTGCCGATTGATCCAAACAAAGACCGTCTGCACATGTTGAAGATTGAGTCAGTGGCTAATGACTACAAAGAACTGCTCAATAAGATACCTAAGGGGGTGGCAGTGCCGGAAAATGTCAAAGAAATCCGCTGGATGTTGGAAGAACTTCGTGTAAGCTATTTTGCACAGCAGTTAGGGACACCATATCCGGTATCAGACAAGCGAGTGAAGAACGCAATTGATGCTTGCTAGGCATGAATATTGCTTGGTTTACGGTATTGTTCAGAATTTTGACTTGATAGGCAGTAGGTTGCCTCTGCGCTCTACTGCCATTAGTAATTAAAAAGAAGGTTTATTATGAAAAAAACACTATTAGCGCTTGCTCTTGTTGGCGCATCAGCAACAGCTTCTGCGGACTCTTGGATTTATGGTAGTGCAAGTGTCGGTCAAGCTGATTTTAGTGGTGAGACGGCTTCATCTTACAATGTGCACGTAGGTACCGGTATTCTTCCGTTTATCGGCCTAGAAGCTGGTTACCAATCATTTGGTGAGTTTGACGGCGTTAACTACAAGAATCAAAAGTTAAACCTAGATGGTTCAACATTCTATGCAGCGGCAAAACCAAGCATCGACTTCGGTCCTCTTCACATCTATGCAAAAGCAGGTCTGCACTCTTACAAGCTGGAAGACAGCTCAGCAGGTTTTAAAGAAGATGATATCGATACAATGTACGGTGTAGGTGCAGAATACTTTATCATGGGCCCAATCTCTTTAGGTGCATCGTACAATGTATTTACAATGGATGATGAAGACGTAGAGAACTTTTCAGTTAACGCATCATTCCACTTCTTATAATTTTATAAGATAGACGAATAATCAAAACCACTCGCTTATGTCGAGTGGTTTTTTTGTGGTTTGTTTCAACGAGAAGTGACGAAAGGTTGCATGACACTCTGCAATGACTTTGTGTTAGCGCACTTGCTATACAAAGTGTGATGTTAGTCTCACCTTGGTGTTTTCTGACAATTCGTGCATTCAAACGAATCGATAGGCCTTATGTTCTTTTTGTCTGTGACATCTTTCTTTTTACCTATTTAAAGGGTGTTTTAGTCGACTTACGCCAGAGAATAACCTAGTTATATGCAACTGTCTGTTACTCCCTTTTAATTGCTAAAATTCCTCGCTATTTATTTAGAGGAATTCCAGTAATGAGCCAACACCGTCAGGACAACTCCAGAGAACCATATCCACGCATCGGCTGGGTAAGTGAAGTCCACTCAGATCAAACTCGCGTTAAAGTTGATTTTCATGGCAACACAGTGGGTCAGCCTGTCTGGGCGGCGATTGGCCGTGCATTTACCAAATCGGACATCGAATTGGCGATTGATAATCAATTGGATTGCAGAATTGACTTTCTTGCTGGGGATCTCAGCCTACCTATTCTCGTTGATATCTATAGTTCATTGCTTGACGAAGAGTTGCTCGTCCTCAGAGCTAAAAACATGGTTATTCAAGGCGATGAAAGCATCATTCTCCGTTCTGGAGAAGCTCAAGTATCAATGACAGCCAAAAACGGCACCATCAAAACGACCGCTCAACACATCAACACGTCGGCGGATAAGTTGCACAAAATTCAAGCCACTAAAGTCCGATTAAACTGAGTTAGAGAGAACACAGCATGGCATCAACAATAGGCGCAAACGGGTTAAGTTTCGTTCATAAAGGTTCTGGTGGCGAAGCGAATGCTTCTGTGCCAGATGTTTGTTTAACTAAAGTAGGCAAGCCTGTTGTGCCTATCCCTTATGGCAATAACGCCAAATCTTCAGATCTCGTTGATGGTTCAACCAGCGTCACGGCGGATGGTGGTAACTGTATTGCGCTGCAAGGAAGTAAGTTTTCTACCAGTACTGGTGATGAAGGTGGCGACAAAAAAGGCATCAGCTCTGGCACGATTCAAGGTGAAGCTCAATTTGTCACGTCTTCTTCGAATGTCATAATTGAAGGCCGAGGTGTTGCCCGCCAAAGTGATCAAATGACCATGAACAATGCCAACACTATGTGTTTTGGGGTACAAAATCCGCCTTTCTCGGTTGAAGAAGAGCTAGAAGAAATTTTTATTATGGATGTTTGTGTTCGTCATCCAAATGGTCAACGACTGGTTAATGCGCCCTTTAAACTAACCGATGAACAAGGCGCGACCGTTTATGAAAACAAGCTTGATGGGCGAGGCCGTGGTGGGGCAGACTCACTCAAATCAGGCAAAGTGAAACTGATGGTGGAAGAGAGTCAAGACGAATTTGTCGTTACCCCTGTGCGTCGAGAAAACCCTCACCATGTTGAACGCCTCTCCGATGATGCCTTTTTTGATATTGCCACCAAAGGGCAACGTGGTTTTTGGCAACCCACAAGAATCGAAACGATTGGCACACCTTGGGGAAGTATCGGTCAAACTCTAAGTAGCGATGTTTACTTTCAAGACATGGTGAAAGCGGAAACCACCCAACACTTCACCCATTTTCATCCAGAGACCACATTTGATGTGTCGAAAACCTGTGATGCCATTATCGGCAACGTTGATCAACCTCTGCCGCATACCACAGAAGCCCTACTGTCGTACACAATGCCGCAAGTGTTAGAGGAAGGGGAACTACTGTCGGTTTTACTTCGCTTAGCGCCTCACGAAACCACAGACCGAATGCTGGCGTACATGCGAGAACGAGGTAAAGGCAATCCACAAACCTATCTGGCGAATTACAATTGGCAAGCTGCAGAAAAGACCATCAATGAAGAGCTAGATTCACTGCTTAATAAAATCCAAGGCCGTTTAAACTTCTTGCGTGGTGAAGCAAGCAAGCTGCAATACGCTTACTTATCCGATGAAGTGTTTGATAAACATATTGATACTTTAAGTGCTTATATGAAGCAGTTGCCTGATCTGACTTCTGATGTATTTATCAAGATGCAAAGTAAGGCGGCTGCACTTCTTGCCAATACCGATAATGTGAAGGTGATTAAAGCCGCAGATGACACTCATTCTATTGAAAGCGAGTCCATTGAAGCGGTAGTGAACACCACCAAAACCATTGACACGGTGGAGCCTTTCATGAACGAAGTGGCGGGCGTGATTGAAAACGTTATTCCAATCTACCCAGTTCGATACGGCTACGCGAATTTCTTTGATGAGGTGATGCCTGCTCAGGCGCCACCGAGCATGTCGGAGATGACGGCTGCATCAGGACTGAAGGAAACTGGTGGTTACTTACTGAGACTGCTTCGAGAGGGTTGGATATACATTAAGGAAGAAAGTGAGGAAGAGAACCGACCTTTCCACATCTTCAAATACGCCCAAACCCAAACTGCAACTGGTGTGCTTGAGAAGTTTGAGAAGTACTTCTTCACCAATGAAGAGAACGCACAAGATGGCTTAACGCTCGATACCTCATCTGGCTCGACCTTCTATCCCTTTGCATTTGTAACCGCCAACACGAAAAAAATCTCCATCGCGTACTCAGAGCATGAGTGGTCGGCGGCCATCATTGACAAAATGAACGGTGATAAAGACTTACGTAAAAAATCCATGCAGCAAGTGGATTTAAGTTCGCCGCAAACGGAGTTTAGCCAAGAGGCGACGCAAGAGAACCTCAGTGCTTTGGTTGAGGATTATCGTAATAACGATGAAAAATGGTTGGCAGACAAAGACAGCGCGAAACCGATGCCCCATGGCCTTGATTTGGCAACCACTACACTAAGTTATCACCTTGCTGCTGAAGGTGTGGTTGAAACCATGCAAAAAAGCCATAGCGAGCATAAAGACGGCACTTTGGTGGCTTTGTTTGATCCTACTGGACGTCAGCGGGATATCTCCAAAGTCATCTCGAAAAATGTCGCTGAGCAGCAAGCCTATGTAAGTGTCAACCAATACCCATTGACGATTGGTCAGTATGCACAGTCGTGTCTTGAAAGCGACATTCCTGAAGTTAAACAAGCAGCAGAAGAGAACCTTGATACGGAAAGACTCCCACTATTTTTGAAAGCTTACCAAAGAGAAATCAGCACGAAAAAGACGGAACGCAAGAAATTGCTTGCTCTAATGGACTATTTTGTTGCGGGTAAAGGCGCTGAAGATGAGGTTGGTTCTCTAACTTGCTATCTAAGACACTACTTTGATATTCGTCAGCAAGGAATTATCGATCCTGCTGCTGAGATGGGTAAATTGCTGTTCCTTCTTGGCTCGCTTTTTGAAGGCGTTACCGCAAGTGAAGAAGGTATTGAAAGCATGGATAGATGGGTTGGTGAAGCCTTTTATACAGAAGAACTCACCTCATTAGATAAGGTGTGGGGGATTTCTCTAAAAGCCATTCAGATGGTATTTCTTCAACCTCAAGAACAAATAAATTGGCACCATGCTGTTCCTCCAGTATTAACTTCTATAGGCAATTATTTAGCCCGCATACAAGCTGAGTTCACTTATGGCACTAAGTTACTAGGAAATTCTGGGTTAGAGTGTTTTTACAGATCAACCTTACCATCATTATTTGATGCCTTGTTAGGAGTTCGGTTTACTGGGAATCGACTAAACGTGGCTCTGGATGACATCGAAAACTTAATCTATAAACAAACGGGTCAAACGAATTCAACCAAATCGAACGTGCAATTTGGAGAAAAACTTCTCAATTGGTCTGAAATGAAAGCAAACCGAGCAGAGCAACGTATTTTCGAATTACTGGAAGCTGAACCAACAACATCAGCGCCTGAATGGCTCAAAAAACTGGCCGATAAGCTTCCCACAAAAACACTTCTGCACTTCGCTCAAGAAAGTGCTGGCTTAGGACTGACCTATTGGTCGTATCAAGCAAATGTGAACACCATAAATGATCTTTTGGCTCAAACACAGTTCGATACACTTGATCCCGTCAATGATGACAAAGAATATGCGTATCGTACGGTGAAAATGTTGTCCACGCTCGCGGCGATTACCGCAGACAGTATTACTCTTAGCCAGTACAGTGCTAAAGGGGTAAATGTTGCAGCACGTGGAACTGAGAGGGCACTTCTTGCTCTTCAAAAGCAGTTACCGAATATGAGTAAGCAGTTAGCTGAAAAGCTCGGAGTACGCAGTTTACAAGCTTACAGTCAGCGTCTAGATACGCGTCTAGCGGCAGCGCCTATAAAAGGACTTGTTGTCGGTGCAAACGTAGCAATGGCATTTATTTACTTCTGGGATGTTTTTACTAGTTATAGGTCAGGCAATAAACAAGCTTCTCTGGGCTATCTGACTGGTGGCGTCTCCAGTCTATTGATTGCCCTTTCTGTCATCGAGGGCCCTGTTGGAGTCATATTATTAGTCGTTGGTCTTGCTGGCCTCCTATTTAGCGCATATCAAATCGACCGATTTGGCAAAAATAGTTTTGAAAACTTGCTCTACAGCTCTTTCTGGGGGACCAGTAAGTATTATCCGTTTTGGAGTGATTTTAAGAAGCAAGAAGACATTGATACTGTTCAAGAGAGGATAGATGTTATCGCCGCTGCGGTATCTGATAACAACAAGGCTGTGACATCTGATAACATTAAGTACTTTGATGCCGCATTGAACATCGAGTCGCAGGAGTTTTTAAACTATTTTTACGCACCAAAACTCACTATCGTAGACAGCAGTATTCGTCCTTATGGCTCAGTGCCATATCGATACAAGTTCAGTTACGTATTCGTCTTACCGGATTTTAAAATGAATGTATCTCAACTGCATGGCTCGATTTATCGTGAACTTGATGATGCCAAATACGCGGCTTACTCAGTACCTGAGCCCGATAAGGCCATGACCGAAACTTTCAGGAGTGCGCTGGTGGCAGCATTTGAAGATAAGGCGTTATGTATCGCCAAAGAAGACGGTCTGCATGTCACGGTCAATGTCGAGTTTTCGCATCCGGCTCGTCTGATCTGGTGTTATGAACCGACACCAAACACTGTTGTGCCAAAACGCTATTTAACCAGCAGCGGCTACATAAGCACGAGTCAAATAGGTATGCTTGATGAAAAACCAAACACAACACCTTGGGGAAAATAAATGAATCGCGGCTCTAAAGGAATATTCACAACAAAAGCGCAACCTTTTTCAAAATGGTGGACGCAATTTCGAGCAGAAGTGATCGTTGTCCCGATGAAAGACCCGCTCGAGCCGTTTATGACGGTCAATGATAATCTGTTGACGTTACGGACTGGTTATCATACTCGTCGAAATACCATTGTCGTGCCATGGATGCTGATGCTAACCGTATTGACCCTGTATTTTATCTACGATTCTCGCTACCAATATGATTTTGAAGCTCACAAGGCTCAGGCAGCTCGTATGATTGAAAGCTATAAAGAAGACAAAGCCAGATACATAAGCTACCTTTCCGACGCTCAAAAGGAAGGAGATAAAGAAGAAGAGGAAATTTTTCGGCGTGGGATAGCTCTCGCAGATAATTCTATTAAAGGTTTCAGTATCTATTTTGAGCAAGACGGCGATGTGACATTGTTTACTCATATGAGAGCGCTTAAGCAACTTGGAGAGCTAGATCATTTCCTTTTCGGTATTGGCCTTTTTTCCTTCATGGGCGCTTTATCTTTAGGTATGTGGTTGCTTTTCTTACTCAAACCTCAAGACGCGGAAGTTTACTTTGATCGAAACAGACAAATTGTCTATTCGTGGCGTCATGGGAGAGTTGGAGCGGCATCATTTGACAAAATGGGAATATTAGAAAATCACCTTGGCTTAAATATCGTATTGCAATTTGAGAACAAAAACCAAACGGGCTACCGACCAATGGGGATCATGGGTATTGATATTGGTAAGCTTTCTTTTCATCGAGAAGGCGATATGACTTATCCATTAGCTCAAATCTTAGCGTTTATGGAACATGGCAAAGAAGCGGTTATTACAGGAGAGTCATTTAGAAGGGAGCCAGCAAAATACTTCTTACGTAAGGATAAAAAGCCGGATAACTTTGAACAACGTGTTGAAGCGGCTCTTGCCGCTCAAGGTGACCTAGTTTCTCACTACCAAACGAATCGGGTGAGAGGCCATGCGATTTAGTGTGATAAATAAATGAATCGAGGTTTTAAAGGAATATTAAAAGAGAGCACCAGCAACCATCACCTTATTTGTGTAACCAACACCGGTAGCCAACGATTCAGTTTACTTACGTGGCAACAGAAACAATGAAAAGAGCAAATAGCCAAGGTTTCTTGGTCAGATACCAATACCCAAAAAGACTCAGTAAATGGCGAGAGTCTTTTGCTTCCCAATTTAAGCCGATTCAGCCAGCTCATGATCCGTTAGAACCTTTTATGGCGGTGACTGATGATGTTTTGTCTGTGCGTGATGCGAGGCATGGTTTACGATTTGCGTACCTTTTACCTTTGGTTATTGGGCTTTGGGTTTTGTCGTTCTTTTTTATTGGTAAGCTAGGGTCAAATACAGCTTCTATTCATACTGGAGAAGAAAAGCTTGCTAAGTATCAAAAAATGGAAGCTCAAGGTTTACCATTTAGTGAATATCACAAAGAGGATTATAAATACTATAAACTAATGTTTGAAAATGATGGTGAGTATTCTCTCATTGGTTATACAAAAGCAGTTCTTGCTCATGGTACGGAGACGCAGCGTAAGTTTCTTATCTCTGATTCTGTCATAGCGGGTGTGGTGTTATCTCTAACTTTGTTCTTTACGATCTTTTTCATCAAATCCCCAAAGCCTGCGCATATATATTTCGACAGAAAGCGTGGCCTTGTTTACACCTGGTTTTTTGGACGACTGGCGGCTTGCCGTTTCGAGAATTTGGGGTTCTTAGAGCGTAAAACGGGACTGCTTCTCTATTTTTATTGTGAAAACAAAAAGGGTAAAGGTGGTTATGACGTGGTTCCTGTGACTGTTCAGCCGACAGGAAAAGTGAATCTCAATTCAGGAAGAGATAATGACTACTTCTTTGCTCAAGTGTTTAATTTTATGGACAATGGAAAGAGCGCGGTAATAACAGGCGAGAGCTTCCATAGACCAGAGTCGAAAACGTACTTTTTTATCGATAAAAAGCCAGAGCCATTTGAAGAACGATTAGAGAAGTTGCTAGAGCATGAGCACGTGCTTCCCGACCTCTATGCGAATCTAAAAGTAGTCAATTAACAGGTATTAATGGCCATCGGTGTGTTGGCTGTGAATCAAACTCAATGATAGAAAAAAGAAATAAGAGCGGCTCTTTTGGGCTGCTTCAACGCGCTAGAAAATTCGTAGAGCTACGCGAGTGGCTCAATGATCGCGTCACACTTGATACCTATAACGATCCTCTGAACTCGATTATGTTGGTGGACGATACTACGCTTTCCGTGGCTTCCCCTATGCATTCCATGCGATTTGTATACATCACTCCTTTGGTATTAGCGCTTTGGGGATTGCTGTTTTATGTTGCAAGTGACTTTCTACCGAGTAATAGTGAGGTAACATTTGCCAATAGAATGATTGAACGTAAACAAGAGTTCATCGAAGCGGGGCGTTCCTTCGATAATACTGATTTTCTTTATTACGAATCTTTAGTTGGTAAAGATGGGAAAAGCTCCTTATTTGAGTATTTACATACCGTAAAAGAGTACAGTAGTGAACGTTATAGAAGTAAGGTTTTTTGGCATATAGTAATTATTTTTTCATTACTAGCTTTATCTATATGTGGAACCATTGCCTTTTTTCGCTTACCGAGGGTTGCTGACCTTTATTTCGACCGCCAGCGTCAGATTGTTTACACATGGCGTTGGGGGAAAGTGGCCGCTTGTCACTTCGATAACCTTGGTTACCGTGAAAGCAGCTATGGACTTGATTTTATATTGTACAGTGAACACAAGAAAAAACAGTTCTGGCCGGCGAGGTTTGGGTTTCAGCCGACAGGACGTGCGCATTTCAACAATGAAAGTGACAATACGGAGCTCATGGCTCAAATTTTTGCCTTTATGGATAAAGGTAAAAGCGCAGTGATTAAGGGTGAACGATTTGTCCGGCCTCAGCCAAAATATTACTTTTATATCGATGAGAAGCCTGAGAACTTTGAGCGGCGAGTACAGGAAATATTGGGAAGAGATCACGAATTGCCAGATTTGTATACGCAACATCTAATTTGAGAAATCTGTGTTAATTAAAAGTAGGCCAGCGATTCTGTTGGCTTTGATTACAAAAGAACAATGAAAAGAGCAAACAGTCAGGGCTTCTTAGTCAGGTACCAATACCCACAAAGGCTCAGTAAATGGCGGGAGTCCTTTGCTTCCCAATTTAAGCCGATACAGCCAGTTCATGATCCGTTAGAGCCTTTTATGATGGTGACCGATGATGTCCTGACTGTACGTGATGCGAGGCATGGTTTACGATTTGCCTACCTTTTGCCTTTAGTACTTGGCTTATGGGTTCTATCCTTTGTTTTTATTGAGCGTGTCGGTCCTCATCCAGATGAGATAGCCTATGCTAAAGAAAGTATTTCATATTATGAAATGAAAGAGAGTGAAGGCCTTCCATATGACAAGCAATTCTACGCTTATTCAAAAGCACTTTTTAGCGAAAATGGTGACTACTCTTTTGGGAACTATCTTAATGCAGTAGCTAATTACAGTTCTCAAACCTATAGAGAATCTGTGTATTTTAATGTTGCTATTTCTTTGATTGCAATCTCCCTTGCTGTATGTACCACAGTCTTTTTTATCAAATCCCCAAAGCCTGCGCATATATACTTCGACCGAAAGCGTGGCCTTGTTTACACCTGGTTTTTTGGACGATTGGCGGCTTGCCGTTTCGAGAATTTAGGGTTCTTAGAGCGGAAAACGGGACTACTTCTCTACTTTTATTGTGAAAACAAAAAGGGTAAAGGTGGTTATGACGTGGTTCCTGTGACCGTTCAGCCGACAGGGAAAGTGCACCTCAATTCAGAAAGAGATAATGACTACTTCTTCGCTCAAGTGTTTAATTTTATGGACAACGGCAAGAGTGCGGTAATAACAGGCGAGAGCTTCCATAGACCGGAATCGAAAACGTACTTTTTCATCGATAAAAGGCCGGAGCCATTTGAAGAACGATTAGAGAAGTTGCTAGAGCATGAGCACGTGCTTCCCGACCTCTATGCGAATCTAAAAGTAGTGAATTAACAGGTATTAATGGCCATCGGTGTGTTGGCTTTAAATCAAACTCAATGATAGAAAAAAGAAATAAGAGCGGCTCTATTGGGCTGCTGCAACGCGCTAGAAGATTTGTAGAGCTACGCGAGTGGCTCAATGATCGCGTCACTCTTGATACCTATAACGATCCTCTGAACTCGATTATGTTGGTGGACGATACTAGGCTTTCCGTGGCTTCCCCTATGCATTCCATGCGATTTGTATACATCGCTCCTTTTGTGTTGGCATTTTGGGGACTGTTCATTTATGTCACTAGTGGCTTGTGGCCAAGTGACACTGAGATAGCATCTGCCAATAGAATGGTTGAGAGAAAGCAAGAGTTCATCGACGCCGGGCGCTCTTTCGATAGTACAGATTTTATTTACTACGAATCTTTAGTTGGTGAAGAGGGAAAGAGCTCATTATTTAAGCGCTTAAATGCCGTAAATAATTATGGTGGGGAGTATCAAAAAGAAATTTTACATGAAAACATAATAATTTCTTTCATGTTGTTGATTATTTCTATCGCAGGCACCGTAGCTTTCTTTCGATTACCGAGAGTTGCTGATATTTATTTCGATAGGCAACGTCAGATTGTTTACACATGGCGTTGGGGGAAAGTGGCCGCTTGTCACTTCGATAACCTTGGTTACCGTGAAAGCAGCTATGGACTTGATTTTATATTGTACAGTGAACACAAGAAAAAACAGTTCTGGCCGGCTAGGTTTGGGCTTCAGCCGACAGGACGTGCGCATTTCAACAATGAAAGTGACAATACGGAGCTCATGGCTCAAATTTTTGCCTTTATGGATAAAGGCAAAAGCGCAGTGATTAAGGGTGAACGATTTGTCCGGCCTCAGCCAAAATATTACTTTTATATCGATGAGAAGCCTGAGAACTTTGATCTGCGGGTACAGGAAATATTGAGAAGAGACCATGAATTGCCAGATTTGTATACGCAACATCTAATTTGAGAAATCTGTGTTGATTAAAAGTAGGCCAGCGACTCTGTTGGCTTTGATTACAAAAGAACAATGAAAAGAACAAACAGCCAAGGCTTTTTAGTCAGATACCAATACCCACAAAGGCTCAGTAAATGGCGGGAGTCCTTTGCTTCCCAATTTAAGCTGATACAGCCAGCTCATGATCCGTTAGAGCCTTTTATGACGGTGACGGATGATGTCCTGACTGTGCGTGATGCTAGGCATGGTTTGCGATTTGCCTACCTTTTGCCTTTGGTTATTGGGTTATGGATTTTGTCTTGTGCTTTTATTGGGGATTTAGGACCAAACTCTGCATCAGTGTCTTATGGGAGAGATAAATTAGCTGAATATCAAGCTAAAGATACAAAAGATTTTTATTTTGATGATTATCACAATAGGCGGTATTCCTATTATCGAATGATGTTTGATGATGACGGAAGCTATTCTTTCTTAAGCTATAGCAAAGCTATTTTTACTTATGGCAGAGAGTCACAAAAAAAGTCTCTGATTTCAGACGTTGTTATCGCTAGCGTGATACTGTCATTAACCTTATTCTTTACGGTGTTTTTTATCAAATCCCCAAAGCCTGCGCATATATATTTCGACAGAAAGCGTGGCCTTGTTTACACCTGGTTTTTTGGACGATTGGCGGCTTGCCGTTTCGAGAATTTAGGGTTCTTAGAGCGGAAAACGGGATTACTTCTCTATTTTTATTGTGAAAACAAAAAGCGTAAAGGTGGTTATGACGTGGTTCCTGTGACCGTTCAGCCGACAGGAAAAGTGCATCTCAATTCAGAAAGAGATAATGACTACTTCTTCGCTCAATTGTTTAATTTTATGGACAATGGAAAGAGCGCGGTAATAACAGGCGAGAGCTTCCATAGACCGGAATCGAAAACGTACTTTTTTATCGATAAAAGACCGGAGCCATTTGAAGAACGATTAGAGAAGTTGCTAGAGCACGAGCACGTGCTTCCCGACCTCTATGCGAATCTAAAAGTAGTGAATTAACAGGTATTAATGGCCCTCGGTGTGTTGGCTTTAAATCAGATATATCAACAATAGCCAAATGAGTATGTTTGATGAATAACCAAACACCACACCTTGGGGAAAATAAATGAAACGTCGATTTTGGGGCATATTTACCACCAAAGCCCAGCCTTTTTCCAAGTGGTGGCAGGAGTTTCGCTCTGAGGTAATTGTCATTCCTATGGAAGACCCTCTCGATCCTATAGTATCGGTAGATGATAAGGTGCTGACCGTACGAACAGGCTATCATAACCGGCGCGATACGATCCTTATTCCGCTGATGTTGCTGTTTAGCTTTTTTTCGATTTATATGCTTAATGATTGGCTGCCTGATTTTGAAAGTAAGCAGGAATATGCACATGAAATGCTGGAATATGTTGAGCAGCAGAGGGCGTTGAGAGACCCATCGTACAGAACTGATGATATTGAAAAGCGTGCCAGTGCGCTGCTTAATGAAAATGGTGAGGTGACATGGGCAACTTATTTAAGGGCTAAGGAAATTGAAGGCGAGCTTGGTTATTTTCTTACTGGCTTTCTTCTGTTATGTTTTTTTTTGTTACCGAGCATTGCTATGTGGCTCATTTTCTTTCTAAAACCCAGAGATGCCGAAGTCTACTTTGACCGCCAACGCCAAATTGTATATAGCTGGCGCCATGGCCGAGTGGGCGCGGCCTACTTTGATAAAATGGGGCTGATTGAGAACCAAGTTGGTATTAATATCGTGTTGCAGTTTGAAAACAAAAAGCAGAAGGGCTATCGCCCGATGGCGATTGTCGGTATTGATACTGGTAAGCTCGCTTTTCATACCGAAGCAGATACCACCTACCCATTAGCGCAAATCCTTGCGTTTATGGATCATGGCAAAGAAGCAGTCATCACAGTGCCGTCATTTAAGCGTAAACCTGCAAAGCTATTTTGGCGAGTGGATCCTAAGCCAGACAACTTTGAAGCGCGTGTAGATGCAGCGCTGAAGGCTGAAGGGGATTTAGTCCATCACTACCAAACCCACAGGCCAAAAGGGCATGCGATTTAGTGTGATAAATAAATGAATCGCGGGTCTAAAGGAATATTCACAACAAAAGCGCAACCTTTTTCAAAATGGTGGGCGCAATTTCGAGCTGAAGTGATTGTTGTCCCGATGAAAGACCCGCTCGAACCGTTTATGACGGTCAATGATAATCTGTTGACGTTAAGGACTGGCTATCATACTCGCCGAAATACCATTGTCTTGCCATGGATGCTGATGCTAACCGTATTGACCCTGTATTTTTTCTACGATTCTCGCTACCAATATGATTTTGAAGCTCACAAGGCTCGAGCTGAGCGTATGATTGAATTTCACCAAGATAGAAAAAATAAATACGAACGCTGGGTTATAGACTTTCAGAAAGAAGGGCGAAAAGATGATGAGAGCTACTATCGTGGAAGAGTCGCTGATGAAGATAAACAAATTAAAGCCTTTAGCATCTATTTTGAGCAAGACGGTGACGTCACATTGTTTACTCATATTAGAGCGCTTAAGCAACTTGGGAAGCTAGATCATTTCCTTTTCGGTATTGGCCTTTTTTCCTTCATGGGCGCTTTATCTTTAGGTATGTGGTTGCTTTTCTTGCTAAAACCGCAAGACGCGGAAGTTTACTTTGATCGAAACAGGCAAATTGTCTACTCGTGGCGACATGGAAGGGTTGGAGCGGCGTCATTTGACAAAATGGGAATATTAGAAAATCACCTTGGCTTAAATATCGTATTGCAATTTGAGAACAAAAACCAAACGGGCTACTGGCCAATGGGGATCATGGGTATTGATATTGGTAAGCTTTCTTTTCATCGAGAAGGCGATATGACTTATCCATTAGCTCAAATCTTAGCGTTTATGGAACATGGCAAAGAGGCGGTTATTACAGGAGAGTCATTTAGAAGGGAGCCAGCAAAATACTTCTTACGTAAGGATAAAAAGCCGGATAACTTTGAACAACGTGTTGAAGCGGCTCTTGCCGCTCAAGGTGACCTAGTTTCTCACTACCAAACGAATCGGGTAAGAGGCCATGCGATTTAGTGTGATAAATAAATGAATCGCGGCTCTAAAGGAATATTAAAAGAGAGCACCAGCAACCATCACCTTATTTGTGTAACCAACACCGGTAGCCAACGATTCAGTTTACTTACGTGACAACAGAAACAATGAAAAGAACAAACAGCCAAGGCTTTTTAGTTAGATACCAATACCCACAAAGGCTCAGTAAATGGCGGGAGTCCTTTACTTCCCAATTTAAGCCGATACAGCCAGCTCATGATCCGTTAGAGCCTTTTATGACGGTGACGGATGATGTCCTGACTGTGCGTGATGCTAGGCATGGTTTACGATTTGCCTACCTTCTACCTCTAGTTATTGGGCTATGGTATTTGGCCTTTGTTTTTGTCGGTGACTTAGGCCCTAATTCTGCTTCGCTGATTACTGCAAAGGAAAGGGTTATTGAATATAAGGCCCAAGAGGCTAGGGGGGAACCATTTGATGCTTTCGATAAACAGTGGTCTAAGTTTTATCGAGCTTGGTTTGATGAGGAAGGAGAATATTCTTTAATCAACTACGGTAGGGCTGTATTGACATATGGTGCGGAAAATATACGTAAATCATTTATTTCTGAATTAGTTATTGCAAGTGTGATTTTGTCATTAACCTTATTCTTTACAGTGTTTTTCATCAAATCTCCAAAGCCTGCGCATATATATTTCGACAGAAAGCGTGGCCTTGTTTACACCTGGTTTTTTGGACGACTGGCGGCTTGCCGTTTCGAGAACTTAGGGTTCTTAGAGCGTAAAACGGGACTGCTTCTCTACTTTTATTGTGAAAACAAAAAGGGTAAAGGTGGTTATGACGTGGTTCCTGTGACTGTTCAGCCGACAGGAAAAGTGCATCTCAATTCAGGAAGAGATAATGATTATTTCTTGGCGCAGCTATTTAATTTTATGGACAACGGCAAGAGTGCGGTAATAACAGGCGAGAGCTTCCATAGACCAGAATCGAAAACGTACTTTTTTATCGATAAAAGACCGGAGCCATTTGAAGAACGATTAGAGAAGTTGCTAGAGCACGAGCACGTACTTCCCGACCTCTATGCGAATCTAAAAGTAGTGAATTAACAGGTATTAATGGCCATCGGTGTGTTGGCTTTAAATCAGATATATCAACAATAGCCAAATGAGTATGTTTGATGAATAACCAAACACCACACCTTGGGGAAAATAAATGAAACGCCAGGAAATGGGGATATTTACCAAATTTGCACAACCTTTTTCTAAGTGGTGGGCGCAATTTCGAGCAGAAGTGATCGTGGTGCCAATGGAAGACCCATTGGAGCCTATCATGTCCGTCAATGATGACACTTTAACCATTCGCACCGGCTTCCATAGCAGGAGAAACACAATCGGCTTACCTTTGCTATTCGCTTCAATCTTTAGTACCTACTTATGGCTTGGTATAATTCCTAATGTAGATCGACAAAAAGAGTTAGCCATCGAAAATATTGAGTATTTCCAAAACGAGAAAAAGCAAAGGGAGGAGTGGCTTCTAGAAGCTAAAAAGGACAATAATGCAGAAGAAGAGAAATACTATTTAGGTAGAGTTGAAGACTATAACCAGTTGATTAAAAGTTATATGGTTTATGTAGAAAAGGACGGTGAACCAACCATTTTTACCTACCTAGAGAGCAAGTACCTACAAGGCTATTTGGTATGGACACTTTTTGGCTTTCTGATGTTGGGCGTCTGCGGGAGTTCAGCCGCATGCTTTTTTGGATTATTTTTTATAAAGCCCAGAGATGCGGAGGTTTATTTTGACCGACGTCGAGGTATTGTTTACACATGGCGTTGGGGCCGTATTGGAGCTGCTCGCTTTGAAGATATAGGGATCAAAGAAAACATGATGGGGTTGAGTATCTTTCTTCAGTTCGAGAACAAGAAGAAAGGCGGTTTCTGGCCCAGTGCTGTGTGGGGGATCGATGCCGAAAGACTCATTTTCCATAAAGAAGAAGACCTCACTTACCTACTTGCTCAATTGCTGGCTTTCATGGAAAAAGGAAAAGACGCTGTGATTACTGGCGAATCATTTCAGCGTGAGCCTGCACGCTTTTTCCTGTTCGATGATAAGAAGCCCAAGAACTTTGATCAGCGACTAGAAATGGTGCTTGGTGCAAGTCATAACTTGGTCGAGCTCTACGAGAAGAATGTTATTAAACCGTTGGCTATGTAAATACATTTTTTGGGACATGATGGTGTGTTGAGCAAATAAATGAATCGCGGCTCTAAAGGAATATTCACAACAAAAGCGCAACCTTTTTCAAAATGGTGGGCGCAATTTCGAGCTGAAGTGATTGTTGTCCCGATGAAAGACCCGCTCGAACCGTTTATGACGGTCAATGATAATCTGTTGACGTTAAGGACTGGCTATCATACTCGCCGAAATACCATTGTCGTGCCATGGATGCTGATGCTAACCGTATTGACCCTGTATTTTATCTACGATTCTCGTTACCAATATGATTTTGAAGCTCACAAGGCTCAGGCAGCTCGTATGATTGAAAGCTATGAAGAAGACAAAGCCAGATACATAAACCGACTTTCCGATGCACAAAAGGACGGAGATAAGAAAAAAGAAGATATTTATCGGCGTGGGATAGCTCTCGCAGATAATTCCATTAAAGGTTTCAGTATCTATTTTGAGCAAGACGGCGATGTGACATTGTTTACTCATATGAGAGCGCTTAAGCAACTTGGAGAGCTAGACCATTTCCTTTTCGGTATCGGCCTTTTTCCTTCATGGGCGCTTTATCTTTAGGTATGTGGTTGCTTTTCTTACTCAAACCTCAAGACGCGGAAGTTTACTTTGATCGAAACAGGCAAATTGTCTACTCGTGGCGCCATGGGAGAGTTGGAGCGGCATCATTTGACAAAATGGGAATATTAGAAAATCACCTTGGCTTAAATATCGTATTGCAATTTGAGAACAAAAACCAAACGGGCTACCGGCCAATGGGGATCATGGGTATTGATATTGGTAAACTTTCTTTTCATCGAGAAGGCGATATGACTTATCCATTAGCTCAAATCTTAGCGTTTATGGAACATGGCAAAGAGGCGGTTATTACAGGAGAGTCATTTAGAAGGGAGCCAGCAAAATACTTCTTACGTAAGGATAAAAAGCCGGATAACTTTGAACAACGTGTTGAAGCGGCTCTTGCCGCTCAAGGTGACCTAGTTTCTCATTACCAAACGAATCGGGTAAGAGGCCATGCATTATAGAGGGATTAAGTCTCCGCAGGACAATAAATGAAGCGTGGATTTATGCCTGCTAAGTATTGATTGGTCGCACAAACTCGTGAAAGTTTAGGGGGCTGAATTCGTTATAAGAGTAGCGTCAGTCACTGACATATTCGACCCACACTTGTATGGTTGTGTGAGAGGAAGGAGGCCGCTAGACCTCCTCCTACTTGATTTTTGTACGCTTAAACTCAAGCTTCTTGCTTTTGTAACTCTACTTCTTTTTCGTCTTCGATGATTGCATCAACGATAACAGCACAAGCCGCATCACCAGTGATGTTTAGCGCAGTACGAATCATGTCGAAAATACGGTCTAGAGCGAACAGCAGTGGTAGACCTTCAATTGGAATGCCCGCCGCTAGCAGAACAGCGACCACTAGGAAAGAAGGACCAGGAACACCGGCTTGACCAACCGCACCTAGCGTAGACGTTACGATGATCGCGATGTACGCGCCCATACCTAGGTCGATGTTGAACAGCTGCGCAAAGAAGATAGCAACAAGGCCGTAGTAAATCGCGTTACCTGACATGTTGATGGTTGCACCAAGTGGCAGTACAAATGATGCCGTCGAGTTTCTAACGCCCAGTTCTTTCTCACAAGTATCCATAGTAACTGGTAGTGTAGCCATAGAAGATGCCGTTGAAAGAGCAACTGCTTGTGGTTTCTTCATTGCGGTTAGGAACTTCTTCGCTGAGGTCTTAGTGAAGATATGAACCATTAGAGGGTAAACAACAAAGCCGAAGATTAGAATGGCAGCAACGTACACAACGAACAGTTTGAAGACGACCATTAGTGCGCCAAAACCGAATGTGCCTACTGCTTCTGCCATTAGGCCAAATACACCAATTGGAGCAATGATCATTACTTTGTTGATCATCCAAACCATCGCGTCAACGATGCAGTTTACGCCGTTAATGATAGGCTCACGGCGTTCTTTTGATTGCTTAGAAATCGCAATACCAAAGAACATACAGAACACAAGGATCTGAAGAATATTCGCTTCGTTTAGTGATTGGAAAACGTTGGTTGGGATCATACCTGTGATGGTAGCCCAGAAAGATGGCAATTCACCTTTTGAAGCGTATTCGGACGAGAACATGCCTTCGACGCCAGAAACATCGATACCCATGCCTGGTTTGAAAACTTCACCCATAAATAGAGCAAGAGCAACGGCCAATGCCGACGTCAAACCAAAGTAACCTAAAGTTGTTATGCCAACTTTCCCTGCTGACTGGCTGTTACCTAGACCAGCTGCACCAGAGATAAGCGCTACCGCTACCAAAGGGATAACCAGCATTTTAATCAGGTTGATAAAAATCGCACCCAGTGGAGCAAACATTGAGGCGCTATTCCCCATCGTGGCACCTACGACAGTACCCACGATCATTGCAATAACGACTTGTACACCAATGTTGCTTAGTAAACTCTTTTTCTTTAACACTTCCATAACCTCTGTGCTAACAAAATTTAATTTTCTAGAATTACCATCTGAGTTAAAACTCAAACTTGGGCAATAATATCGTCTTGGTTTTTACACTTTATTTTTACAATTAGCAATATGAATGGGTGTGGTACTGATAAAACAATCGATATTTTTTGGCGGGATCAAATTTTTGGCTCGGTAGCAAACGATTGCCATTTGTTTTGGTGATGAGAGATTCATTTACCCGTTGTTTCGATTAATGATTGTAGGGATTTACTGGGTAGGTTTATGTTAACAAAATGATCATTTTCAGATGAAGGCAATTCCTCATGGCTCGATGCTAATTCCTTTTGAAACTCTGACCTCATATAAGGTAATTATTTACATTATTGTTAACGTCTTTGCATATAAAGAGCGAGATTGGTGAGTAAACGGAGCGGTAACGGGGGCTGAATAGTAGGAGGGAAACCTAGTATTTAACGGTTGTTAAATACTAGGTGAAACACAATCAAATAGGGTTAAGCAACTTCCACTGAAACAGACTTGCTTGAATGACGACGGCCATAAACCGTGAGGACGGCAGCGCACAGAAACATGCTAACGCTATAGACGATAATTGGAATCGACATAGTATTTGAGCCGATAAGGGTCACGCTAACCAACAGCGCGAGCGTACTGTTTTTAACTCCAAGCTCAATACCGATTGCTAACCCATCTTGCTTCGGTAATCGGTTGATTCTTGCGATTGCCAATCCCGCTAAAATTCCGACAATATTTAGTGTGAGGGTAGCGGCTCCGGCTTGGGCGAGTAGGTTAACCAAGTTAGCCCCTACGTCGTAACAAATGCTTATAAATATTGAACAAGATGTGGTGAATTCGATAGGTAAAGCCGTAGAAGCGCAAGGGTTGGATGGCGCATTTATTTGGCCAGCGCTGATGCGTAAACTAGACCGCATTGATCCTCGCTATAAAGATTAAAATAAAAGCGCCCACCGACTTACATCGGTGGGCGCTTTTTGTGTTTGAAGAGCTGAGGTTATTTACTTGTCGCTGCTTTCATTGCAGTCACAAATTCAGATAGCTGGCTCAGCATTGTCTGTGGTTGGCTCACGTTGCTCTCAATAATCTTAACCACCGCAGAACCTGAGATTGCACCCGCCGCGCCGGATTGAATAGCCAGTTTCACTTGTTCTGGTTCTGAGATACCAAAACCAAGTAGGGCTGGTGGCGCGTCAAACTGATTCAGTTTTCCTAGCATATCACTTACTGGCATGTTGGCTTTGGTTTCTGCACCCGTTACGCCTGCACGCGAAAGTAAGTAAGTGTATCCGCCACCAAGCTCTGCGACTGAACGAAGAGTCTCATCAGAAGCGGTAGGGGGAGCAATAAAGATCGGTTCAACGCCATGCTTTTTAGCAGCAGCAACAAACTCAGAGCTTTCATTGGTCGGAACGTCTGCAATCAGTACTGAGTCAATTCCTGCTTTAGCGCAGCGCTCGTAGAAATTCTCCACACCACGGGCGAAAACTAAGTTGGCATACATCAACAAACCAATAGGCAACTCTGGGTACTTAGCACGGATCTTTGCAATCAGTTCAAAGCAAATATCGGGTGTTGCACCTGACTCTAATGCGCGTATGTTTGCACCTTGAATGGTAGGTCCATCCGCTAAAGGGTCTGAGAATGGAATGCCTAGCTCTAATGCATCTGCGCCCGCTTCAACCAAGGTTTCCATGATCTCTAAAGAAAGTTCAGGGTTAGGGTCACAAACCGTTACGAACGGTACGAATGCGCCTTGATTACACTTGTTTAGGCGCTCAAACATAGCTTCATAGCGGTTCATTAGATCACTCCTTTTTCTTCTAAGATTGCGTGTACAGTGAATATGTCCTTATCGCCTCGTCCAGATAGGTTAACCACGAGCAACTGCTCTTTCTCTGGGTTTTCGCGCGCCATGCGCAGTGCTTGTGCAAGCGCATGAGACGATTCCAGAGCAGGGATAATACCTTCGCTACGAGCTAACTCTTGGAATGCATCTAGAGCTTCGTCATCGGTGACGCTGTCATATTCAGCGCGGCCAATGGCATTAAGGTGGGCATGTTGTGGGCCAACTGATGGGAAATCTAGCCCCGCAGACACAGAATAAGACTCTTCAACTTGACCATTTGGATCTTGCATTAATGGCGCTTTCATACCGAAGAAAATACCAGTTTTACCATGTTTAAGTGGCGCACCATGTTGATCAGTGTCGATCCCTTTGCCTGCTGGCTCTACACCAATTAAGCGAACCGATTTTTCTTCGATGAAATCAGCAAACATACCGATGGCGTTTGAACCACCGCCAACACATGCGATGACTGCGTCTGGTAGTCGTCCTTCACGTGCGAGGATCTGATTTTTCGTTTCTTCACCGATCATGCGTTGGAATTCACGTACGATAGTCGGGAAAGGGTGAGGACCTGCCGCAGTACCCAAGAGATAGTGCGCGTCTTCGTAGCTTCCTGACCAATCGCGTAGCGCTTCGTTACACGCGTCTTTCAACGTTGCTGAACCAGAGTGCACAGGGATAACTTCTGCGCCCATCAACTTCATTCGGAATACATTTGGGCTTTGGCGTTCTACGTCTTTAGCACCCATATAAACTCGGCATTTAAGCCCTAATAGAGCACAAGCTAATGCTGTGGCAACACCGTGTTGACCCGCACCCGTTTCAGCGATGATTTCCTTTTTACCCATACGCTTAGCCAGCAGTGCCTGACCGAG
Source organism: Vibrio japonicus (assembly GCF_024582835.1). Taxonomy (NCBI): domain Bacteria; kingdom Pseudomonadati; phylum Pseudomonadota; class Gammaproteobacteria; order Vibrionales; family Vibrionaceae; genus Vibrio; species Vibrio japonicus. The sequence continues at coordinate 1,156,755 of NZ_CP102096.1, forward strand.
AACTTGGTTCGTTTTATGAGCGCCACCGTGAAGCAAATCTTCTCGCTTCAAATAGATTTTGGTTTTAGTGCCTTTAGTCAGGTTACGCGTTAGGGTCAGCGCAGTAGGGCGACCTGCATATTCCTGTAGCAGGCCCATAAATTCGCTGTGAAACTCAGGGTCTTGTTGTGCATCAATAAATGCTTGCTCAAGCTGTTCCAGTGCTGGAACCAAAATTTGCGGTACGTACTGACCACCGTATTCGCCAAAATAGGCATCGAGTTTTGCCATGGTATTATTCCTTTAAATGAGTTTGGTATCGCTACCAATACATATTATTTGTTATTAATTTTAGTAGTCACGAATGGCTGCGAATGCCTGATTTAGCTTCGTTAGGTCTTTCTTGCCGGGAGAGCTTTCTACACCGGAATTTAAATCCAATCCAAGGCAACCTTGCTGAGATGCTTTCTGAGCGTTAAATGGCGTAATCCCACCTGCTAACATAACACGCGACGGGTCACCGATAAGAGACCAGTCAAAGACCAATCCTGTGCCTCCCGTTTGTGAACCAATCTTGGTATCCAGAAGGTGTCGATCTACGTTGCTGCTAAGCAGTGTAGGAAGTGAATCCGTTACACCATAGGCTTTCCAGATTTCTACATTTTCTGGAAGTTGCGTCTTTAAATCGTCAACGAACTGCTGATCTTCTTGGCCATGGAGCTGAACCGCTTTCAAGCCAAGCTCATTCACGGTATCCAAAATGAATTCAATCGCCTCATTTTGGAAAACGCCGACAAATTGAAGGGGCGCTCCGCTCATGGTCAAGCGAGCTGTTTCTAGATCAACATATCGTGGGGAGTTTTTCACAAAAATCAGTCCACCAAATACGGCACCCGCTTGATAGGCTTTCGCTGCGTCCTCTGGCTGGGTCAAACCACAAACTTTGTTTTCACCTAAAATGACTTTTCGCACGGCAAGTTCGAGGTTCTTTTCTGCCATTAGTGAGCTGCCAATCAAGAATCCATCTGCGTATTCGGCAAGGTCTCGCACTTGTTGGTTGTTGTAGATACCCGATTCAGAAATAACCGTTGCTTGAGGTGCAAGTTGACGGATTAAAGGAGATAGTTCCTTGGTTCGATTTAAATCGGTTGTCAGATCGCGTAAGTTTCGGTTGTTGATCCCGATGACTTGAGCGCCAAGGTTCACGGCACGGTGTAGCTCGTCTTCATTACTGATTTCGGTCAAGATGCCCATATTTAATGAGTGAGCAACGTCAGCAAGCGTTCGATACTCGTCGTCATTAAGCACGGACAACATCAGCAAAATGGCATCGGCCCCGTAGTGACGCGCTAGATAAACTTGGTACGTGTCGACCATAAAGTCTTTACACAGTACGGGTTGTGTCACTTGGTTGCGTACCTGAGGTAAAAAATCGAAACTACCTTGAAAGTACTTTTCATCAGTGAGAACGGAGATTGCATCTGCATGCTCATTATAAACAGAGGCAATATAATCCAAGTCGAACTCATCACGAATGAGCCCTTTAGAAGGGGATGCTTTTTTGCATTCAGTAATGAAAGCCGTTTTCCCACTCGTTAGTGAATCATAGAAACCGCGATCTGAAGGGACAAGATCGTCCTTAAAACGTTCTAGCGGCTGTGTCTGTTTTCTCTCTTCTACCCATACATATTTGTCGCGCACAATCTTTGCCAATACTTCGGCCATTTGTGCTTCTTTCACTGAAATGTGTTCGGACAAATTTTCGTTTTTTTGAGTCATCTTACTTACCTGTAACAAAGTGACTAAATATTAAAGAGGCTTAAGCGTGGTCAGCGAGGAGCTTGACTAACTCATACGCTTTGCCAGAGTTCATCACATCAATGGCTTGCTTTGTATTGGTTTTAAGGTCTTCGTGACCAAACAAACGCATCAGCAGGGCAACGTTTACCGCAACAGCGCTCAATTGTGCTTTCGTCCCTTTTCCTGTCAGAATATTGGTGATAATCGCTTTATTTTCTTCTGGGTCACCACCCTTAATTGCTTCGAGTGGATAAGTCTCTACACCAAAGTCAGCCGGATTCAACGTATATTCTGTAATCTCACCATCTTTGATTTCAGCGACAATCGTATCGCCGTGAATGGCAACTTCATCTAGACCGCTTCCGTGCACAACCGCTGCGCGTTTCATTCCCATTTGTAGCATGCTTTCGGCGATAGGGCGTACGAGTTCTTTACTATATACGCCCATCAATTGGATATTGGGTCTTGCAGGGTTAATCAAAGGGCCAAGAATGTTAAAAATAGTACGGGTCTTCATGGTTTGGCGAACTGGCATCGCATGACGCACACCACCGTGATATTGAGGGGCAAAAAGAAATGCCACACCCAATGTATCGATGGCTTTGCGTGTGTCCTCAGCGCTCATTGCTAAGTTAATCCCAAAAGAATCCAACAGGTCTGAAGAGCCTGATTTGCTTGAAACGCTGCGGTTACCATGTTTTGCGACTTTCAGGCCACACGCTGCTGCGACAAAAGCCGCCGTTGTAGAGATGTTGATGGTATTGTGGCCGTCACCACCTGTACCAACAATGTCAGCAAAATCGTAATCTGGGCGAGGAAATGGTTTGGCATTGGCGAGCAGAGCTTTGGCAGCACCCGCGATTTCATCAGGTGTTTCGCCCTTTATCTTTAGAGCCGTTAACGCAGACGCCATAAGAATAGGGTCTAACTCGCCGCGAATAATGACATCAAACAAGGTTTGGCTTTCTTCTTGAGACAACGATTGCTGGTCGTATAGCTTATTAATGATCTGTTCCATGATTTTTCCTTATCGTTGTTCTTTTCCGTCTAAAGCCCAGTTAATTGCATTTGTCAGCAGCGTCGCACCATATGTAGTCATAATGGATTCTGGGTGAAATTGAAAGCCGCATACTTTGTCTTGCTCTTGCACGACAGACATGACTAAGTTATCGACTTCCGCTGTGATTTGTAGTGACTCTGGCACACTGGTCGCAACTAGAGAGTGGTATCTCGCAATCGCCAACGGTGATGGAAGCTCAGCGTAAGTTGCGTGATTTTGGTGTTCCATCATCGACACCTTACCATGGATGATTTCGCCCGCGCCCGCAACGGTACCGCCATAGGCTTCAACGATAGCTTGGTGGCCTAGGCAAATACCAATGATTGGCACTTTGCCTTTGAGTCTTTGAATAATCTCGGGCATTGAACCCGCTTCAGAAGGCGCTCCCGGACCAGGAGAAAGAACGATGACAGGGTTATCTAAGTCAGTGACTGCTTGCTCAATGGTTTCAGCCGGAATGCTGTTTCGATAGATCTTAACGTCATGTCCTAATGAGCGGAATTGATCCACGAGGTTATAAGTAAATGAGTCAAAATTATCTATAAATACGATGTTAGCCATCTCAACTACTCCTTGTGTGCTGCTTGAATAGCAGAGATGACAGCTTGAGCTTTACCTCGTGTTTCATCTGCTTCTGCTTGCGGGTCCGAATCGAAGACAACCCCCGCACCGGCTTGAACTTGAGCGATGCCATTTTCAACATAGGCTGAACGAATGACGATACAGGTATCTAGTGTGCCTTCACCTGTTAGGTAACCGACCGCTCCGCCATAGCTGCCGCGTCTTGCGCCTTCAACATCTCGGATAAGCTGCATCGCTCGGATTTTAGGAGCGCCAGTCAGTGTGCCCATATTCATGCAGGCTTGGTAGGCGTGTAGGGCATCTAGATCACTGCGCAGCTGACCGACCACACGAGAAACTAAGTGCATCACGTGGCTGTAACGATCCACTTTCAGTAAGTCAGCCACATGTCGTGTGCCCGCTTCTGAGATACGTGCGACATCATTTCGAGCCAAATCAACCAACATCATATGCTCAGCGTTTTCTTTTTTGTCGCTGCGCAGTTCTAACTCAATACGACTATCTAGATCGAAATCAATGGTGCCATTAGGGCGTTTTCCACGGCGACGTGTTCCCGCAATTGGATAGATTTCTACCTGATTGGTTTCTGTTTCGTACTTAAGCGCACTTTCAGGTGAAGCACCAAATAAGGTAAACAATTCATCCTGCATGTAGAACATGTAAGGGCTAGGGTTACTCTGTTTTAGTTCTTTGTAGGCCGCGAGTGGCGACGGGCAAGGTAGTGTAAAGCGTCGTGATGGCACAACCTGGAAAATATCGCCTTTGACGACGTAGTTCTTCAGATCTTTGACGATTTGGCAGAAATTCGTGTCCGAGATATTGGTCTCGACGTCAACTGATGACAGCTTCTTGGCTTGCGGTAGTGCTTTCAGGTTTGAACACTGAGCAACAATATCCTCGATACGGGCTTGAAGGACAGCCTTTTCAGTTTGATTGGCGAAAAGTGTTGCTTGGATGTCGTACGTTTCGGTTTGGTGATCGACCACAATCAGTGTTTCTGCAACGTAGAAAACGTAGTCCGGGCATTGATTCGTTTTTGCCGCTTCACCCAAAGGTTCAAAGTTTGCGACTAAATCATACGCAAACAACCCACCTAGGAAAATCGCGTGCTTGTCATGCTCACTAAGGTCGAAGCTATGTTGAATCAGACGAAGTGCGTCAAACGAAGAGGCTTCACACAATCGAGAGTCTTCGTCTAAAGTGTCACACGGCGCGGTAAATTTCAGCGTTAAGACAGAATTTTCAAACTCATTGTCTATATCGGTGTGTACATTGTTATGAAGGTGAGCGAGAAGGTGCTGACCGTTTGGCGTTAGCGCTGTCATCGTGACAGTGTGTCCAAAGCAGACAATGCGGACGGCAGAATCAACAATAAGTAGACTTTTTAAGTCTTGTTTCGAATCAATTTCAGCTGATTCAAGTAGTAAACTGTCTGTTTTGTTCTCACATAAGGTATGGAACAGACGAGTTGGATCCTGTGTGTAAGGAGCAGAAGCATGAATGACATCAAGCTTGCCTAGCTTCCTGATTTCTATAGCCTTGTTCACAAGACCTCCTTTCCTTAGGTAAATAATGCCTTCTACACATAGTCGCATAAAGAAAAGCGACACCCAAATGAGATTTATCTTAATTTGACGTTTTATTGAGCATGTAAATGTGTAAAAGGTGATAAAACAAAAAAAGCCCGCTAGTTGTGCGGGCTTTTGTAACATTAATTCTATAAATTAGAAGTACACGTTAGCCCACCAAGAACTTGCCCAAGTGCGCCACCAAGATAGATCAGTTGAAGGAGTGCTCTGGGAGCAAACTGCAACTTTCACGTTCTGATTTTGGTTAGTTTCTTGTAACATAGTGAGCCTTAATTCAGGTACTTCGTATTTGTGTACTAGTTAACTAGTGCAGAGGTAAAAAGTCAACTAAAAAAACAGATTTATGAGAATTGATTTACATAGCCACACAACTGCCTCTGACGGAAGACTGGATCCTGCTCAACTGATTGATCGCGCATTGAGCTTTGATTTAGATGTGTTGGCCATTACTGACCACGATACGGTTGATGGATTGGCGGCAGCACAGAGTTATATAGATGAGCAAGGTTACGATCTTAAACTCATTAACGGTATTGAAATCTCGACCGTTTGGGAGAACAAAGATATCCATATCGTTGGCTTAAATATCGATCCAGAATCTGTTGAATTGAAAGCGCTTATTGAAAAACAGAAAGCCCATAGACAAGGCCGAGCCGAACTCATTGCTCACCGTCTGAGTAAAGCAACACGCGAAGGTGTCTTGGAAGAAGTCCGATTGATCGCAGGAGATGCGCCAATCACACGCGCGCACTTCGCCAAATGGCTGGTGGATAACGACTATGCTAAAACCATGCAGCAAGTATTTAAAAAATATCTGACACGCAATAATCCAGGGTATGTTCCGCCAAGTTGGTGCTCCATGGGAGAGGCCGTTCAAGCCATACACGCCGCTGGTGGACACGCGGTGTTAGCGCATCCTGGCAGATACGATTTAACGGCTAAGTGGATCAAACGATTACTTGCCGCATTCGTGGAAGCGGGTGGAGACGCAATGGAAGTTGCTCAACCACAGCAAGGTCAACAAGAAAGACGCAACTTGGCGGATTATGCGATACAATACAAACTATTAGCTTCTCAAGGCAGCGATTTTCATTATCCATCTCCTTGGATGGAGTTAGGCAGGAATCTTTGGTTACCATCAGGCGTAGAGCCTGTGTGGAAAGATTGGGGTATTGAGCCTTCACAAGCAGAAACACCTGCTTGAATTATATCAATACATAAGAATATAGAGTCGAGAGATTCAATAGGGCCAATGGGCCCAATAATGAGGAATTACAATGAGCCAGTTTTTTTACGTTCATCCAGAAAACCCACAGGCTCGCTTGATCAATCAGGCTGTAGCAATCATTCGTAATGGTGGGGTAGTTATTTACCCTACGGATTCGGGCTACGCTCTTGGTTGTCAGTTAGAGAACAAACAAGCGTTAGAGCGAATTTGTCAAATTCGACGTTTGGACGAAAAGCATAACTTCACGCTTCTTTGCCGTGATCTTTCGGAGTTATCACTGTATGCAAGAGTAGACAACGCAGCCTTTCGCTTGTTGAAAAACAATACTCCGGGGCCTTACACCTTTATCTTTAAAGGTACCAAAGAAGTCCCTCGTCGCTTAATGAACTCGAAACGCAAGACCATTGGTATTCGTGTTCCAGATAACCGAATTGCACTAGACTTACTGGAAGCGCTTGGTGAGCCACTGATGTCAACATCGTTAATCTTACCAGGTAGTGATGTAACAGAGGCAGATCCAGAAGATATTCGTGACAAGCTAGAGCATGCAGTCGATTGTATTCTCAATGGCGGGTATTTAGGTGAGCAGCCTACGACAGTTGTTGATTTCAGTGAAGGTGAACCCGTTATTGCCCGCGTAGGCTTGGGTGATACAACTCCGTTCGAATAATCAAAAATACGTGATTTTCGACACAGTATTTGCAATAATGTGCGACCGCGATTTTGGGTCGCACATTTTTATTCGACGTCTGAGAAGACGACATATAGGTAGATAGATGAACGAAAAGTTACAGAAAGTATTAGCACGAGCAGGTCACGGATCACGTCGCGAGCTAGAAGCTTTGATTAAAGCTGGCCGCGTGAGTGTGAACGGGGTTGTCGCTAAGCTTGGTGAGCGATTAGAAGATGAGAACGCGATAGTTCGTATCGATGGTCACACTGTTTCTGCTAAAGCGCCGGAAGAAGTGATTTGTCGTGTTCTTGCGTACTATAAGCCGGAAGGCGAACTGTGTACTCGTCATGACCCTGAAGGTCGCCGCACTGTATTTGACCGTCTGCCAAAAATCCGTGGTTCTCGCTGGATTTCAGTTGGTCGTCTTGATGCGAACACATCTGGTTTACTTCTTTTCACGACTGATGGTGAACTGGCAAATCGCTTGATGCACCCAAGCCGTCAGGTAGAGCGTGAATATCTAGTGCGTGTATTTGGTGAAGTCAACGAACAGAAAGTCAAAAACTTAGTTCGTGGTGTTGAGCTTGAAGATGGGATGGCGCGTTTCGAAGACGTTGTATACGCAGGTGGTGATGGTATGAACCACACTTTCTACGTTGCAATTAACGAAGGTCGTAACCGAGAAGTTCGTCGTCTATGGGAATCTCAAGACACGACAGTTAGCCGTCTGAAGCGTGTTCGTTACGGTGATATCTATCTAGATAAGAAATTGCCACGAGGCGGTTGGATGGAGCTTGACCTTAAACAGGTTAACTACTTGCGTGAGCTGGTAGAACTTCGTCCAGAAAGAGAAACACTACTAGACGAAAACAAAGCGAACACATCACGTAAGCGTGAGCGTTCTCGCAGCCAAAAGATTCGCCGTGCAGTGAAACGCCACGAAGAGCGCATGAACAATGGCGGTGGTCGTAGCAACAATCCAGCACGCCGAAAGCCAAAGAAAAGTGCAGGTGAGCAAGGCGCTCGCAACAAGCAGCGCTAGAGCGAATACAGCATATTAAATAATTGAGAAAGCAGCCAAATTTGGCTGCTTTTTTGTATCAGGTAAACAATCAAAAGAGAGCCGAAGCATTATACTTCGGCTCTTTTTAGCGTGGGTAATTACAGAGTTTGGTTCAGCTCGTAGTAGCGGCCTTTCTCTTGCAACAGCTCTTGGTGGCTGCCGTGTTCAACAATCTCACCTTGCTCAATCAGGCAGATCGAATCCATCTTATCCAAATCCACTAAGCGGTGGGTGATAAACACGACGGTTTTATCCACAAAATGAGTTTCAAACAGTTTCATGATTTGTTGCTCAGTTTGCTTATCCAATCCTTCTGTAGGCTCATCAAGTAGTAGTACAGGAGCATTGTGCAACATCGCACGTGCGATACCAATTCGACGTTTTTCGCCCCCGGACAGCTGGCGGCCACCGTCACCTAACCAAGTATTTAACCCTTGATCTTCCAGTAACTTGGCTAACCCAACTTTTTCTAAGGTATCATTTAACACGCAATCTTCTGCGTCAGGACGAGCCATGAGTAAGTTGTCACGCAACGAGCCATTTAATATGTCGACGCGTTGGCTAACAACACTGATCGCCTGACGTAATTGGCTTTCATTCCAAGCTTGGATAGGTTGACCTGCTAGCTTGATTTCACCTTGCTGAACATTCCAATAGCGGTTGAGCAGTTGAAGTAACGTCGACTTACCTGAGCCAGTTTGGCCAACAATCGCAATGCGGTGTTTTGCAGGAATGTTTAAGCTGACCTTTTTAAGTACGTCTGTATCGCCGTCAGGGTAGTGGAACGAAACGTTTGAATATTCGATTGAAAATTCGCCGTTGTGTGCCGCTTTTTCCTGTGGGAATGTCACATCAGGTTCAGACAAAATGATTTCATTCAGTCGTCGGGCGGACGTCAGCGTTTGTCCAAGGTGTTGAAATGCACCAGCAATCGGCATCAACATTTCTACACTTGCCATGGTGGCAAATATCACTAAAGCGATCATCGGATCTGGCATGTTACTGCCCACGCCATCGGCCGCAAGCCAAAGCATGAGTACTAGCGTCCAACCATTGGCGAGTAGAAGCAATGCTTGAGCTAAGCCCGCGAAATGCGCATTGAACATTTGGTTTTTAAGCAAGCGTTCTTGCGCAGATGAAATGGCGTTACGGTAACGTTCTTCAGCACCAAACAGAGTGAGCTCACTATACCCTTGTAGCCAGTCGAGTGTCGCAATACGTAAATCTGCTTTGTTCTGCGTAAGTTCACCACCGTTGCGCTTACCCAGTTTATAAAACAGAACAGGCCAGCTGATCAGAAGCACAAGGAGTATTGCACCAAGGGTTAGGCCAAGGTCTTGATCAAACCAGCAAAGCAGGGCGGTAAGACCTAATATACCCAATGTGCCTACAATCATCGGGCTAATAAGGCGCAGGTAAACATGGTCCATCGCGCCAATATCTGCCACCAGACGGTTTAGCAGATCGGCGTCTCGTAAGTTTGAAACACGTCCCGGAATCAGAGGTGCTAACTTAGAGAAGAAAAAGATGCGCAGATCCGTTAGTAATTTGAATGTCGCATTGTGGCTGACAACACGCTCACCCCAACGGCCAGCGGTTCGACCCATGGCAAAGCCGCGAACAAACGCCCCCGGCAACATATAATTAAACGTTTCGCGCGCGATCGTTAAACCTGCGATGGCTGCTGCCGACAAGAACCAGCCAGAGAGCGTCAGTAAGCCGATTGAGGCAAATAGAGTAAGAAACGCCAGTAACATACCTAGTGAAAGGCCGAACCAATGTTTCTTATACAGTTTTAGGTAGGGAATTAAATCACGCATCAAGATTCCCCTTATTTGCTTGGTTTAATGCTTGGTTAGATTGAAGCATTGATTGGAAAAGACCTTCCTGTTGAGACAACTCATCGTATGAGCCAGATTGTACAATTTGACCTTCTTGCATCACGATGATGTTTTCTACACTCTTAAGTGGGGTAAGCTGGTGTGTGACCAGTAGCGCAGTATTGTCGCTAATCTGTCCGGCAAGCCCATCCATCACTAATCTTTCGCTGCGCGCATCTAAGCTGGCTGTCGGTTCATCGAGTAACCAGAAGTTACCGTTTTGAATCATTGCACGTGCCAAAGCTAAACGCTGCGCTTGACCAACAGAAAGACCACTAGAACGATCGGAAATCTGGTAGTCCAGACCATGTTTCTCTACAAATTCTGCCGAGTACGATTCTTTTAAGGCAGACTGAATAACGCTCTCGCTTACGTTATCTTTGCCGAGCGTAATGTTGTCATGGATAGAACCGTGTAGTAAGAGTGGGTTTTGACCCACCCAGCTAATTTGTTTTCTCCAACTCGCGAGATCCAGTTCAGTGCGTTCGATACCGTTTACCGTCAGTGAACCCTCATAAGGCAGAAAACCTAAAATGGCATTGATTAAGCTCGTTTTGCCTGCGCCGCTAGGGCCAACAAGCGCTGTGGTTTGTTGCTCATTCAATACAAAGCTAACAGGGCCTAATAGTTTTTTACCTTCTGCCGAGAAAACTTCCAGATCCGTTGCGCGAATGGTGATGCGCGCCTCTTGGTCAAGCGTCTTGCTTCCGGAACGTACGGTACTTACATCCGTATTTAGAAACTCAACAATGCTTTCTGCGGCACCAACGGCTTGTTGTTTAGCGTGATAAAACGTACCTAAGTCTCGTAATGGCTGGTAAAACTCTGGTGCGAGTATAAGAATAAACAAACCAGAGAACAGCGTGACACCGACACCGTAATCACCAAAGTTTAGTTCACCGATGAATGCGAAACCAAAGTAAACCGCAGTCAGAGCAATGGAAATAGACGTAAAGAACTCCAGTACGGCTGAAGAAAGGAAAGCGATTTTAAGGACGTCCATTGTGCGAGAACGGAACACCTCAGATGCGCCGCGCATAACTTCGGTTTCTGCTGCTGTGCGGTCAAATAGACGAATGGTCGTCATTGATTGCAAACGGTCATAGAAGTGACCAGAAAGGCGTTGTAATGCCTTAAAGTTCTTACGACTGGCATCCGCCGCTTTCATCCCAACCAGTGCCATAAACATTGGGACAAGTGGCGCAGTGATTAGGAAAATCAAACCTGCCGCCCAGTTGACTGGGAAAACAACAATCAAGATAACGAAAGGAATTAATACTGAAAGCGACATTTGCGGTAGGTAACGCGCAAAGAAGTCATGCATATCTTCGACTTGTTCAAGCAGTAACGTAGCCCAAGAGCCAGCAGGCTTACCTTTAATGTAAGCCGGGCCAAGCTCGCGTAACTTATCAATAATCAGCTGTCGAATATAAAGACGAATCTGTTCACCACAGCGATATCCGGCTAATTCTCTGCCCCACGAACAAAGCGCGCGAACCACAACCGTGACCACGAGTCCAGCAAAGTAAGGAATGAGCTCATGCTTATCAACGTGTTCTATGATGAGCGAATGAAGAATATTGGCGAGCAAGGCTGCTTGAGCCAGTAGAAAAACGCTTGAAAGTACGCCAAGGCCGACAGCAATCATTAGCCAGCGTTTTGCTAGCTTACTTTGCTGCTTGAGCCACTTATTCAAGCCGCGCTGTTTCTTTTTGTCCATGGTGAAGGCTTAATGATAATTATTAGTGCGAGTTAGAGCCGGGCATTATACAAAAGAAAGCCCCACGGGAATACCGCAGGGCTTTAAGGATTTGAGCTAATAGTGAAAAATATTATTTCGCGTCTGCGAGTGCATCTAAAAAGCGCTCTGCATCTAGTGCGGCCATACAACCTGTACCAGCCGAAGTAATCGCTTGGCGGTAGTTATGATCCATCACATCACCTGCGGCAAAAATACCAGGGATGCTGGTTTGTGTTGCGTTACCGTCTAAGCCAGATTGAACCACGATGTAGCCGTTTTTCATCTCTAACTGGCCTTCAAACATACTGGTGTTTGGCTGATGGCCAATAGCTATAAATGCGCCCATCACATCCAGCTGTTCTGTCGCGTCTGACTTAGTGTCTTTAATGCGCACGCCAGTCACACCCATATCATCACCGATCACTTCTTCAAGAGTGCGATCTGTATGCAAGATAATATTGCCATTTTCAACCTTATCCATCAGACGATCGATCAGGATCTTTTCAGAACGGAAGCTGTCACGACGATGGATTAAGTGTACTTCTGAAGCGATGTTAGACAGGTATAGTGCCTCTTCAACTGCGGTGTTACCACCACCTACAACCGCGACTTTTTGGTTGCGGTAGAAGAAACCATCACAGGTTGCACATGCCGATACGCCACGGCCTTTAAATGCTTCTTCAGACTCTAAGCCAAGGTATTTCGCAGAGGCACCAGTCGAGATGATCAAAGCATCACACGTGTACTCGCCGCTGTCTCCTTTAAGGCGGAATGGACGCTCACTAAAATCAACCTCGTTGATGTGATCGAACAAGATTTCAGTTTCAAAACGTTCAGCATGTTCCTTCATGCGATCCATTAGTGCTGGGCCTGTTAAACCTTCAGGATCTCCCGGCCAGTTCTCTACTTCAGTCGTTGTTGTGAGCTGACCACCTTGCTGCATTCCGGTAACAAGGACAGGGTTTAAGTTTGCTCGAGCTGCATAGACGGCTGCCGTATAGCCTGCAGGGCCAGAACCAAGGATAAGTAGCTTGCTGTGTTTAACGTCGCTCATTTGGGCTCCATTAGCGATGATGCGTTTAATTTTTTACGTTAGTGATTATATGGGGCTATTCAAACACTTCACAAGGGCATGCAGTGTAATAAATGGTTATAGGTTAGAACGCAAACGTTCGCGTTTTGGTTATGTAAGTCTTTGAGTGAAATTACGATTTTGTTGCTGGCTAGTCAACTTAACTGGTTTTTCAATACTGCTCGTTTCTAAACTGGAGTTTATTACTAGTCATCTTTTGTTTTTTGATTAAATATGCTTAATTTGTATTAATGTTAGATGTAATCACTAAATTTAGTTGATCTTGCAAGATAAGTGCGCAAATAATATATGTGAAAAATATGTTAACTCTATAACACATATGTACATTCATTAAGGAGAAGATGATGCTACATAACAGGGAAACAACTCTGCAATTAACTAAGTTAAGTGATAATGCGATTGCACAGTTAGCGCCATCTTTTGGCAAGTTACCTAATACAGAACATGCAGACGGTCAGTACCGTTTACGCCGTTACTCTGTGATTCAGTTTAAAGATGGCAAAGTGATTGATTTGAACAAGAATGAGTTCATGCAAACTGATGATATCAATCGCTTTCAAGGCAATGTTGTACGCCAGTTTGAGCCAGTCGAACAATCGACGCTAGAAAGTGACGGCATGCGTGAACTGTGCGAAGTGTTCGTAGACTCCAACAAATTGAAAAATGGCCAAGAAATAGAAATCCACCAAATTCGTATCTCAGCGATTTATGATGAAACGCAGGTTGCGCCTGAAGGTGTTCATCAAGATGGCTTTGAACATATCGCACTGATTGGCATGGGTCGTCATAACGTCGAAGGCGGTGATATCATGCTTTACAACAGCTTTAACGAAGCGCCATTTTTTAGAAAAGTTCTACAAAGTGGTGAAGTTGCAATGCTTGCTGACAACAAACTGTGGCACAACGCAACACCGATCAAATCTGTGATTGATGGCCAAGAAGGCTACATGGATGTGTTTGTACTAACAGCGAAGGAATCGGTGAATGAACTTCACTCCTAATTTAGTCAGAGCACAGTTTGGTGCTCTGCAACAGACTCACAATGACCTTCCGGTTATGTTTTTGGACGGGCCTGGTGGATCGCAAGTCCCGCATTCTGTGCTAGAAGCAATGACCGACTATTTGGGTTATTACAATGCCAATTTGGGTGGTCATTACTTCTCTAGCCAGAAAACAACCGAACTGATGAAAGAAGCTCGTGAGTATGCAGGAACGCTTGTGAATGCTGAGTCTTCAGACAATATTGTGTTCGGTGCCAATATGACGTCGTTGACGTTCCAACTGAGCCGAGCGATCAGCCGAGGTTGGGAAGCGGGTGACGAAGTTATTGTAACAGCGCTCGACCATTATTCTAACGTATCGAGCTGGCAGCAAGCAGCGGACGACAAAGGCGTTAAAGTTCATCAAGCGCGAGTCAACGAGTCTGACTGTACACTCGATCTTGAACATCTTATGTCACTGATCAACGAGAACACCAAACTGGTGGCACTGACTTTCGCGTCAAATACGACGGGTTCAATTGTCGATGTGAAGCGTGTTGTGGAAGCAGCGCACAAAGTGGGTGCGATGGTGTATGTCGATGCTGTGCATTACGCGCCACACCATCTTATTGATGTGCAGAAACTAGGCTGCGATATTCTTGCATGTTCTGCCTACAAGTTCTTTGGTCCACATGTCGGAATTGCCTACATTGCGCCGAAATGGTTGCAAACACTTCAACCGTACAAAGTTGAGCCAGCAACGGATATTGGCCCAGGACGCTTTGAAACGGGTACACAGAGCTTTGAAGGATTAGCGGGGGTGATTGCCGCTGTTAAATACCTTGCTCAGTGGGGTAAAGATGGGGATTCCCTTCGCGCTCGTTTAGTGGCGTCGTTTCAGCAGTTTAATAACCACGAGTCTGCACTAAGCGAACGTTTCCTTAAACGATTGTCTGAACTTGAAGGTGTTACGCTTTGGGGACGTACAGACGCTGACAGCGAATTGCGCACACCAACATTTGCATTGACGTTTGATAACCATACGCCAGAGTTCATCGCTAAAAAGTTAGGTGAGCGTAATATATGTGTCTGGAATGGTCATTTTTACGCGCTTGGTTTGGTTCGGCAATTGAACTTAGAAGCATCCGGTGGTGTTGTGCGTATTGGATTTATGCACTACAACACACTGGAAGAGGTCGATATCTTGTTCGACGAACTGCAAAAGATATTGAAATCATAAAGAAAAATGCTCCCGCAATGGGAGCATTTTTGATCATGCGCTGACTTCGATTTCGTACGACGTGAATTTTCTAATGTTAATTACGCCTGTATCAAAGATCATGTACTGACCTTTGATTCCTTGCAAAATGCCCGTTACTTCTGGGTTTTTGTCAAAGTTATGCGAAGTGATTTTAGTCGGGTGCTTTGTTACCGGATAGCTGATAGGTGTGATATCCGCGTTAAGCACTTCAATCGCATCATCGCCGAACTGCTGCTTAATTTCAGCGATTTTCTCCTCGACTAGCGGAAGTAACTCTGCAAATTTTTCTTCAAGTGCCATTGGTTCACCATCGCCTTTTAGCAATGTGCGCCAGTTGGTTTTATCCGCGATATGCTTCGCAAGTTCAACCTCTATCAACCCAGAGATATAGCGAGTTTTGACTTTGAAAATCGGAAGCGCCTGAGTCGCACCTTGGTCAATCCAACGTGTTGGGATTTGCGTGTGGCGCGTAATACCGACTTTAAGGCTTGATGTGTTTGAAAGATACACATAGTGATCGATCATACAGTTCTCTTCGCCCCATTGCGGTTCACGACATGTCCCTTGATCGTAGTGACAAGTTTCAGGCTTCATGATGCACATATCGCAACTCGCGAGTTTCTTCATGCACACAAAACAGTGACCTTGCGAGTAACTCTTTTTTGTTTTTTTGCCGCACGAGCAGCAATAGATGTTTCCTGTATGAGTCAGCGTAATTGATTTTCCGATGAAAGGTTTAAGATCCACTAACTCATCACCAACAGGTAGGTGATAGTGAACTTCACCCTCTAAAGAAGCACGCATTTTGTTTAGCGTACCTTTCGCGATTAAGGACATGACATTGCTCTTTATTGGTATATACGGCATTAAACGCCGTTTTTTGTGATTTGATGCGCAGTATAGCAGTAAAAAAGACTATTGAGTGATATCGACAGCAGAAGACGTAGGAAGGGTCAGAGCCTGTGCGTCTTGATTATCCTTGATAATAGGTTCTTTCGGGCCAAGGAACCTTGGTTGGGCGTTAATGATGTATAAATCCAGAACCGCTTTGGCTCTTGCGAAGACTTCACGGATACGGACTTTTAACCCAGAGTGTCCCAATGGATCCGGCACGGCAAAACATTTGGCATTGATGTCGTGAGAGTTCGCAATGAACAGAGCACGTTCGCAATGAAATTTCTGAGAGATGATGAGAAAGTCATCGGTGCCGAAAATCTCTTTGGCACGCACAATGGAGTCCAGCGTTCTAAACCCAGCGTAATCGAGGAAAATCTTCTCGTCAGGAACGCCAGCCTTGAGTAGATCGCGTTTCATTGTCCAAGGTTCATTATACGAACGGTGAGCGTTGTCGCCGCTGAGCAAGAAATTTTCTACGTTTTTGCTTTGGTACAACGAAATGGCAGCGTTAATTCTGTGCGTATAGTATTCATTAAGAACCTTACCCAGATATTTGCTTGTGCCAAGAACTACAGCGACGTCGAATTTCTCGACCTCAGATTGCTGTATGTACAATTGCTCTTTCGCTTGGTAAGAGACCCAACGATCAATTAAGAATAGCGCCGCTACCATTAGTACAAACAGTAGACAAAAGTACTTAACAAGAGTCTTCGTTGTCTGAAATGTGGGTTTGTATCTCTGAAGAAGCTTACTCACTAAATTTGCCGATTTCGCTGTGCCCATATGCCGATAACAATAAAACTAACAGTAACGATGGCAAACATAATGCCAGCATCAAAATTTCTTAATGTCCGAGTTAGGTAAGGTGTTGCTTTTACGATGATTAATCCGTAACCAAACGCGTTAATCAAGATAAAAAAGAAGGTACGTATAACAAAATG
Source organism: Vibrio japonicus (assembly GCF_024582835.1). Taxonomy (NCBI): domain Bacteria; kingdom Pseudomonadati; phylum Pseudomonadota; class Gammaproteobacteria; order Vibrionales; family Vibrionaceae; genus Vibrio; species Vibrio japonicus. The sequence goes on from NZ_CP102096.1 coordinate 1,173,522, forward strand.
GTAATTTCTAAGCACACGCCTCAAAACAGTGTTGAATTCCCCACCGAACATGACAAGAAAACAAGCAACTAACGCGGTCGATATTTCAGTTAAGTATGGGGCAATATAGTTCCCAATGGGAGATAGGTATTCAAAAATTATCATAGACAGTATATGAAGCAGCCCCAAAAAAGAGGGGGCTGCAATGTTTAGGGTTTAAAATGCGGTACGCTTGTAACGACGGTAAACAGGTTGCCAGAAGCTGCTGTCGATAGACTCTTGAAGAGCTTCATCAGTAATTTCTAACGCGACGCCTTGTTCAATGGCTTTTTTACCGACCGCAAAAGCAATCTTCTTCGATACTGAGTGAATCGCTTCCAATGGTGGAAGTAGTGCACCTTGACCATTAATGGCTAGTGGAGAGCAGGTCGCTAGAGCGCGGCTAGACTCCATCAGCATTTCGTCAGTTACGCGTTTTGCGTTAACCGCAAGCACACCTAAGCCAATACCTGGGAAAATGTAGCTGTTGTTACACTGTGCAATTGGGTAAGTTTTACCTTCGTACACGACAGGTTCAAACGGACTGCCCGTAGCGACTAAAGCTTCGCCATTCGTCCAGTGAACAATGTCGTATGGTGTCGCTTCAACACGGCTGGTTGGGTTTGACAGTGGGAAGATAATTGGGCGAGCACAGTGCTTATGCATCTCTTTAATGACTTCTTCACTAAACAGCCCTGGCGCGCCAGATACACCAACAAGTACCGTAGGTTTCGCGTTACGCATAACATCTAGCAAAGAATAGCCGTTGCCTTCAGCCTGCCACTCTGAGGTATTGCTGTGTTTTTGCACCAAGCGTTGCTGGAAATCAAGCAGATTAGGCATGCCTTCTTGAAGCAAGCCCCAACGGTCTACCATGTAAACTTGAGAGCGAGCTTGTTGATCAGAAATGCCTTCAGAAACCATCTGTGCAATGATCGCTTCTGCGATACCGCAACCGGCGGAACCTGCGCCCAAGAACGCAACACGTTGCTCTGAAAGTTGGCTTCCAGCCGCTTTACATGCCGCCAGTAGCGAGCCTACAGTGACTGCTGCTGTACCTTGAATGTCATCATTGAAGCAGCAAACACGATCCTTATAGCGCTCTAGCAGCGGCATTGCGTTCTTTTGCGCGAAATCTTCAAATTGGATCAGTGCGTCAGGCCAGCGGCGTTGAACGGCTTGCATGAATTCTTCAACAAACGCGTCGTATTCTGCACCCGTGATGCGAGGGTGACGCCAGCCCATATACATTGGATCAGCAAGACGTTGCGGATTGTTTGTACCCACATCCAGTACGATTGGAAGTGTGTAAGCAGGGCTGATACCACCACACGCGGTGTAAAGTGCAAGCTTACCAATAGGAATACCCATACCACCGATACCTTGGTCACCAAGACCAAGAATACGCTCACCGTCAGTGACAACAATCACTTTGACGTTGTGGTTTGATGCATTGTTTAGGATGTCATCGATGCGGTCGCGATTGGCGTAAGAGACAAAAAGGCCGCGTCCACGACGGTAAATATTCGAGAAGTTTTCACACGCAGCGCCTACTGTTGGCGTGTAGATGATCGGCATCATTTCAGACACATGGTTCTGAACCAGACGGTAAAACAGAGTTTCGTTTGTGTCTTGGATATTGCGTAGATAGATGTGCTTATCCATATCGCTTTCGAAGTTACGATATTGTTGATAAGCACGTTCTACTTGCTCCTGAATGGTCTCGGTGTTTTCAGGTAACAGACCTTCAAGGTTAAAAGAGCTGCGTTCTTCTGCGGTAAATGCACTGCCTTTGTTGAGCAAAGGTGTACTTAATAGGGCTGGACCTGCATAGGGAATATATAAAGGGCGTTTATCGTTATTCATCACATGCCTTTAGTAGGGTGAGAGGCTAATAGACCAAGGAATTGGGACTACGAAAATGATAGGGATTCAATGCCGCGTTGTAAACTGATATTCCTGCAAACTATCCCTGATTCCATATATACTTCACCGCTAAAATAAAAACGATACGCAAACGATGACCAGCTTACCGATTGATCCGCTAAAATCCCACTTTCTGACGCAACTTTCAGCGTCCCACCTTATCGTCGAGGCCGACACGGGTTCAGGAAAATCCACACGTTTACCACTTTGGGCCGCAGAGCAGGGAAGAGTGTTAGTTGTCGAACCCAGACGCATTGCTTGTACGTCACTCGCGCAATTTCTAGCACAGACCAAACAAGAGCCACTTGGTAAATCCATCGGTTATGCGATTAAGCTCGACAATCGATGCGATGACAATACTCAGGTTGTGTTTGCGACGCCAGGTGTGGCACTGCGATGGTTTTCAGAAAGCCAGTTATCGGATTTCGATATCGTGATTGTGGATGAATTCCATGAGCGCCGTTGGGACTCGGATTTGTTGGTGGCACTGCTTAAAGAACACAAACAACATCAAGTCGTCGTCACGTCGGCAACCATTGAAGGGGAAAAGCTGGCGAAGTACTTTGGTGCGACACGTTTACGCGCGGAAGGGCGAAATTTCGATGTGGCTATCTGTCACCGAGCGTTGGATTCCAGACAGTTACCTGAAGCTCGACATTTGGAACAGAAAGTGAAGCAAGAAGTTGAAGCGCTGCTGGATATGGACGGTGATATTCTTGTGTTCCTGCCGGGGCGTAAAGAGATTGCGCAGTGCCAGTCTGTTCTGTCTGGTTTGGAAGAGATTATCGTGGCTCCGCTTCACGCTTCTGTGACGGATGCTCAAAGAGAAATCGCCCTGAATGTTCAAGCGCGTAAGAAGGTTGTTTTAGCCACGAACGTTGCTGAAACGTCATTAACCATCCCCAATATTGTCGCCGTGATTGATTCTGGTTTAGAAAGGCGAACGGAACAGCGAAACGGTAAAACAGCGTTAAGCCTGAAACACATTTCAAAAGCGAGCGCGAAACAGAGAAGCGGCCGCGCCGGACGTGTGATGGACGGCATCTGCATACGTCTATACGGTGAGCATGCGGCACTTGCGGAAGTTACGCCACCAGAGCTACACCGAGAATCTTTAACGGAAGCGATGCTCGCCTCTGCAAGTTGTGGGTACGCGCTAGACTCACTGACCTTTGTTGAGTCATTGCCAGAAAAATCGTTACATCAAGCCAAAGAAATCCTCAGAGGAATGAATGCGCTGGATGACAAAGGTTTAGCCACCGAACACGGAAAACGAATTTATCCATTACCAATTGACGCATTGTATGCAGATTTGGTTACGCGAATGCCAAACAGAGCATTGCAGGAAGCGATGGTGGATTTGACCGCCGTACTCGCGACACCGGCTAGCTTGTATCGATTATCTAGCAACGAAGAATCATTAGACAAACTCAGTCAAGAAGAGCCTCTATCGTGTGATGGCCAGTTAGCGATTCGATTGCTACGAGGGGAAGCGTTCTCAGGCGTAGCTGTAGACAACGATGTTCTGTTTGAAGCACAGGCTTTGTCCGAACAGATGAGAGAGGTTTTTGAACTTCCTCACCTTGAGGTCGCTTCTCGATATGACCATCGACGCCTCGTCGAATCGATCGCTCAACTTCATCCAGAACTGGTGTTTGTGCGAAGAGAAAAACGACAAGACGCCTTTGCAAATGGTTTGATGGAAGTAACACTAGGGCGTAATAGTCGACTTAAACCCAATACGCCGGCGGCGCTCGTGCTGGACACGCACAGTTTGCCAGGGCGAGGTGTAAAACAGACATTGAACCTAGCCACATTCGTCATGCCTGCTGATTTCAAACTTATTGAATCGCTTGAGCTGGGAACATGGCAGCAAGGTGAATCAAAAACCGTTGACGATGCGTTATATGTTGAAATGGAATTGGTCTATGCAGGTCGAGTAGTAGCGACTAAGCTGATTTCCGCGCAAGGTGCATACGCGGTTAAGCCGTTGTTGGAGTTGGTAAAGAGTGGTGTTCTATTGCCGGGTTTTGCAAAAGCTCGACATGCACAAATTGAACACTGGAAACTCTATATCGGACTTGGCAATGGGGGTGGCAATGAAACTGATGCCAATATTAGCTTTGACTCTTGGTTTAGCGAACAGCTTGAGATGCTTGAACTTACCGACCCTGAAGAGTTGGAAATGTTCTCGGAAGAGGATTTTCAATTTGAGGGTATCCCGTATTGGGAGTATCAAGACTTTGCAGAAATCTACCCTTTTGAGCTGAGTCTCGGTGACCTCAATTTAGATGTGGAATATATAGTGGCGAAAAAACTGGTTTACGTGATCTATCGGGATGGGCTACGCAAAGGCGATCCAAAGCGATGGGAACTACCAAGCTGGAAAGGATGGAGAGTGCAGTACAAGAAAGCGAGTCGGATTGTAGACGTGAGATAGCAAAATTATTTCATTCGTGAAATATTAAGCAACCGATCACGTATGGGTTTTTAATGTACATACAATGTTACAAGACTGATTTTTATATAGCTTTTTAAAACGTAAAAGGGGTATAAAAGACGAAAGTTTTATATCCTATTGCTATATCTAAACGGTTGGATGATATTTAGTACACTGTGCTGTCGATATATGCGGGGGAAGCGATATGGAGCATCAAATCAAGGCTAAAGTGGTATTTGACTATACCTCATTCCTCGGAGCGTCGTGTTCTAAAAAATGGACATTTTTGGAAGCAATGAGCACGTTTGCACCTATTTTCAGTCTGATGTGGAAAAACACAATCAAAGACTCGATCTCAGTAGAAGATCGTTTATGGGATCAGGCAATGAAGTCTCTTTCCGCAAGTAGGAGTGATGAGTCTAATATCATCACATTGGTAGAATTGGCGAAAAGCGAAGGGATAGAAGAGCTAAATGTAGTCATGCCTTACGAGCTTGATAACGAACAACTCAAACAAGTCTGTTCACGCGCTCATGCTAACGTTCAACGATTAAATCAAGACGAGCTAAAAATTACGTTCTAAGGTCCCAGTAAGCGGCCAACATAAGCTCTGAAGCTAAAATAAACATAAGCAAAAAGGGTCAGTATCGCTGACCCTTTTTGTTTCTAACAGGTTTGCTTATTAAAGCACTGCTGCGATACCTTGACACAGAGGTAGCATGTTTGAGCGAGTCATACCTGCAACGCTGATGCGGCCAGAACCTACGATGTAGATACCAAACTCATCTTTCAGGCGTGCTACTTGTTCTTTAGTGAGTCCAGAGAACGAGAACATACCGTTTTGACGTTCGATAAAGCTGAAGTCTGCGTCAACACCTTGCTCTTTTAGTGTGGCAACGAACAACTCACGCATAGCCTGAATACGATCACGCATCTCTTTTACTTCTTGTTCCCATTCTGCACGAAGTTCTGGGTTGCTCAAGATGTATGTTACAACTGCGCTACCGTGCGCTGGTGGGTTCGAGTAAATAGAACGAATAATCGCTTTCACTTGAGAGAACGCCGTTGTCGCCACTTCTTCAGACTCAGCAACTAGGGTAAACGCACCAACACGCTCATTGTATAGGCCAAAGTTCTTAGAGAATGAGCTCGCTACTAGAATTTCTTTGTTGTATTTCGCAAAAATACGTAGGCCAGCGGCATCTTCTTCTACGCCTTTCGCAAAACCTTGGTATGCGAAGTCAAATAGAGGCAGCAGTTTTTTCTCTGCAACTAATTTAGCGAGTGTTTCCCACTCTTCCAACGTTGGGTCGATGCCTGTTGGGTTGTGGCAGCAGCCGTGAAGTAGAACAACGTCACCTTCTGATGCTTTTTCTAGGTCCGCAACCATTGCCGCGAAATCTTTGTCTTTAGACTCTGCATCATAGTAACTGTATTGAGCGGTTTCGACACCAGCAGCAGTGAACACACCATTGTGGTTTGCCCAAGTTGGGTTGCTGATCCAAATCTTCACATTACCTAGTTGGCGCTTGATGAATTCACCAGCCACGCGAAGTGCACCAGTACCGCCAGGCGCTTGCGCAGTTTTTGCTAGTTTATTCGCGACAATGTCAGAATCGTCACCAAACAGTAGCTTTTGCACTGCTAGACCATATTCAGCAGTACCTTCGATCGTTAGGTAAGACTTTGTTTTTTCTGTTTCTACCAAAGCAGTTTCTGCTTTCTTTACGGTAGCTAGAACAGGTGTCTCACCTTGCTCGTTTTTGTAAATACCAACTCCAAGGTTGATTTTGTCAGTACGAGCGTCTTTTTTAAACTCTTCGGTAAGGCCAAGGATAGGATCTGCAGGAGCAGCTACTACTTTTTCAAACATATTGATCATCCATGTTAATCGACGTGGGTATACCGCTATTTATACCTTTCTCGCACAGTTGGTACAACCGTTTACATGAACAAAAATAAACAAAATTAAAATTTATGAGGAACATGCTGTGAAGTAAGTGTTTTCACTAGTTTAGTGGTTGATGTGGGAATGAGTGAATCGGCATTGTTGGTGTATACATCAAATCTAAGAGCGATAAAAAGAATGGAACTAAAGTTGTATATTTTAGAAACAAATATGCATATAGTTTCATTTATAATAACTGCTTAATATATTTGTTGTGATTATGTTTAAATGTTGTGCAACCAGTTACATTATTGGGCGATTTATACAACGTTAGGACTTAGGATAAATGGAACAATATAAAAAGATAACACTTGTTTCTTCAATATTTGCGCTTGCAGCTTGTGGCGGGGGAAGTAGTAGTGAAGAGAAAACGACGACTTACTCAGGCTCACTCGTCGTTCCACAAAGTGTCTCGGCACAGTCTGCTAGGGCATTAAGCAGGGAGCTATTTCGTCCATATAGTGCCGAGTGTCCAAATGTACCGGATGGCTATGAACCTATGGCGAATGCCAAGGTGACTCTGGAAGATTACATTGGTACGGCGTTAGGTGCAGAAACCACAACAGACAATTGTGGTGTGTTTACGCTAACGGTTCCTCAAGCCGACGTGACAGGTCAGGAGCCCGTAATCAGCGCTTCACTTGATGGCTACAAAACACTGAAAGCCCATGCAGATAACTTTGTTCAAACAGACAGCGATAAGGCTCCAACGGTTATTGCGTCCACGATTCCTGCTTCAGCCAATTACATTATTAGTGCGATCCAGAAAGCGAGTGGTGATGAGCTTATGTTCTCTGTCACCGATTCATCAACAAATAATGCGGTTATCCAGCTTACGAAAGCGGCTTTCAGTGTCAGTATCAATGGCCAGCCGATAGCTATTTCTAATTTAAACTCTTCTGATCAGCTTGGTGTTGCAAGTAGTAATGTATTGACGTTGGATAGAAGTGGCTCAATGCGACATAGCGCGACAGATGAAAACGGCGATGATGTAATAGATGATAACAACAGCATTGCGTACAACCTGTACAGGCTTACTGCTTTAGCGGCTCATCAATTTGTCTCAGAAAAAAGCACCGCGGATGAAGTGGCAGTGATTCCTTTTGCGTCAGACGTTCTCATGATTACAAATCAGCTTTTGACCACTTTTGATCTTGTTGATAGCAATGACCAGTCGGTAAGTTATAACTACTCAGACTCAGGTTTTTTGAAGGAACAAGCTAAGCTTCACTTTGCTATTGATGTTTACAACCCGCATTCTGGACTTTGGTCTGATGAGCCGCAGTATGATCAAAAGCATTCAGGCCGAAACGACGATATTGCGTCTATAGGAAACTCATTTATTTGGGGATACAGTACGGAACTAGAAAAAGCTGTAGACGAGTCGCTTATCGCTCTTATAAGCCGTGAAAACGCGATCAAACGAGCATTTGTAATGACCGACGGGCACAGTGATTTTAACGACAGAGCCGGTGTGATTGAAAAGGCTAACCAAAACTCTATCCCAGTTCATTCTATTGCGCTTGGTGCTGATGCAGATGAAGAAGACCTGAAAGCGATCTCTGAACAAACTGGCGGCACGTATTACAAGGTTATTAACACATCTGATATTGTAGGCATTTATTCTTCGCTACAAACAACGATCAAGTACGCTTACCTAGCGGCTTTGAACACGCCTTTACAAGCGGGTGACGTTGTAAAGCTATCTCTAGATATCAACGGTGAAACCGTAACGCGTGAGCTGACTATTCAGTAATCGCTTATATACTTATAAAAATGCAAGCGCTCAGCACATGGCTGGGCGCTTTCGTTTGTGCGTATTTCCTGTACTGAATGTTGACCTTATCAATGTGAGCACCTACCGTTTTGCTACTTTGAACGCACTAATCGCATCCTACTTTAGGTCTAACGCTCTCTCAGCGATTATAATCGGCGGCTTATTCTTAAAAGCAGCTAAGTAAAAACAATGAATCGCTACCAGCAGTTGGCTACAGACATCAAACAGTTGATAGAAAACGAAACATGGCGTGCAGGGGAGAAGATCCCATCAGTACGTGTGATGAGCCGCAGTGTCTCTGTTAGTGCTTCTACTGTCTTACAAGCCTACCAATTGCTGGAATCGGAAGGGTGGATAAAAGCCAAACCCCAATCTGGCTATTTCGTATCACCTGATATGGAAAGAGGCCACGCGCCACCGGTTGAGCACCACTTTTCTCAAACCGAGTATAAGGATGAGCTGTACGAATATCTGCGTAACAGCAGCCAAGTTGATGCCCCTTTGGGTTTGGCACTACCTGACTCAGGTTTGTATCCTTTTCAGACACTGACTCGGCATCTTGCAAGTGCTGGGAGAAAAATGCCGGCCAATAGTGCTGTAAGCGATCTTCCACCGGGAAATGAGCAATTAAGACGATTGATAGCGCAGCGCTATCTGAGAAACGGTGTTGTCGTTTCCCATCAAGATATTGTGATTACTTCAGGTGCGATGGAAGCCTTGAACCTTAGCTTACAGGTTGTTTCTAAACCTGGTGATCACGTTGTCATCGAAGACCCGGTGTTTTACGGCGCGATTGAAGCAACTCAGAGAAACCAGCTTGTTGCTGTCCCAGTTACGGTTGAACCATGCAACGGTATCGATTTGGAAGGCTTGGAAAATGCATTTCAGCGGAAAAGTGTTTCTGTGTGTTGGTTAATGCCAAATTATCAGAACCCAACAGGGGCTTTGTATAGCGATAAGAGCAAAAAAACGATCGTTGAGTTGGCAAATCAATACGATGTCAACATTATTGAAGATGACGTTTATTCCGAACTCCATTTCTCAGCCAACCAGCCTAAGCCCCTAAAATATTGGGATGAACACGATAGAGTATTGCTATGTGGCTCTTTTTCTAAATCGTTGTGTCCAGGCTATCGAATAGGGTGGGTCGTGAATAGAAAGCTGAGTGAGCGTCTACAAAAGCAGCAATTGCTGTCTACGCTTTCGAGCAGTTTCCCCATTCAACAAGGTGTTGCACATTACTTACAATATGAAAGTTATGACAACCATTTGCGTAAGCTGCGAAAAGAGCTTTGCTTGCGTCAAAAACAGTACACGAAGTTTATTGAAGCCACATTTCCAAGTGGTACCCAAATATTTGCGCCAAATGGTGGTTACTTTCTCTGGCTAAAGCTCCCTGAACAGCTAAGGATTTCGGCGATTTATCAACAGTTAATTTCTGAAGGGATCTCGTTTGGGTATGGAAGCTTATTCAGTGCGCAAGGGCGTTACCAAAATTACATACGCCTCAATATCTCCTTTGAGTTGAACGCGAAGACCGAAAGTGCCCTCCAGCGGATAGCGGAACGGGTACACACTCAACTGTTTGGAGATTTATCTTAGTAACTGTATTGCAACTATTCGGCTGGCTTGTAGTGAAATAGCCAAACGACAATTCACCGAGTTAATGTTATGCAAAGACAGAGTTCGAAGCATGAATATAGGCTGATTGTGGTGGCGATAGTCAGTGCGTTACTTGTTATTTTTGGCCACCTAATTTTATCTAAATCCTTTTCTGGCATGCCATTGCTTGAATACACTGCGGCCGCGATCCCCTTTGCTATGTTTGCTCTATGTATTTATGGTTTCCGCTACGCGTCTAAAGTTGATGAAGACAATTGAGTAAAGCCTCCTAAACCGAAGTCGGGTAGGAGGCTTTATGCACTAAAATTAGCGTGATGTTTTATCTGGATGTGAAGCGGAAGGATCTTGCTCGGATGGGTAAATACCCATCAGGTCTTCTGCATTTTGAAGCCAATCAGGATGCCAGAAATAGGGCTGGCTACCTGCTGGATGATCCCACTCCAGTGTTTTTTCGTGCCTGCCTAAATATGACAGGTCATCAAGTCTGAATACTTTCATAACTTGTCTCCTCACTAGACAACTTTTCTTAGTGAACCTAATAAGTATGGTTTATCTCGTGAGGTTTTGCTGAACGAAAAATCCGCAGAATCCCTGCAATAGAGAGCGGTTAGTCCTGATTCTTTTTATTCAAATCATCGACAATGGCTTGCTTTGCGTGCTCTATTGTCGGGGTTTCACCTTCTTCTAGATCTAACTCTTTACGACCATGCATCCCGGTTAGATCCTCTGCGACGTGAAGCCAGTCAGGATGCCAGTAATACGGTTGTGTACCTTGAGGGTGATCCCAGCTGTGTACACCGTCTTGGACGCCGTTATAGTTGAGGTCTTCAATTTTGAACACTTTCATTGTCCGTTCCCTGAACATAATAAACACCTTTAAAATTAGTAGATAAAGGACACATGTTCCAATTATTACAGGCATAAAAAAACCTCCGCATGCGGAGGTTTATATCATTCTTTTTGCGAATTAGAAGTTCGCAGAGCGTGGTGTACGTGGGAACGGGATCACGTCGCGAACGTTACCCATACCTGTTACGTAAGACACTAAACGCTCAAAACCAAGGCCGAAACCAGCGTGAGGTACTGTACCGTAACGACGTAGATCGCGGTACCAGCCCATGTGCTCAGGTTCGATACCCATTTCACGCATACGCTCGTCTAGAATATCCAGACGCTCTTCACGCTGAGAACCACCAATGATTTCGCCGATACCCGGTGCAAGTACGTCCATCGCTGCTACAGTCTTACCGTCATCGTTCAGACGCATGTAGAATGCTTTGATGTCTTTCGGGTAGTTCTTAACGATAACTGGCGCTTTGAAGTGTTCTTCTGCTAGGAAACGCTCATGCTCAGAAGACATGTCGATACCCCATTCAACTGGGAATTCGAACTCACGACCAGAATCAAGAAGGATTTGGATTGCGTCTGTGTAGTCAACTTGTGCGAAGTCAGAAGAAACGAATTGCTCTAGACGAGTAATGGCTTCTTTGTCGATGCGTTGTGCGAAGAACTCAAGGTCATCACGACGCTCTTCTAGTACCGCTTTGAATACGTACTTCAGCATGTCTTCAGCCAGTTTTGCTACGTCATCCAGTTCCGCGAATGCGACTTCTGGCTCAACCATCCAGAACTCTGCAAGGTGACGGCTGGTGTTCGAGTTTTCAGCACGGAACGTCGGGCCGAATGTGTACACTTTGCTTAATGCACAAGCGTAAGTTTCTGCGTTTAGCTGACCAGATACCGTTAGGAAAGTTTCTTTGCCGAAGAAGTCTTCGTTGTAATCCACTTTGCCTTCTTCTGTGCGAGGTAGGTTTTCCATGTCTAGCGTAGATACGCGGAACATTTCACCTGCACCTTCCGCATCAGATGCCGTAATTAGCGGAGCAGAAACCCAGAAGTAACCTTGCTCATGGTAAAAACGGTGGATGGCTTGAGATAGACAGTTACGAACACGTGCTACAGCGCCGATTACGTTTGTACGTGGGCGCAGGTGTGCAACTTCACGTAGGTACTCGATAGAGTGACGAGTCTTTGCCATTGGGTAAGTGTCTGCGTCTTCAACCCAACCTACAACCTTTACGTCTATCGCTGCTAGTTCGAAATCTTGGCCAGATGCTGGAGATTCAACAACTTTACCCGTCACTTCAACAGAACAACCTGTTGTCAGTTTTAGGACTTCGTCATTGTAATTATTTAAATTATTTGGGACCACGGCCTGAATCGGGTCGAAACAAGAACCGTCATAGATGGCAAGGAAAGAAATTCCAGCTTTGGAATCACGACGTGAACGGATCCAGCCTCGAACAGTTACTTCACTGTCTACTGCTAGCTTACCGCTTAGTACGTCATTTACAGGCGCGTAAGTCATGTTTTAAATATTCTCCATTGAGTAAAAATTCAACCCAATGCTTCAGTAACTCACTGTTTAACTAATGAGCAAACATTGGGTTGGGTAGAATTCTACATATTCAATGGAACATATTACCTTTCAATTCTTATGCTTCAACCTTTATTCTCAATTCCTCGTATAAAAATCGCGCAAATCGGCTTAATTCTTATGAGAAAGAGAAAACTGGTTGATAAGTAGTTCCAGATGTTCAGACAGCTGTTCAAGATTCATACTAATATCACGAGTCTGTGCGGCTGATTGAGACGTTTCGTCAGCATGCTGAGTGATTGTCTCGACTTTATGTTGAACTTCCAAACTGACCTGCGTTGTATTGCTGGTTTGTTGCTGAATATTTTCCGCATGTTGTAGCGCCTGTTGCATTTCAGACACCACTTCAGACATAGCGGAAGATAATGCTTCGATTTCGTTTGAACGTTGATGGGCTGTTTCGCAAACAGTATCGACAGATCGGAGTGATGTTTCACTGTCTTTCTGGAACTGAGAAATGATAGCTTCAATGCTTCCAGTTGCTTCGGCAGTGCGACTCGCTAATTGTCTGACTTCATCGGCGACCACAGCAAATCCACGACCTTGCTCACCTGCTCGTGCCGCTTCGATCGCAGCATTCAAAGCGAGTAAATTCGTTTGCTCTGCAATCCCTTTGATCACTTCCAAAATGGTGGATACCTCTGCCGTTTGCTGGTTGAGATCCACAATATTGCCTTTGACTTGCTCAATGTCTGTCACCAGACTTTTGATCTCAGTGCTCGCAGCATGTGCTTGAGTGGCACTTTGTTCAGCGATGCTTGTCGTGTGTTTGATCAAACCAGAGGCTTCTTCCGTTGCTTGTTCGACTTGGAGTTGTTGCGATTGCATCTGCTCAATGTTCGATTGCACATCAGACGTTTCTTTTTGCTGGTTGTGCGCAGCTTGATCAGTCACCATCGCCACATTCGTTAGCTGTGTGGCTGAGCTAGTCAGGTTATGCGAGGTATGTTGAACTTGTTGAAGGCTGTCGCTTACTGTACCCATAAAAGAGTTAATCGCGGTGGCTAACTGGCCAATTTCATCTTTATTTTCGTGCTCAAGTCTCTGTGATAAGTTTTTACTTTCGCTCACGCTCTGCATGTAGCTAGAGGTTTTCTGAATAGGGCGAACAATGAATTTTCGGATAAGGAGTAGGGTAACGAGAAAACCAATCAGCCCCAACGTCGCCATGATAGATACAGCAATAAATGTGCGTTGGCTGATAAGGCTATTCACGTGAGATAAATTGTACTCAAGGCGAATGGCGCCAAGCACTTCTCCTTCTGGTGCCATATGGCAAGAAACACAATTGGTGCCTCGATAGTTTTCGCTCGACTTCATCGGCAGTGCGACAACCAATCCTTTGCCCCATTCCGCTTGGATAGGTTCAATAATCAGTTCACCGTTTAGAGCGCGTCGATCAATGTCATCCGTTGGTTTTTGGTTCTCTTGGCCTGGGCCATAAAGTTTGCTGACGACGTCTGAGCGCAATACTTTGACTTGCTCAATGCCATCTTGTGCCAACGCTTTTTGGCGCAACGTTTCTTTTTGCGCCATCGTGCCTGTTAGCATCATCATGTTGAGGCTGTCGAAGTAGTTACTGGCCTTGTCATGCAACTGTTCACTGAGAACTGAGTTCATTAGCTCTTTCTGTTGCCAATATTGGTACGCTGTAGAAGCAGCCAAAACAAGGGAAAATACAGTAACAAGAGTCACCAGCAACTTGGTTGTAATCGTTGAGCTCATTTATAAGTACTTTGATTTTAAAATTGGAATAAATTTCAAGAGGATGTCCGAATTATATGACAATTCAACGGGGTGGGATACGGAATGTGACCACAGGCTAAGTGTGGTTTAAGTAAATGTGATGTGACGCTGCCGTTATCAAGGTTTTGACGCAACGCCATTTTTACGACACATCTCAAGGTTTGGTGTATCTATGTGCACAATTGATCGAGATTTATCGTGATGAGATGCTTGTCACACTTGGTGTAATTCCTTAGTATTGCCTGTCTTTTTTAAAGCTCGAGAACCAACCAATATGAGAACTGAACTTTACAAGGAATTTATGTTTGAAGCGGCACATCGCTTACCACATGTTCCTGAAGGTCATAAATGTGGTCGCCTGCATGGTCACTCTTTCTTAGTCCGTCTGTATGTTGAAGGTGACGTTGATCCACACACAGGTTGGGTTATCGACTTTTCTGAAATCAAAGCCGCTTTCAAGCCTATTTACGATCGTTTAGATCACTACTATTTGAATGATATCGAAGGCTTAGAGAATCCAACCAGTGAAGTGCTGGCAAAATGGATTTGGCAGGAGCTTAAGCCAAGCTTGCCTTTACTGAGTAAAGTTGAGATTAAAGAAACGTGCACTGCGGGCTGTATTTACAAGGGCGAATAAGTGTAAATATCTCCCGAGAACAGGTGAAAGCGGAGCTCAGGCTTCGCTTTTTTTGTATCTATGCTTTGCGGATCTAGGTTTTGTGTTCCTAAGACTTGTGAAAGTTACCAGTATTTACTGGCGATATTTCTCTAAAGTTGACAGGGTTTTCTGGTTAATAAGTCTACAATGATGGCGTTTTGTCAAATATTGTCATTGCATTCCCTCAATCAATAGATAATATGAAATGACCTCGCTTATTGAGAGGTGGGTCGCACGAACCGCGACTCTCGTTTTATACGGAATCTTTCACAACATCGGACATTATAATGATTTTAAAAATTACCACGCCAATTATTGAACCAACCGAAGGTTCGCCACATTCATGGCTGGCAGCACAACCATTTTCTTCTTCATTTTCCGAAAGCCCTTCTTTTTGCTCGTCTGCATTTTCTCGCTTCTTTAATTTCAAAGCTCGCTGCTCGTATTTCTTTTGATTGTTAGCCACAGCGCTAGGCACACGCGCACCTCAATCTTTATCAATCAAAATAGAATACGACAATATGAATACTAAACTTCTAGGTAGCTCCCTGATTATCTCTGGCACGGCTTTAGGTGCTGGTATGCTTGCAATCCCAATGGTACTGGCTCAATTTGGCCTGTGGTATGGGACTTTATTAATGATATTTATTTGCTTTGGAACAACATACGCCGCGTTGTTGTTGCTTGAAGCGACGATTAAATCGGGTGGTGGGTTAGGGCTTAACTCAATCGCTCGCAAAACATTGGGCAAAGGCGGGCAGTTGGTGTCCAATGCACTACTTTATGCGCTCCTAATCTGCCTATTGATGGCTTACATTCTTGGCGCTGCAGATCTCGTAAACCAACTCGCACTCAAATTTGGTGTGGATTTAACGAATCACCAAAGCCAAATCGGATTTACACTTCTGTCAGGTATGGTTATTGCTACTGGCACAGGAGTGATAGATAAATTAAACCGCGCATTGTTCTTCGTGATGATCGCCAGTCTTTCAGCAACTTTACTCTTCCTTCTACCAGAATTCAGTAGCAACAATCTTATCCGAGTGATTAATGACGACCACTTTGCGCTGATCAAAACGAGTGCTGTACTGTTTACGAGCTTTGGGTTCATGGTTGTAATTCCGTCTCTGGTTTCGTACAACAAAGAGGCAACGGATAAGCAACTTCGAAATATGGTGATTGTGGGCTCGCTGATTCCTCTCGTGTGTTACTTGTGTTGGCTATTCGCTGTCGTGGGCAACTTGAAGCCAGAACAGTTGGGCGAGCTCAAAGGTATTAGTGATTTAATTGCAGCGTTTGAGCATCATTCAAGCTGGTTTGCGTCGTTGCTTTCTGTGTTTACAGGGTTAGCGTTATTGACCTCGTTTTTTGGCGTGGCGATGTCTCTGTACAATCAGAACCGTGACATGTTTAATCAAAATAGAGTCGTCACTTACGTGATCACCTTCATCTTACCTTTGGTTGGTGCCATGTTTGCGGCCGACAAGTTTTTATCTGTGTTAGCTTACGCAGGTATCATTTTGGTAGTGTTGGCGATTTTTGTCCCACTGGCTATGGTTTATAAACTCAGACTCGCGGGTACAGAAGAAGAGCGTTACACCACGGAAGGTGGTACGACGATGTTACTATTTTCACTGCTGTTCGGCGGGTTTTTGCTGGCGTCTCAAGTGATCTAGCTTGGCAAAAAACACTCAGTTACTAAAAAGCCCGGGCATTTGCTCGGGCTTGTTTTATTCAGCTATAACATCAACATTGATATTAGCAGATAACCTTAACTGCTAGACCACCTTGAGATGTTTCACGGTATTTAGCATTCATATCTTTACCCGTCTCAAGCATGGTTTCGATAACCTTATCTAGAGAGACTGTCGGCGCAGAAGAACGGCGAAGTGCCATGCGTGAAGAGTTGATCGATTTCACGGCTGCAATGCCATTACGTTCGATACATGGAACCTGTACTTGCCCTGCTACTGGGTCACAAGTTAGGCCTAGGTTATGTTCCATTGCGATTTCAGCTGCCATACACACTTGCTCAGGGCTACCACCCATAAGCTCTGCAAGGCCCGCTGCTGCCATTGAACATGCAACACCGACTTCACCCTGGCAACCCACTTCAGCACCAGAGATAGACGCGTTACGCTTGTATAGACCACCAATCGCACCAGAGGCTGCGAAGTAACGGATGTAGTCTTTTTCTGTAACCGTTTGGATGAACTTATCGTAGTACGCAAGAACCGCTGGGATGATGCCACATGCACCGTTTGTTGGCGCTGTAACCACTCGGCCACCTGCTGCGTTTTCTTCGTTTACAGCAAACGCAAACATGTTTACCCAGTCAACAACCGACATTGGGTCGTTTGAGGTTTTTTCTGAAGTGAGAAGTTGCTGATGTAACGCAGCCGCACGACGAGGCACACGAAGTGGACCCGGAAGAATACCTTCTTCGTTCATGCCGCGTTCCATACACTCTTTCATCGTCTTCCAGATTTTTGCGAAGTACTCGCGTGTCTCTTCTTCAGTGTGTAATGCACGCTCGTTTTTCATCACTAGCGCACTGATAGAAAGACCGCTTTCACGCGTTTGGGCAACCAATTCGTCTGCTGATGTGAATGGGTAAGGTACTTGAACTGGGTTCTCAACTTCTTTACCGAAGTTCTCTTCATCAACGATAAAACCACCGCCGATAGAGTAGTACGTTTTAGAGAACACTTTCTCGTCGCCATTCCAAGCGTGGATTTGCATGCCGTTTTCGTGAAGCTCTAAGTTAGTAGTATGGAAGTTCATACCACCGTCTTTCGGGAACGATACTGTGTGACAGTTATTGTCAACAGGCAGGCGCTCAGTTTCTTCTACTTGAGCGATAAAGCCCGGAATAGAGTCAATATCTACTTTCTCAGGGGTATTACCAGCAAGACCCATGATGATAGCAATATCAGTGTGGTGACCTTTCCCTGTCAGTGATAGCGATCCATAGACATCAACGGTGATTTTAGTGATGGTTTGCAATTTTTCCATTGCATTTAATTCATCAATAAACTCTTTACCCGCTTTCATTGGGCCTACAGTGTGAGAACTTGAAGGACCAACGCCAATTTTAAAGATGTCGAAAACACTAATCATATCGATTACCTCAAAAGTAAGCCTCCCAGGGGTAGGGAGGCTTATAATATCGTTATATTTTTGGCCTAAGCACGTAAAAAACGTGATTAAAGAGCGCCGTAGATTACAGAACTAATTGCTGCAAGACCACATATTGTTGTGAAAACTTGTACTAGCGCAGAAGTTTTGTACTTCGCCATTGCTGGGACCTTGTTCATGGCAAAAATTGGCATTAGGAACAGGATACCGGCAATCATCGGTGCACCCATTGTTTCAATCATACCTAGGATGCTTGGGTTAACGATAGCCACAATCCAAGTAGTGATAACGATGAACAACAGAGACGCTTTTTCAATTTTGCTTACAGAAGCGTTAGAGCGTGATTTAACTAAGCCAACAAGACCTTCATGTGCCCCCAAGAAGTGACCGAAGTAGCTTGAAGTGATGGCAGCAAATGCCACTAGAGGACCTAGGTAAGAAATCAGTGGAGACTCATGCATGTTCGCTAGGTAAGAAAGAACCGAAATGTTTTGCTCTTTCGCCATAGCGAGTTGTTCTGGAGATAGAGAGAGAACAACAGAGAATACGAAGAACATGACGAAGCCCATTAGCATCATCGCTGCGCCACCAGTGATGGCATCTGTTTTCTTCACTGCATTCTCACCGTAAACACGACGTTGCTCTTTAGAGAACTGAGAAATGATAGGGCTGTGGTTGAAAGAAAACACGATGATTGGAATCGCAAGCCAAACGATGGTTGGCATTGCAGACCAGTCTGGTGCAACTTCCATCATTGAACCATTCCACTCAGGAATCAGGTAGAACGAAAGCGCAAGTAGAACCAATACCAATGGGTAAACCATAGCAGAAGTCGCTTTTAGCATCAGCTCTTTACCAAATACTACGCCCGCAGTCATTGCAGCAATCAGCGCACCTGACAGCAACCAGCGAGGGATAGATTCCATACCAACTTGGTTAACTAAAAACGAGTCTACAGTGTTGGTAATGCCAACGCCGTAAATAAGAACGATTGGGTAGATAGCGAAAAAGTAAGCGAAAGTAATAAGGTTTGCGCCAGTCTTACCAAAGTGTTCTTCAACAGTGTCAGTGATGTCGGCTTCAGGATTTTTCGCAGAAAGAACGAAACGAGCCAGAGATTTGTGAGCGAACCAAGTCATTGGAGCGGCAATCAGAGCAAGGATTACTAATGGCCAGAAACCACCAGCGCCCGCTTTAATTGGAAGGAAAAGTACGCCAGCACCTACAGCGGTACCGAATAGCGATAGGCACCAAGTGAAGTCTTTGTAAGTAAACTTACTCGACGATCGTGCGGTATCTACCGCAGAAGTAGTAGTTTTCATTTGTGATACTCATTTTGGGAACAGGAAATAAGTCGGCCGCAATTCTGCATAAAAACATGCTTTCGCATATAGATCTAAATCACGAATCGGGTTGTGACGTTGCATGATATTGCAAAAATATGTGCATTGTCACGAAAATGACGTGCCACGCGCGAGGTTTACTAATGAGTTTGATTAGATTTTCTAATTTCGCGTTAACAAAATTAGAACTTTTTCACAGTATGAGTGACTGTTACTGAGTAAAGAGAAAACAAGAGTGCCGCATAATGCTGCAACAACACGGCTAACGGTACAAAATGTGTTTTTGAAGTGCTTGAATGATTTGTGCTGTCATACCCCATATAAAGTGGTTCTGGTAGGAAAGCCCAAAGACACGATGTGTGTACTCCCCGAATTGAAACTGGTGACTATGCAGTTGATATCGATCAAAAACAATGCGTGCCGGCACTTCGAATACTTCATCGACTTCGTTTCTATCAATTGTGGTGACATAGGAGTTATCGACAAAACCGAGGAAAGGGGTAACGCTAAATTTGCTGATGGTGACCAGTTCAGGCATCTGGCCAAATATCGAGATTTGTTGGTTCTCGATACCAATTTCTTCGTATGTTTCACGCAAAGCCGTATGCGCTAAATTGATGTCATCATCTTCGTATTTGCCCCCCGGAAAGCTAATTTGTCCAGGGTGGTGTTTCAGATGTTTTGCGCGGCGCGTGAATATCACGTTGAGCCCGTTGTCTCGCTCCACAAAACCGATCAGCACCGATGCTTTACGCAGCGGATACGATTTTAAATGAGCGACACGCCTCATCGAATCTTTATGGTAATCCACCGTTTGGTGAAGTTGAAAATTCTGAATTAGCTGGCTTTTGTTGAGTTCTGGGCTCACATTAACTCCATAACTGACTGTAAATAAAGGGTATTGGTTGACTACTTTTTATTTGTTTATAACGTAATAATAGTTCATACCCACAAAGTCGTTGTACGGTTAACTTTCCAGTACAGGTAGAATCCGGCTTAGTTTATCCAATGTTTCTTGATATTCTGCATCACATTGGCTGTCTGCAACCAGTCCTCCACCCGCCCAAACGTGCATAGTGCTGTTTTCCGCGATCAAAGTTCGGATGGTGATACTGGTATCCATTCGGCCATGTCGGCTTATGTACCCAATACTGCCGCAGTAAGCACTGCGTCGGTGAGGCTCTAATTCTTCGATAATCTCCATCGCACGTATTTTCGGCGCGCCAGTAATCGACCCACCTGGAAAACTCGCTCGAAGCAGATCGGCCGCGCTGTATTGAGCGTCAAGTTCCGCGCGGATTGTACTCACTAGGTGGTGTACCGCAGGGAAGCTTTCTATATCAAACAGTTTAGGTACGTGAACAGTGCCCGGTTTGGCGACTCGACCAATATCGTTACGCAGTAAATCGACAATCATCAAGTTTTCAGCTTGGTCTTTTTCTGCGTTGGCTAGTTCTGTCGCAGCAGCTTGATCTTCCTCTGGGTTTTCGTATCTTGGTCTTGTCCCTTTGATAGGTTTGGTTTCAATCACGCGGTCTTTGACCTCAAGAAAACGCTCAGGTGAAACACTCAAGATTGCGCCTTGCTCAGTACGAATAAACGCGGAGAATGGCACTTGATTGACCGCTTCTAACTTTTGGTAAGCGCGCCATTCACTGCCGGAGTATTTGGCTTTAAATCGTTGAGCAAGGTTGATCTGATAGCAGTCACCTGAACGCAAATACTCTTGGACTTGAGCAAACTTGGTGCTGTAGCTCTCTTTGGTCATGTTTGATTGCCAACTGCCATGCAAAGTGAAAGCGTCAGCTAGAGTAGGGGACTGTTCTAATAGCCATTGATAATGAAGTTCTACCTCTTGCCCCACGACGTAGGCAGCCTTGTCTTTGTGATCAATCACAACAGCCCAGTCAAACAATCCAACCGCCATGTCTGGTGTTGATAAGTCGTGTTCCGCAATGTCAGGCAAATGTTCAACTCTGCGCCCAAGATCATAAGAAAAATAGCCTAGAGCCCCTCCAATGAACGGTAACTCACCGTCATAGGCACAGCTTGGTAACCACTGCTGCTGATACTGCTGTAAGAGTGTGAACGGGTCAGCTTCAGACTCAAAAGTCTCGCGTGAAGTAACAACAGTCGTTTTACTTCCTAGTGTGGTTAATGTGGCGATCGGGTCAGCCACCAAAATATCAAAACGGCTATCGATATGATTTGGGGAAGCCGAACGTAACAACATTGCCCAAGGCATATGCTCGATACGGCTGAAAAGTTGCTGAGCGAGGTCAGTTTGATAGTTAATCGTTTTGATTTCTAAGCTATTTGGTGTGTTGTTATTCATTTGTGTAATTTGTGACAAAGAGTTCGATCACTGCATGGTAACAGAGGGAAAGCAAGAGTATCATAATGCGAACCCAAGCTGCTAGATGACGTTCAACAATAACAATAGCGCAGTTTATCTTCATCAAATGCGAGATAAGCAAACGTTTTCTTAGTGGTTACAAAAGGAAGCATAACTATAACGAGGCATGCAATGACGGTAATTCGCAAGCAAGATGTCATCAGCAGTGTTGCTGATGCACTTCAGTACATCTCTTACTACCACCCTTTAGATTTTGTTCAAGCTCTGGAAAAGGCCTACCACAAAGAAGAAAGCCAAGCGGCAAAAGACGCCATCGCTCAAATTCTGATTAACTCTCGTATGTCTGCTGAAGGTCACCGACCTATTTGTCAGGACACGGGTATCGTAACGTGTTTCGTGAACATCGGCATGGGTGTTCAATGGGACTCTACCGATATGACGGTTCAGCAGATGGTTGACGAGGGTGTTCGCCAAGCTTACACCAACCCAGATAACCCGCTACGTGCCTCGGTGCTTATGGACCCAGCAGGTAAGCGAATCAACACCAAAGATAACACGCCAGCCGTTGTACACATCAATATGGTGCCAGGCGATAAAGTTGAAATCCAAATCGCGGCAAAAGGCGGCGGTAGTGAAAACAAAACCAAGATGGTGATGCTCAACCCATCGGACGACATTGCTGAGTGGGTAGAGAAAACACTGCCAACGATGGGTGCAGGCTGGTGTCCACCAGGCATGCTAGGTATCGGTATCGGTGGTACAGCTGAGAAAGCGGCAGTACTGGCGAAAGAATCTTTGATGGAACACATCGATATCCAAGAGCTTATCGAGCGTGGCCCACAAAATGCAGAAGAAGAACTGCGTTTGGACATCTTTAACCGAGTAAACCGACTAGGCATTGGCGCCCAAGGTCTGGGCGGTTTAACGACTGTTGTTGACGTGAAAATCAAAACCGCACCTACGCACGCAGCGTCAAAGCCAGTGTGTCTGATCCCTAACTGTGCTGCAACGCGTCACGTACACTTCACACTAGACGGAACTGGTCCTGCGGATCTAA
Source organism: Vibrio japonicus (assembly GCF_024582835.1). Classification (NCBI taxonomy): domain Bacteria; kingdom Pseudomonadati; phylum Pseudomonadota; class Gammaproteobacteria; order Vibrionales; family Vibrionaceae; genus Vibrio; species Vibrio japonicus. The sequence goes on from NZ_CP102096.1 coordinate 1,195,989, forward strand.
CGCCACCAAAATTGGAAGAGTGGCCAGACATCACTTGGGAAGCGGGCGACAACACTCGCCGCGTAAACCTTGATACGGTGACAAAAGAAGAAGTTGAGCAGTGGAAGACAGGCGAGACCGTTCTTCTCTCTGGTAAGATTCTTACGGGTCGTGACGCGGCACACAAACGCATCCAAACTATGCTGCAAAATGGTGAAGGTTTACCTGAAGGCGTCGATTTCAAAGGTAAATTTATCTATTACGTAGGCCCAGTAGACGCGGTGGGTGATGAAGCCGTTGGTCCTGCTGGTCCAACAACGTCAACGCGTATGGATAAGTTCACCGACATGATGCTTGATGAGACAGGCATCATGGGCATGATCGGCAAAGCAGAGCGTGGCCCTGCGACAGTGGAATCAATTAGAAAGCACAAAGCGGTATACTTGATGGCTGTTGGTGGCGCTGCTTACTTAGTGGCGAAAGCGATTAAGAAAGCGCGTGTCGTGGCATTTGAAGACTTAGGTATGGAAGCTATCTACGAGTTTGAAGTGGAAGATATGCCAGTCACCGTGGCGGTTGACTCAAACGGTACTAACGCTCACCAAATTGGTCCAGATACGTGGAAAGTGAAAATCCAAGAGATGGAAGAGCAGCTATAAGCATTCTCAGGAGTGTGAGAAACTGCTGATTTAATTAGGTAACATTTGACAAAGGTGCGGTTCAGTCGCACCTTTAGTCCATATATTCTAATTCTTTTAAATGTTTGGAGCGTTCATGCCTCGTTTTGTTCAAATCCTACAACTGATTATTGCAGTGGTAGTGGGTGGAGTTGTGGGTTACGACCTTATTCTTCACGGAATCAGTATCTTTGATGAAAAGTACGTCACAATCGCATTGGTTCTGGCTCTACTTGTTGAAATTTCACTTTTCGTTGTCTACAAACTGATTGAAGACGATTAGACTCAAAGAGCAAATCTGACTCTCGAAGCCCTTGATTTTTATCAAGGGCTTTTTTATTCATCTACGATTAAGATTAGATTTATTAGCATGTTCAATGATTTGAATATAAAGAGACAGTGAATGAAGAAAATTACGCAAGAAGTGAACGACCTAATTCATCGTAGTATGGATTCGCACGTAAGAATTGCCGTTACCGGACTCTCTCGAGCTGGTAAAACGGCCTTTATCAGTTCTTTGGTGAATCAGCTTCTTCATACCTCAACTCATGACAATCTCCCTTTACTGACGGCCTCTAGGGATAAAAGAATTATTGGCGCTAAACGCGAGCCTCAATCGAATATGATGGTGCCACGTTTTGCGTATGATGAGTCAATGGAGCATATTCACTCATACCCTCCTAAGTGGCCAGAACCCACCAGAGACGTCAGTGAAATTCGTTTAGCACTGAAATACAAGCCGAACAGCAAAGCTAAGCGATTGTTGAGCCGTACTTCGACGCTCCATATCGATATTATCGATTATCCGGGCGAGTGGCTGCTCGACTTGCCGCTGCTCGACATGGACTTTCAAGAATGGTCGGCGAGTCAGTTTGCTGCGCTTAAAGGCAAGCGACAATCACTGGCTGAAAGTTGGTTGAATGATGCCCATGACTTCGATTTAGATAGCGAAGTGGATGAAAAACGACTTGCTGACATTGCAGAAAGCTACACACGTTATTTGTACGCATGCAAAGAAGAAGGATTGCACTGGGTTCAACCGGGGCGATTTGTGTTACCCGGGGAGTTAGAAGGCGCGCCTGTATTACAGTTCTTTCCTTGTCGGTTTGATGCTGAGAAAAAAGTCGTTAAAGGATCGAATCTAGCCATGCTGAAGGCAAGGTATCAGGAATACCAACAAAAAGTCGTTAAAGCGTTTTATAAGCACCATTTCGCAACGTTTGATCGACAAATTGTGTTAGTGGATTGCTTACAACCCCTTAACGCTGGCTATGAATCTTTCCACGATATGCGTGATGCACTTGAGCAGATTATGCATAGCTTTCGTTATGGCCGCAGTAATGTACTTAAAAGATTGTTTGCGCCTCGTATTGATAAGGTTCTGTTTGCTGCGACGAAAGCGGATCACGTCACTCCCGAACAACATCCTCACCTTGTGTCTCTTCTCCAACAGATGGTGCATCCTGCGTGGCAGAGTGCCTCTTATGAAAATATCGAAATGAGTTGTATGACGATGGCGTCAATACAGGCGACACAAACAGGGTTTATCAGTCAGGGAGATCAGGCGATTCCGGCGCTTCAGGGCGTGACCATAGATGAACAGCCACTCACGGTATTCCCTGGAGAAGTGCCTAAAAAATTACCGAATCAGTCGTATTGGGACGCGCAAGGTTTTGAGTTTACCGCGTTCAGGCCTCTAGAACTGTCCGAGGATGAGCCATTGCCGCATATACGATTAGATAAAGCTTTAGATTATTTGATTGGAGACAAGCTGAAATGAGCAAAGAAACAGAATCAACGCTTAAAAAGAAGCAAGTTTTCGACCAAGGCTTAACTCAAGAAAAAGAGCGAGATCGTGCTCCTGACTTAAATGTGCAGATGCAATTTTCTGAGCAAGAGAAGTTTGTTCCGGTAGAAATTGAATCTACGGAAACCGCGACAGAGCAAGAAGATCGCCTAGAACACGTTATACGCCCCAACAAAGGCCCTAAATGGCTTGCGAGCGGCTTACTAACTGCATTTACTGGTCTCGTGGGGTGGCAGGCGATCGATACCATCGTGACCTCTGTGCAAAGCTCTGATTGGTTAGCATTGGGCTGGGCGGGATTCATCGCAACCATTGCAGGGTTAGGCATCAGTGTCATTGGACGCGAGATATGGAAGTTAAGAACGTTACGTCGTCACTTTAGTGTTCAAGAGCAGAGCGAAGCACTGATGCTGGCGGATGGAGTAGGTAAAGGCAAAGCGTTTTGTGAAGCGATTGCCAAGCAAAGTGGTGTCAAGCAGGAATCTGCCAGCTACGATCGTTGGATTAATAGTGTCAATTCGTCTCATAGCGATGCAGAAGTGATTGATATGTATGACGCGATGGTCGTGTCAGAACAAGATAAAGTTGCGACCAAAATAGTGTCTCAACATGCGACAGAATCTGCTGCGCTGGTGGCGATCAGTCCATTAGCGATTGCCGACATGTTGCTGGTGGCATGGCGCAATTTTAAAATGATTGACAACTTAGCGCAGGTGTATGGAGTCGAGCTGGGTTACTGGTCGCGTTTAAAGCTGTTTAAAGCTACCTTAATTAATATGGCTGCCGCAGGTGCAAGTGAATTGGCCATTGACGCGGGTATGGATCTGATGTCGATGGATCTGGCAGGAAGAGTGTCAGCACGAGCCGGGCAAGGTTTGGGTGTCGGTATTTTAACAGCGCGCCTCGGGCTAAAAGCCATGTCATTGTTGCGACCTATACCTTGGCATCAGGACCGTAAAGTAAAACTTGGGACAATTCGCAAGCGCATCGTTGAAAAATTAGCCGCAATAACAATCAAATAGCGCGAATGTGAAGCAAGTATTACTCACTTTGCTTGACGAGGATCTAGGCTTAAGGGAAACTACTGTCAACTTTTCGTGACACCTCAAGTTAGGGATTCATATACGTGCGTCTAGAAGTTTTTTGTGAAGACAGATTGGGTCTGACTCGTGAATTGCTCGATATTTTGGCAACCAAAAATATCGATTTACGAGGTATTGAAATTGATATCACTGGCATTATCTACCTAAACTGCCCAGATATCGATTTTAATACGTTTAGCGAACTTATGGCTGAGATACGAAGAATCTCAGGCGTAAAAGATGTGCGTAAAATTCAGTTTATGCCGATGGAGAGGCACAACACTGAGCTTATCTCACTGCTCAATAGCCTGCCTGAACCCGTATTGTCTATAGACCTCAAAGGTCACGTCGATATGGTGAACCACGCAGCATTAAGCTTGTTCAACTGCGAAGCGGATGACATGTTTGGTCATCCTATCGCGTCATTCTTGCCAAATTTCAACTTCTCCAAATGGGCCGAAGGGCGCATCACTCGTCATAGAGACAACATAGTGATCAACGGATTAGATTACACATTGGAAGTGATGCCAGTATACATCACTGATGAATCCAATGAGTCTATTCTGGCAAGTGGGGTAGTCATGATTCGATCGGCGCAAGAGAAGCGCATGTTTGATGACATGTTACCGCTGCACAACAATTTGGGATTTGAGCATTTTGTTGGTATTTCTAATCGACACAAGGCGTTAATGGGGCAGGCTAAGAAGCTATCTATGCTTGATCAGCCTCTACTCATTCAAGGTGAAACCGGAACGGGTAAAGAAATGTTGGCACGCGCTTGTCACAATCGCTCACACCGTGCGGCTAATCCGTTCCTAGTATTAAGCTGTGCTTCGATGCCGGATGACGTGGCCGAAACCGAATTGTTTGGTCATGCTCCGGGATCATTTAACCATGAACAAGGGCACAAAGGGATCTTCGAGCAAGCAAACGGTGGTACGGTGCTGCTTGACGAAATTGGAGAGATGAGCCCGCATCTACAGATTAAACTGCTGCGACTATTGCAAGACGGCACATTCCGCCGAGTTGGTGAAGAAGACGAGATTCACGTAGACGTTCGTGTGATTGCGTCTACTCGATATAACCTGGCTGATCTTTCTGAATCTGGCTCGTTCCGAGAAGACTTATTCTATCGACTCAATGTGCTGACACTGACGATTCCACCACTGCGTGATCGATCAAACGACATCACACCGCTGCTTGAACTGTTTGTGGCCAAATACGTAAAACAGCTCGGTATCGCCAAGCCCTCATTCCATGAAAACTTAGTGGATCAGCTTTCGACCTATCAATGGCCCGGAAACATGCGTCAGCTAGAAAATATGGTTCTACGAGCAATTACCGAATTAGAAGGTGACGAGCTCACTGCTGATTTGTTCCATTTGCCTCAGGCGGCATCGTCAGAGGTGAATTTACCAACGATTAACTTAGATGGGTCGTTGGATGAAATCATGAAAGAGTACGAGTCACAAGTGTTAGAGCGTCTGTATCAGTCGTTCCCGTCCAGCCGTAAACTGGCCAAGCGTTTGAACGTTTCACACACTTCTGTCGCGAACAAATTACGTGAATATGGGATCAGAAAAAACTAAATGGACAGAGTAAGCACACCTCAGCAAGTTTTTGAGACAGACGGCGATATTATTCTTCGAACTGCTGAGCCTATGGACGGGAAACTGATTTCAGACTATTTCATCGCCAATAGAGAGCACCTGCGAGAGTGGGAACCAATAAGAGAGCCTTCTTTCTTTACGGAAACAGGTTGGACGCAGAAACTGATTAAGCTCAACGAATTGCACAAAATGGGGTTAGGCTATTACTTGATCATTACTGATCGTGAGACAGGCCAAATGTACGGCACCATATCGTTTAGCAATATTACCCGCTTTCCTTTTTACGCGTGCAACGTGGGTTATTCACTCGGGAAGGACATGCAAGGAAAAGGCGTGATGACGCGAGCACTTCGCATGGCAGTCAACTATATGTTTTCTATACAGAACCTCCATCGAATCATGGCGGGTTATATGCCAAGAAATAAACGCAGTGAAGCAGTACTGCAAAGAGTAGGATTCGAAAAAGAAGGGTTTGCCAAAGACTACTTGCTGATTAATGGTCGTTGGGAAGATCACAATCTGACGTGTTTAATTAACGAAAACTGGAAAGGGAATTAGAATGAGCCGTTTGGAACAGCAACTGTCTTTATTGATCGAACTGGATCAGTTGAAATCCGTACTAAGACGATCGCGCGTAAAAAGTGCGGACGGGCGGTTAGAGAACAGTGCAGAGCATAGCTGGCATGTTGCACTGATGGCAATTCTAATGGAAGAGCATGCAAATGAGCCGGTGAATATTGCTCGCGTTGTTAAAATGCTACTGCTGCATGACATCGTAGAAATTGATGCTGGCGATACTTTTGTGTATGACACGTCAGCTGCCAAAGAGCAGGAACAGAAAGAGCTGGAAGCAGCGAAAAGGCTGTTTGGCATGCTACCTGAGGATCAAGGTCAAGCGTTGTTTGAACTTTGGACGGAGTTCGAAAACGCACAATCTGCCGATGCCAAGTTTGCCAAGGCGTTGGATCGTCTTATTCCTATGCTTCTCAACTACCATAATAACGGTCAAAGCTGGAAAGAGAACGGTGTGACTCGTGAACAAGCAATGACGATCAATCGAAAAATTGAATACGGCTCCGAAGCTCTGTGGGAAAAAGCACAGCAAGTTATCGAAGACGCTACAGAACAAGGCTGGCTTAAGGCTTGATAGCCAGTACTAACGAGGAAAATGAATGTCGTATCTAACTTTGGATGAATACCAAAGAAAATGGATTTTTACTCATCAATCAATGCCAGTTCCTGAAAAGGATCTTGCCGCGATTAAGCCAATGGATCAGGCGAGATCAGCTCAGCTTTGGAAAGAAAATATCAGTGCACAAAGCCCTGATGCAGATCGTTTAAGTTCAAGCGACTGGCCAATGAAAGAATCCAACTGGAAAGAAACGGTGGATTGGATGGCTGCTTGGGAAAGTGATGATGAGCCAATGCCAACGGAAGTTCTGGACTTTCTAGACTGGCAAGATGATGTAACTGTTTATTTTTGTTATGAAAAATACAATGTTATTGAAACCAAGTGGTCAACATTTAAGAAGTATTGGAAGAACTTTCTATTTTATGATGATGGTCCGATCCTCATAGGACGCAGGCGTAATGAAGCCCTGTGGTTCGACTCCAAAGGTAACGTCAAGTTAGGTTATCGAAAATAGCAAAAAGCAGGTTTATCCTGCTTTTTTACGTTATGTACCAGATAAATAAGATCAACCGTTCCAGGAATGATCAATAAAGTGATCAAAATAGATCCAAGATCCTTTTGGATTGTAAAGTGTAACTGGTTGAATAATATGTGATTCTCAGCCCACTTTTAACATTAGTTTTTGCGGGGATTTTGTAATTTGTTATCATTTTTCGCACAAAAGTAAATGAAATGGTTATTTGTTTAGTTAACAAGGGTACAGGGAAAGTCGTGGATATTAATAAAACACAGCTGAGAAAAGACTTTTATGCGCAAATAAGCCTTTTACAGGCGTATACGTTGCCGCAGACCAAACCGACACTCTCGTTGCTAACAGAAGAAGAGCTTCAAGAATTAGAAGCAATGTGGATAGAGCATTTCGTTTGGAAGACTAAGCAAAACCACTAGTCGTATAACGATATGGTGTTTGAAACCTCAGGACGCGAAGTCACTGAGGTTTTTTATTGTCATAAATCCAAATTGTTATATTATAACAATTGTGAACTAACCATTGATTTCTCAGGTTTGAGTCCCCATAGTTAGTCACAGAAGCAGTATCTTTTAAGATAGAAACGAATAAAGACGTAGATTCAAGTGAGTAGGGATATGGCGGAAGTAAGAGCCAGAGTAAAATTCAAAGTCGGAATGAATAGCGACATAGATGCAGAAATTCTCTCTTTTCGAGGGTTAAAAACCGACAAAGAGCATATCGCTGTCATCTTTAAACAAGCCGACAAGACCCAATCTACGCCGCTAGTTCGTATGCACTCTGAGTGCCTGACCGGTGACGTGTTCCATTCATCGAGATGCGACTGTGGCGAACAACTGGACGAAACCATTAACTTCATGGCGACATCTGGGGGAATTATTCTATATTTGCGTCAAGAAGGGCGCGGAATTGGTTTGTACAATAAAATTGATGCTTATGAGCTACAAAGCCAAGGCATGAATACATATGAAGCGAACAATCACCTTGGTTTTGGTGATGACCTAAGAGACTTTACCGAAGCGGCGCAAATGCTAAATGCGTTGAATGTCAGTAATATTCGCTTAGTCACCAATAACCCTAAAAAGGTTCGTGAACTAAAAGAGCATGGAATTGAAATAGAATGCGTTGTCAATACCTCAGCGCACCTAAAAGACGGTAATGAAGGTTACCTCAAAGCAAAAGTGTCTCATGGCAAGCACGATTTAAAACTCTAAACCCTTGGCGTACCTTTATTGACAGAGGCCTCACTTATGTGAGGCCTTTTTTGTTTCATGCTTGCAAAAAAATTGTAAGTTTGTATTATCTTGACCATTAGTGCAAATGAGAACAATTAGCACTAACCTTTCAAGAATAATTACCATGCTCAACAAGGACGCCTGTAATGAATGTAAAATCGCTATTAGCTCAGTCTATTGCTACTTCTCTGGTACTGGCTAGCAGCTCAGTTTTTGCTGCAAACGTAACTCAAGAACAAGTCGTTGAACATTATGCGGATATCGCTCATGCCGTATTCTCTGATGCGCTAACAACAGCAAAAACGCTCGATCAATCTATCGAAACTTTCCTTGCAGATCCGTCTGCTGAAGGACTTGAGCAAGTAAAACAAGCTTGGTTGGCTTCGCGTGTACCCTATCAACAGTCTGAAGTTTTCCGTTTTGGTAACGCAATTGTCGACGATTGGGAAGGTCAGTTGAACGCTTGGCCGTTAGACGAGGGGCTAATCGATTACGTGGATTCTAACTATCAATACGAATTAGGTAACGAAGGCGCGAGTGCAAACATCGTAGCGAATAAGCAACTAAAAATCGGTGCAGCAACTGTCGATGTGACTCAACTTACGCCAAAAGCAATTGCTGACCTAAATGAGATTGGCGGCTCTGAAGCAAACGTGGCATCAGGCTACCACGCCATTGAATTCTTGCTTTGGGGGCAGGATCTTAATGGAACAAATGCGGGTGCGGGTGAACGTGCATACACTGACTTTGTTGTAGGTAATGCATGTACGAATGGTAACTGTGACCGTCGCGGCGAATACCTGAAAGCGGCTGCTGATCTTCTTGTTCAAGATTTAGAGTGGATGGAGAACCAGTGGAACGCTGAAACGGAAGGGAATTACCGTGAAGAGTTGATTAACGACTCTGCTGATAAGGGTCTGCGCAAGATGCTGTTTGGTATGGGTTCTCTGTCTTTAGGTGAGTTAGCGGGTGAGCGTATGAAAGTTGCGCTTGAAGCCAACTCTACGGAAGACGAACATGATTGTTTCTCAGACAACACACACAACTCTCACTACTACAACGAGCAGGGTATCTACAACGTTTACACGGGTAGCTACAAGCGTCAAGACGGCTCAATGCTTACTGGTCCAAGCTTAAACGATCTTGTTGCGCAAAAAGACAAGCAAGCTGCGAATGAGATCCAAAAGCAGTTCGACGAGACTCGTACTCAAGTTGGTCAGTTAGTGACATCGGCAGAGAAAAATGGTCAATTCTTCGACCAATTGATCGCAGCGGGTAACACTAAGGGCAACGCATTGGTGAATGAAACCATTATGTCTTTGGTTGAACAAACGGTATCCATTGAACGAGCGGCTAAAATCGTCGGCATTACAAGCCTGAATCCAGATACTGCCGATCACGAATTCTAATTATTTCTTGAAGAATTTTAAGGGCTCCCCAACGAGCCCTTTTTGCTGTTTTTATACCCTTACTTTTAATGAGATCTTTTCTTATTTAGGTAAGGCACTGCTAAGAGTGATGACATGAGCTTGTATATAAAATCTTCTCTGACCGCGATGCTTTTCATCAGTGCTTCAGCATTGGCCTACGATGTTAAGTCTGGTGGCGATACGTCTGTGAAAAAGGATGGCGCCAACGCCTATTCTCTGCCTGCGGGTAACTTGCCTATGACTAAAAGACTCGATTTTAGTGTCGGCAACAGTTTTTTCCGCAATCCTTGGGTTCAAGCGCCAGCCACAACCGAAGCGCGTGATGGCTTAGGTCCATTGTTCAATACTAACGGCTGTCAAAATTGCCACATTAAAGATGGGCGTGGTCATCCACCAGAAGAGAATGATCTGCATGCAGTTTCCATGTTGGTACGCCTAAGTATTCCAGCCATGACGCCAGAGCAAAAGAAAGCCTATATCAAAGATGGTGTGATTCCAGAGCCAACATACGGCGGCCAACTACAAGATTTCGCCCTTCAGGATCAAACGCCTGAAGGCCAAGTTAAGATTACCTATACCGATGTCCCTGTGAAGTTTAAAGACGGAACGGAAGTGACGTTGCGTAAACCTTTGGTAGAGATTACCGATCTTGGGTATGGAAAAATGCACCCAGATACTCAGCTGTCCGCACGCGTTGCGCCACCCATGATAGGTTTGGGTTTACTAGAAAGCATTCCAGACGAAACGTTAAAGACGTGGGCTGATGAAAACGATACTAATGGCGATGGTATATCCGGAAAGCTGAATGTTGTTTGGGATGTGCAGAAGAAAGACTTTGCAATAGGACGTTTTGGTTGGAAAGCGGGTCAACCAACGCTCATGCAACAAAATGCCGCAGCATTTAATGGTGACGTTGGGTTAACCAGCACGTTGTTCCCACACGAGAACTGTACCGCAAACCAATCGCTGTGCGCAGATCTGCCAAACGGTGGAAGCCCAGAAGTGAGCGACAAAATTCTGAACTTCGTTGAGTTTTACTCTCAGCATCTCGCGGTGCCGATTCGTCGTAACATCAACGATGAACAAGTGAAATTAGGGCAACAGCTATTTGCGGACTCTGGCTGTGAAAGTTGCCATAAAACGGATGTGAAAACAGCGAAACGAGAAGGATTACCTTCACTGTCTGAACAAACCATTCACCCGTACACTGATATGTTGCTTCACGATATGGGAGAAGGACTGGCCGATAATCGTCCTGAATATTTGGCGAACGGTCAAGAATGGCGTACAGCACCGCTATGGGGCATTGGGTACACACAAGAAGTGAATGGCCATACCTATTTCTTACATGATGGACGCGCTCGCAATATGATGGAAGCGGTTCTTTGGCATGGCGGCGAAGCAGAAACAGCAAAACAGAACGTGCTTAAGTTTAACCAATCAGAACGTGAAGCACTTATCGCGTTTTTGATTTCATTGTAAGGAACCTCGATGAATAAAATCACTCTCTCGATTCTGGCAGCTGTAACCATCACGGGTTGCCAGTCTAACAACACAAATGCTGCGCAGGCTGAACAAACGTCTCATGCTAGCCAGAGCGTCTATGAAGTTGAGTATGCTTACGCTCACCACTTTGCGTTGCAGGCTGAGAGCCTCCAAACACGTTTTACCGAGTTCTGCTCAAACGATGCGACGGCTGATAGGCTGAAAAAAGAGTGGCATGAAACCATGCTTGCTTGGATGGCACTTCAAGGTCAAGAACGTGGCCCTGAAACGGCATTGGAGCAGAGCTGGAATATTCAGTTTTGGCCTGACAAGAAAAACACAACGGGTCGTAAGATGGCATCTTTAACGACACAAGAAAAAACATGGACTGCAACAGAAATTGCTCAGCAGAGTGTGACCGTTCAAGGTTTGGGTGCCATTGAATGGATGTTGTATGACCCGTCATCTGATCTAAGCTTGCAGTCAACCAGTTGCCAGACAGGTGTGGCTATCGCACAGAACTTAAGCCGAAATGCGAACACGATCGCGTCGGCATGGCAGCAAAACCCTTGGGCTGAGCTTGATGAAAAGGCGTGGTTATCGGAATACATTGCGTTGCTATCTAATCAGCTCGAATACAGCATGAAAAAGCTTAGCCGTCCGTTAGCAACCTTCGGCAAGCCTCGACCTTATTTTTCTGAATCTTGGCGCTCCAAAACCTCAATGCTTAACCTTCAAGAAAACGTTAAAGCGATGCAATCACTCTATTTTGCGAAAGGCAAAGGGCTTGACCTCCTACTGAGAGAGAGAGGGAAAGCAGAGCTGGCTGATAGGGTTGTAAATCAGTTTGATGTGACATTATCCACGTGGCCGACTGACAAGAGCTTATTTGATTTGTTGCAAACCAAAGAGGGCTACAGGATTGCGTATGCGCAGTTTAACAAGCTCGAACAGCTAAAATATCTTATCCACGAAGAAGTGGCGGTCGAATTAGGTGTCGTAATAGGATTCAATGCAACAGATGGTGACTGATAATACAAGGCGTAACTTGCTCAAAGCCGCGCTGTTGGGGGCGGCTGTACCAGTACTGCCATTTGGGTGTGTGTCTAGAGCAGAAAATCCATCTTCAGCACTTATTGGTTGTTCACTGAAAGGTAGGGATAAGTTCTCCGCCGTTGTTGCTGATGATCAAGGGAATCTCATAAGAGAAGTCCCGCTACCAGGTCGTGGTCATGGCGTGGCAGTGAATGCAACTGCTCGTCATGCTGTGGCGTTTGCTAGGCGACCTGGCACATTTATGGTCGTATTTGACTATGATTCTGGTGAAGTGATGAAAGCCGTACCCGCTGCAAGCAACCGACATTACTACGGTCACGGTGTGTATTCTAACGATGGACAGTGGCTTTACGTGACCGAAGGCGAGCGTGGCACGAGTCGAGGCATCATTGGTGTTTATGATGTGCAGGCACGGTATACCAAGGTCGCAGAATTTACTGGCTTTGGCTTGGGCCCGCATGAGGTGATTGTCATGCCAGATGACGCGATTGTGATCGGCGTCGGGGGTGTTCACACCAATGGCAGAGAACCGCTTAACATCGCAACTATGACGCCAAGTTTAAGTTATTTAAACACGAACGGGGAACTGATCGATCAGCACGCATTGCCTGATAATCACCTGAGCATTCGCCATTTGGCACATGATGGAGATAAAACGGTTCTGTGCGGTCAGCAATATCGAGGCGAGCCTGACGAATACCCGTCATTATTAGCAATGCATACCCGTGGAGGAGAGTTGATCCCACTTCAAGCAGAACCGGAAGAGTGGTCTAGATTCAATCATTACATTGCCAGTATCGCGGCGACAGAAGAATGGATTTTAGCAACGTCACCACGCGGGAACTGCTATGGCATCTGGTCTAAGCGAACCCAGAAACTGGTCGAGTTGTCTTCACTTTCTGATGCGTCGGGTGTTGTGGCTCGCAATGGAGAATTTCGAGTCAGCTCGGGGGTAGGGAGCGTGGTAACGCAGAACTCGCCAAATCAGAAAAGTATGATTCGTTCGGATGTTCAGTGGGACAATCACTGGTCGGCTATTCCTTCATAAATATCACGGACGCTACTTTGTAAATTCAATCACTTGTATAGGAGAAGCCTTGTCGGGAAAGTTTAACGCGACAAGGCTTCTGGTTTTTGCTCATTTTGTCTTTCATTCTTAGTGTTACTTCTCTCTTATCTACCGATTAAACGCTCAATTAAATTTACCTATATTTATGAATCTAGGTGCATTTTCGCATTTCTGTAAAACTAGTCATGCCGACGTCACCAATCTCTGCCATACTTTGTTAAAAAAGAATAACAAGGGAAATAGCATCAATGTTGAAATGGAGAACGTGGTTACTAACAGTTGTCTTGCTGCCATTATCAGTGTCGGCCTCAGATTACTTTGAGCAACTCGGTTGGGTAAAGGAACAAAGTGAGTTGACCAATCTCATTCATTACCAAGATGAGTTGGAACAGGTGTATCAGAAAAATGGCAACCAACTTATCTGGTTTGATTTACATCAGGGCAGTAGCCTAGAGTTTCGGCTGGAAGTGATTCAGCGTGCAGGGTTTAGCCCGCTGTTTGAGCGCCAGCTGAGCTATTTACAGTACTTCAGAAAGAGCAATCGTTGGCATGAATACGATCTGCTCGCAACAGACACACTGTTGCTCTACTTAAACTATGCCGAAAAAGCGAAGTCAGAAGGCAAAGATTGGTTTTTTGGCACGCAGTTGGACAAGCCGATTCGACCTATCTTAGAAAGCTCATTAATGACACTGGAACGTGCGATAGAAAACCAGCAGCTAGCAGAAGTCATTGATGCCTACACGCCGGATTCACCAGATTATAAACAGTTGATCGAGAGCTATCTGGCACTGATTAATTTCCAAAAGGTTGATTTACCTTTTTACCAACAGACCGGGTTAAAGAGAGAGGGTGATCTTCTCGAAGACAGAGACACACTACTGGCGAGATTGGAGTTAGTTGACGTAGACCTGAGTGATGTACCACGCGATCTTATGGAGTATGACGCAGCGCTTGAGTCTGCGGTAAAACGTTTTCAGCGTTTACATGGCCTAAAACCCGATGGCGTAATTGGGCCTAAGACGATCAAGTGGATCAATATGTCGATTGATTCTCGATTGAGTCAACTTGCTCTCAATGCAGAACGCACGCGCTATTGGCCTAAAGCCAGAGACACCATTATTGTGGTCAATGTTCCAAGCTACGATATGAAGTATTGGTCTAATGGGGAGCAAGTGTTTGAATCTAAAGTTGTGGTAGGTAAAAAGGCACGGCCAACACCTGTCATGGTGACCAACTTAAATGCGTTGATTCTGAACCCAACTTGGAATGTACCATGGAAAATCATGGTGGAAGATATCATCCCTAAAGTGAAACGTGATCCCATGTACTTGTACAGACAAAATATAGAGATTTTGCCAAAGTGGGGTTCTTCGGAAAGGATTGATCCAACAGAAATCAATTGGGCGAGCGTTAATCCCAAAGCCTTTCCTTATCGTATGACGCAGCGCTCGGGTTATCACAACGCTTTAGGTTTGTATAAGTTTAATACCCCTAATAGTCGGGCCATCTATCTGCATGATACGCCAAGCAAAGGTTTGTTCCAAAGCGATCAACGTGCCTTTAGTTCTGGCTGTATCCGTGTGGAACATGCTGACGTGTTTGCGGATCGACTACTTAAATCACAAGGTATATCCCAAACTAAAGTGGCTGAGTTTAATCAACAATCGAACAAAGCCATTCCGTTACGTAAAGGCATTCCTGTTCATATCATCTACCAAACTGCGTGGTATGAAGAAGGCAAAACCCATTACCGAGAAGATATTTATCATCTCGATTCATTCAGTGCATCTAAAGGATAATGATCACTTAATTCGTGTATTTTAGTGCGGCACTTTTTTCTAACCTGTTCAATGGGTAAGCAAAAAAGTGCTGAATTATCCGTCAAATGTGCACGTTTTATGCATTTGCACTTCATATTAGAGTTCAGTAAGGTGTCAGGCTAACACCTAATGAATAATAAGTTTGAAGGCATTTAGCAGTGAATTATTCTCGTAGAGATTTTCTCAAGTTAACAGGTTGTGGGTTGGCTGTGGCGAGTTGTGCGCCGGGTTTGGCTCTCGCTTCGTATCCTGATCTACGCCGCGAATTGGCGCTTAACAATATCAACACTGGTGAAGCGTTAGAAACATGCTACTACGATGGTCAGAACTACGTGAAAAAAGAGCTGACTCGCCTTGATAATATCTGTCGTGATTATCGCCGAAATGAAGTTCATCAAATGGATAAGCATCTTTTTGACCAAATCTCTTTGATTCAGGCAAAGTTAGGCGTCAGTGCAGAAGTGTTAGTGATCTCTGCGTACCGCGCGCCTGCGACCAATGCCTCACTAAGAGCCAAGTCTTCCAGTGTGGCGAAGAAAAGCTATCATACTCTTGGTCAGGCGATCGATTTTCGTTTAGATGGCGTCCCACTAAAAACATTGCGTGATGCCGCTTTGAGCATGAAAGCAGGTGGCGTTGGATACTACCCTAGAAGTAATTTTATCCACATTGATACCGGTCCGGTTCGGTACTGGTCGTAACTACAAAAAGCCAATACGCCATCGTTACATTGCTCTGTTACCGAACTTTTCAGCGCGAACATAAGGTTGTCAAAGACCTTGCTAGATGTCATAGTTTCGCTAGTTATGATTTCTATTAAGGTCAATGTATGTCACTGAAGTATCAAGTCGTTCCGGTTACCTCGTTCTCGCAAAACTGCTCTATCGTATGGTGTGATGAAACCATGGATGGGATTGTGGTTGATCCGGGCGGTGATGTAAAACAGCTTGTTGTGATCATTAAAGAACTGGGTATTAACGTTGTTAATTTGGTACTCACTCACGGACATCTGGATCATGTGGGTGGTACAGAGCCGCTTGCCGCTGAACTGGGTGGAGTGGAGATTGTTGGCCCACATAAAGACGATAACTTCTGGTTACAGGGGCTAGAAGGACAAAGCCAAATGTTTGGCTTCCCGCTTACAAAGGCATTCGAGCCAAATAAATGGCTACAAGAAGGCGATAAGATTCACTTTGGTAAGCAAGTTTTGGATGTGATCCATACACCAGGTCAC
This sequence comes from Vibrio japonicus, assembly GCF_024582835.1. Taxonomy (NCBI): domain Bacteria; kingdom Pseudomonadati; phylum Pseudomonadota; class Gammaproteobacteria; order Vibrionales; family Vibrionaceae; genus Vibrio; species Vibrio japonicus. Next base: position 1,212,137 of record NZ_CP102096.1, read on the forward strand.
ACCCCAGGGCATGTTGTTCTTTTCAGTGAAGAAGCCAAGCTCGCGTTTGTTGGTGACGTTCTGTTTAATGGTTCGATTGGTCGTACTGACTTCCCGAAAGGTGACTTTAATACGTTGATCAACTCGATCAAAAGCAAGTTGTGGCCATTGGGCAAAGACGTACGCTTTGTTCCGGGACACGGCCCAGAATCAACATTTGGACATGAGCGTGCTTCAAACCCATTTGTTGCAGATGAAATGCCACTTTACTAATCGTGGTCTATAGATTAATAATGGTCGCTTCGGCGGCCATTTTGCTTTCTGCTTATAGAGCCACTCTTTATACAAAATGCACCTACTCGTCAGGCTCTGCGGCCGCTAAATATCGCCTGATAAGTCCGACAAATTCTTCTGGAGAGCGGTCTAAATCTCGGGTCGAAATGAAGACATCGTAGCCATAATAACTTCGTTGATACTTCATCCGATTCGCGAGCATCGCTTGTAACCCATAAAGCACTTCGCCATTAGAGCTTCTGAAGGGCTTGGCGTCGAGCACGATATCTTCAAACTGAATTTCCTTTTGATGCTGCTTAGCGCCTAAGTAAAGAAGGGCTCGTTGGCTTAACAGCAATTCAGTGGCAATCCTAGGACAAATACTCATTAGGTATGGCGTGTAGTGTTTTAATTTGAAACCAATCCAAGGCAGTGGGTATTGCCATCCGTCTTGGTCGTATTGACAAATACCAATGTCGCTAATGTTATTCCATTTGACAACCCAACCTCCCTTAAACAGATGTTGCTGGAAATGAAAGGGCGTCAGCGTGTAAGAAACGGTCGCTTTTTTTATCATTAGGTAGCCAAAACCTAATATCGAGAGGACGGTAATTGCAGTCAAGACTGCTTGTTGCCAGCCAGGCGAATACATGATCAAAAACAGCAACACGATGATAAACAGCCACATCATCAGTTTCATGACTGGTGAGTTAAGGTTCAATGGTTGATTGCTCAGATGAAGCGTTTTCATACGTGTTCTCTTTTAATGGTCAAACCTCTGTTTATTTATTCAGTACTCCGATGGGTGAACATAACTTGTCTGTTTAAATTGTAGTCTTATAACGGCATATCGCGTATTTTTCCCCGAATAAGCCGCCGATGCCCTGTAAATGGTGGCAAAATTTTGGTATAAAACGCGCTTCAAATTTTCACCACTGCTCCGTATGCAGTGAACTGGAGAAATACTCGATGAGACTTGCTCACAAGCGCAAAGTACAGATGAAACTGCAAAAGCGCATTAAAGCAGCAGTTGCAAATGTTGAAGCAACAAAGAAAGCGAAGCCTGAAGTTGAGAAAAAAGTAGCTGTAAAACCAGCAGCGGAGAAAGTTGTAGTAGCGAAAGCAACAGACATTGCTTTAACGCCAAAACAGCAACAAGTTCTTGATATCGTTGTAGCGAATGCTGAAGGTATCAATCCGAAAGGTATCGGTCTGGCAGCTGGCCAAGAAGACACTAAAGCGGCTTCATGGGCGACAGGTGCTCTAAAAAAACTTCTAGATGAAAACCTAGTAGTTAAAGAGCAACTAGCAGGTAACAAAGTTATCTACAAAGCTCTTTAAGTATTGCCGATAAACCTTGATTGCTGATAATCAGGGACATATCTTTAAAAAGCCTCGAGTTATTCGAGGCTTTTGCTATTCACGCCTAGTATGGCTGTTCCTTTCTATGTCACATAAATGACATGTTTTTAGACTCTTTCCTTCAAGAGTTAACTAAGTACTATCCCCGTTTAGTGTCACTTCGCTACATACTATAACTCTCTGTATAACACGTTTATGTTAACAGTTGTCCCATATGTACTACGTACAAATACGTATCTATTTTGTCTTATGGCTTCTTAGATTGTTAATGGTTTCCGTGTTCACGCTGATTTTTTCTCTCTTCAACTTGTTTCATTCTGTCATCGAAACAGGAATTTCTTTAAGAAAGAAGTCGTTTAACAAAGGACGTGAACATGAGTTTAATCAAGCAATCTATCAAACGTGTGCTGAAAGGCACTGCCGTTGCGGCGGCATTAGCGGTTATGGCTACTTCAGCAACAGCCGCGGAAAAAGTATATCGCCTTAAATTAGCGGAAACCTGGGGACCAAACTTCCCAGTTTTTGGTGATGCGACGAAGAACATGGCAGCGATGGCTGAAAAAATGTCGAATGGTCGTTTACAAATCCGTATCGACTCTGCCAATAAGCACAAAGCGCCGTTAGGTGTATTCGATATGGTTAAGTCTGGCCAGTACGATATGGGCCACTCTGGTTCTTACTACTGGAAAGGTAAAGTGCCGAATACGCTCTATTTTACTTCTATGCCTTTTGGTATGACGCCTTCGGAGCAATACGCGTGGTTTTACCATGGTGGCGGTATGGAGCTGATGGATAAAGTGTATTCTCCACATAACTTACTGTCGTTCCCAGGTGGTAATACAGACGTACAGATGGGTGGCTGGTTCCAGAAAGAGATCAATACCGTTGAAGATTTTCAAGGTCTGAAAATGCGCATTCCGGGATTTGCCGGTGAAGTTCTTGCTGAGCTAGGTGCAAAACCAACCAATATTGCCCCTGGGGAGCTCTATACATCGCTTGAACGCCGTACAATCGATGCACTGGAGTGGGTTGGCCCATCTCTGGACCTACGCATGGGTTTCCACAAAATCGCCCCTTACTACTACACAGGTTGGCATGAGCCAGGTTCAGAGCTTCAGTTCCTTGTAAACAAGCGTACATGGGAGCGTTTGCCTGAAGACTTGCGTGAGATCCTGCGCGTAGCAATGAAAACCGCAGCTTATGACATGTATACGCAAGCTACTCACGAAAGCGGCAAAAACTGGGTATCCATCAAGACTGAGTACCCGAATGTTCAGGTGAAAGACTTCCCACCTGCAGTAATGCAAGCCATGCGTGAGGCAAATGCGAAGCTGCTTAAGAAGCACGCCGAGGAAGATGCGTTGGCTAAGGAAATCCAAAAGTCTCAAGCGGATTACCTGAAACAAGTTCGCTCATGGACAGACATCTCTCACCGCGCATATCTAAACAACCAAGCGGCACAAGTAGAATAGTTTAATACAACAAACCATTGGGTGACGCTGTCACTTAATGGAGGCCCAAGAAAATCATAATAATCGCGCTATCCACTTGGGTAGCGCAAATCACAATTCCAGGGAGTAGGGAATGAGAAGTCTGATATACATTGAGCGGTTATTTAATCGCTTTGGCGACTTTCTAGGATGGCTATCAAGTGTGCTGTTTTTGTTGCTACTCGTGAACGTAGTCTACGATGTGGTCATGCGTTATGTCTTCAATGACGTTTCAATCGCGTTTCAAGAAATGGAGTGGCATCTGTTTTCCGCTGTGTTCTTATTGGGTGTGCCATACGCGATAAAAGCGGGAGGTCATGTTCGTGTCGACCTATTCTACGAGCGCCTATCTCATAAGGCTCAAGCAGTCATTGATTTGCTTGGTACGATTGTTTTCCTATTCCCATTTTGTTTGCTGGTGGCGTGGTTTGGCATTGATTTCGCCAAAGAAAGCTACGCGCTGGGTGAAACATCGGGCGATCCAGGTGGTTTACCCTATAGATGGTTCATCAAAGCCATGATTCCTCTCTCTTTCTTCTTTATGGCAGTTAGCGGTGTTGGTCTGCTATTGCACTCATTAAATAAAATTATCCACCCGCATTTATTGCACACCAACAGCATCGATAAGCAGTAGGAGAAGTCCATGATCGGTATAGTAATGTTTTTTGTGGCCTTGTTTGCGTTGCTGCTTGGCTTTCCTGTTGCGTTTACCTTTGGTGGTATCGCACTAATATTTGGTGTGTGGGCAGAGGGCATAGAAATGTTTGCCTTTATGCCATACCGAATTCAATCCATTATGGAAAACACCGTGCTGATGGCGGTTCCACTCTTTGTTTTTATGGGGTTGGTACTGCAAAAAACACGTCTTGCTGAGCAGTTGCTTGAATCAATGGGCAGGCTGTTTGGTGGTGTACGTGGTGGTATCGCCATTTCGACCGTTTTAGTTGGCGCGCTGCTTGCGGCATCAACGGGTGTTGTTGGAGCTTCTGTTGTGGCAATGGGCTTAATCTCACTGCCTGTTATGCTGAAGTACAATTATGATAAAGGGTTAGCGTGCGGCACAATCTGTGCGTCTGGCACGCTTGGGCAAATCATTCCCCCTTCCATCGTTCTGATTCTTCTGGGGGATGTGCTTGGTGTGCCTGTGGGCGATCTTTTCCAAGCCGCTGTTTGGCCGGGTCTTGTCTTGGTTGGCGCTTACGTTATCTACATCCTTATTTACGCCAAATTAAACCCAGAAGCAGCACAACCGATACCAAGTGATGGCTCAGTGAGTCGTAAGCAAGAGGTTCTAACCGCACTCAAAGCGATTATTCCGCCTTTAGCTTTGATCGTTGTTGTGCTTGGTTCCATATTTGCGGGTATTGCAACGCCAACAGAATCTGCGGCATTGGGTGGTGCAGGCGCAATTGTGCTGGCCATTTTATACCGTCAGTTTAGTTGGAGTATGGTGTACGACGCGTCTAAAGAGACGGTAAAAGTCACAGCGATGGTATTCGCCATACTTTTAGGCGCGACCGCTTTCTCGATGGCGTTTACTTACACGGGTGGCGACTATCTGGTAGAAGAATGGATGCTTCAGTTACCTGGCGACAAATGGGGATTCCTAATCATTACCATGTTGGTGATTTTGATTTTAGGATTCTTCATCGACTTCGTAGAAATCTGTTTCATCATCGTCCCAATTTTGGCGCCAATTGCGGAGATACTAGGCATCAACATGACTTGGTTTGCGATTCTTATTGCGATGAACTTGCAAACCTCGTTCCTGACACCGCCATTTGGCTTTAGCTTGTTCTATTTGAAAGGGGTTGCACCAGCATCCGTGTCGACGCGAGATATCTACCGAGGTGTGATGCCATTTATCGCTATCCAAATCGTTGTGCTCACTAGCTTATTGGTTTTCCCTGAATTTTATGGAATGTGACGCCTTAGTTACATAATATTAACCACTGTTGATATAGTGAAGCTGCTTATCGTAGGGTAAGCAGCTTTTGTTGTATTAAAGGGAAGAGAATGCATCTACAGGCGAAGCTAATATTGCTCAGTTTATTGCCGTTGTTGTTAGTGACAGCCATGACCAGCTGGATATCCATATATCAAGCGCAAACGTTGGGTGAAAATGAGGTAGAGCTTTTCAAGGAAGGCTTAATCAATTCTAAAGAGACCGCCTTAAAAGATCGCGTGGATTTAGTCATTGATGCCATTTCGCACATTTACAACGATCCCTCTCTTCCAGAAGACGTTGCCAAGCAAAGCGTAAAAGAGATTGTCGACAAACTGCGTTATGGCAAAGACGGTTACTTTTTTGTCTATGACGGAGATGGCACAAACTTAGTTCACCCAATTCTCCCTCATCTTGTTGGGAAGAATTTAATCGCACTTCAGGATGAGAGTGGCGATTACCTCATTGAAACGCTTTTGCATCAGGCCAAAAGTGGAGGTGGCTTTCATCAGTATTTGTGGCAAAAACCGTCGACAGGTGAAAACGTTCCTAAACTCAGCTATGCCGCTTGGCTGGATGAATGGCAGTGGATGATCGGTACGGGACTTTATGTTGAAGACATATCGTATGAAGTTAGCCGACTCCAACAGGAAATTAATACCAATATCGAAACCACATTTTTTACCGTTGTGATTATCGTTATCGTGACGGTAGCGGTGATCTTGGTGATCACCTTAGCGGTCAACTTACATGAACATCGGCTCGCGGATAAAAGCTTGAAAGAACTGGCACATAAAACCGTGATGTTTCAAGAAGATGAGAAAAAACACTTAGCCAGAGAATTACATGATGGTATTAATCAACTGCTTGTGTCGAGCAAGTGTCACCTTGACCTATTGAGCAGCAAAATTGATAACCCTCAGCTACGTCAGCATTTGCTCAAGTCGCAGCAATCTTTAACGACAGCAATTAATGAAGTACGCAATATTTCACATCAATTACGCCCAAGCGCGCTTGATGATATTGGTTTGCAAGCCGCAATAAACAGTTTATTACAAGATTACAAAGCACATTCGGGGGCGGACATCGAAGCGTCGCTGTCGACTCAAGCGGGGAAGCTGAAGTCGGAAGTGGCGACAACGTTGTATCGTATCGCGCAAGAATCGCTCACAAACATAGAAAAACACGCCAATGCGAGCAAAGTCAGCGTGATACTGCAGCAGATGGGGAATATGCTTCAGCTGATTATCCGTGATGATGGCGTCGGGTTTGACGTTAACCATGCGATACGAAGTGACGGTATTGGACTTCGTAACATGCGTGAGCGCGTGGAATTTATTGGCGGAGATTTCGAAATAGAAAGTGAACCGGGTTTTGGCACCGAAATTACGGTTCTTTTACAGTTGGATGGATTAGTGAATGGATAACACAATCAAAGTAGTCATCGTCGACGATCATCAAGTCGTTTTGGATGGATTTATCGCGCGTCTGCAGATAGAGCCAGAAATAGAAGTTATTGGTACAGCAAGCAATGGCTTGGATGCCGTAAACACGGTGCGAGAATTACAACCCGATGTGGTTTTGATGGATGTAAGTATGCCAGTGATGAATGGCATTGAAGCGACCAGTTTAATACGTGAAGAGAACCCAAGCGCAAAAGTGTTGATGCTCACCATGCATGACAATCGAGAGTACATCATGAAAGTGATGCAGGTTGGCGCAGTGGGTTACATGCTGAAAGAAATCAGTGCAGAGAAAATGGTTCAAGCCATTAAAACCGTGAATCAAGGCTCGACGTATTTTTGCGAATCGGTCACGCAGACTCTATTTTCTCAGGAAGTGTTTCCTGTGGCAGAAAAACCGAACCCTTTGAGTCGCCGAGAAGAGGCGGTGCTCAAGTTAGTCGCGCAAGGTCACAGCAGTAAAAAAGTCGCTTCTTTGCTCGATATCAGTTATCGGACTGTTGAGACGCACCGCCAGAACATTAAACACAAACTCGATCTTCACAGTACAGCTGAATTAGCGAAATATGCCGTGGAAAGAGGCTTAGTGAGTTAGGCGAGAATGAGAATTAGTGTTATTATCTTCGTGTTTAAACCTATGCAACAAAGCTAATGACATATCCAATCAATCAACACGAAAAATATCATGCTCACGTCTATTTCAATCAAGACAGCAGCGACTTCGCATCTTCGATAAGAAATCGTATTAGCACAGAGCTCAACATGCCAGTTGGTAATTTCCACCAGAAGCTTGTTGGCCCTCATCTTATGTGGAGCTTTGCGGTCGAATTTAGCCGCAGCGAATTTGATCAATTAATCCCTTGGTTAGATAGCGCAAGAGGGGATCTCACTGTACTGGTTCATGCTGTCACCGATGATGATTACAAAGATCATACAGACTACGCCTATTGGCTGGGCTCAGAAGTCGAACTCAACCTGACACGTTTATAGATGACATAAGTAATTATTGTCGTCAGGGCAAAAAAGCTGATTTGAAGCAAATAAGAACAGTTCTGTATAAGGCTGTTCTTATTTTCAAATAATTAGAATTCTTTTACGAATGAACCAGCTTATTGATGCTCTGTTTGGCGACGGCTATTACGTTTGGGATGACTTTCTAGACGCGAAAGAAGTCGCCAGTTTAAGGGAATGCATTCCAGACGAATGGAAACAAGCACGTATTGGTCGAAATGAAGAAGCGGTGCGAAAAACGAGTATTCGTAGTGACAAGATTCAGTGGCTAACTACTGATATGACCCCGTCTGTCAGTGGTTTTCTAAATAAAATGGAAACGCTCCGCTTAGAAGCCAATCGACATTTCTTTCTTGGTTTATTCGAGTTTGAAGCTCATTTCGCTAAATATGACATCGGCGACTTTTACCAAAAACATTTAGACAGCTTCCAGAACAACCGAAACCGAAGATTGACCATTGTGTTCTACTTGAACGAAGAATGGTGTGAGTCAGATGGTGGCGAGTTAGTGGTTTATGATCTTAACGACAATCAACTTGTCAAAGTCGCGCCAAAAGCAGGGCGGTTGGTTGTATTCTTTTCAGAGCAATTTCCACATGAAGTTCTTCCTACCAATACAGAACGCTATAGTATTGCGGGCTGGTTTAGAGTGAATGGTGTGACAAATAATCAGCTCAATATTGCCACCTAGCCTGTATAAATAGACAGTTTTTATTGACGATTATGCCTCTTTGTCTATACTGGTTTTATAAACAGGTAGAGGAGGTGGCATATGTTGTGGGAAACCATTGAACGCGTTAACCGCCTGCGTCAAAAGGCGTTGCAAGATCCAGAGTTTATTCAATCAGCCAAAGCGCATGAGAGAGCCATTCAACATCAAGCGGATTGCTGCTGTGTTGAGAAACGTAAACGTAGTCATAAGGCCAAAGCGAAAACATTGGCCGATGTCTATAAGCAAGTCGAGTTCTCTGATCAGTATGACGATCGTCATCATTAAGAGGCGATGAGATTCTGTTGTAAATTCACCTGACTCATTTTATCTGGGCAGCCTATTAGGCTGCCTTTTTTGATCATCCGTTTAGATAAAGAGTTGTTCTAATAATGTGGATAATAAGTTTATTTTTGGTTTAATATTCCAAAAAAACATTTTCATTTAGTTTTTACTGGAAGTTTTGTTTTCAATAAGTAGACGTAAATTACTATAATGTCACTTAGAGGTTTGATCGGTGACAATGAAAGTGGGTTTTTCCCCCTTATCTCCGAGATACAGCTCACAGTCGCTCTGCCTGTCACGCTAGATTCAGCGTAAAATGCCTCTCCTGAAAAATAGAAACCTATTACACCCGGATAATTATAATGGATAACAAATTAGGTCTTAGTTCGCTCACTGCCATCGTCATTGGTTCAATGATAGGGGCTGGAGTGTTTAGTTTGCCACAAAACATGGCTTCTGTGGCGAGCCCTGCCGCCGTAATGATTGGCTGGATAATTACCGGCGTCGGCATGATTTTTCTCGCCCTTTCGTTTCAAAAATTGGCGTCCAAAAGGCCTGAAATAGACAGTGGTGTATTCGGTTATGCAAAAGCTGGCTTTGGTGATTTTGTCGGGTTCTGTTCTGCTTGGGGTTACTGGCTGAGTGCGATGCTTGCCAACGTTTCATACCTTGTCATTGTATTCAGCACGTTGGGGATGCTCTTCGACACTCCAGATTCCATCATATTTGGTCAGGGTAACACCTGGGTTTCCATTGCTGGTGCCTCTTGCTTACTTTGGATGGTTCACGCATTAGTGTTGCGAGGCGTCCAGACCGCAGCGCTCATCAATATGGTGACCACATTCGCAAAGCTGATTCCTTTATTAATATTTGTTTTTTGCGCGTTAGTCGCGTTTAGCTGGGATACCTTTTATCTCGACTTTACCGGTGTTCATTTTGGTCAAGAACACGACCTACTTTCTCAGGTAAAAAGCACCATGCTTGTTACGGTATGGGTGTTTATCGGGATAGAAGGGGCGGTTGTCGTTTCAAGCCGCGCTCGCAACCGTAAGGATATTGGCAGAGCCACCATACTTGGTCTTTTGACGGCATTGGCTATTTATGTATGTGTCACGCTGCTTTCGATGGGTGTCATTAAGCCCACAGAGCTTGCAGAGTACCAAAACCCTTCTATGGCGAAAGTGTTGACGCATATTCTTGGTCCATGGGGTCAATACATCATCAGTGTCGGTCTTTTAATCTCTGTGTGCGGTGCGTTTCTAAGTTGGACGGTACTTGCTTCTGAAGCGCCATACTTGTGTGCTAAAGAGAAGATGTTCCCTAAGGCTTATGCCAAATTGAATCAAGCAGGAAGCCCTGTAAAACCGCTGTTGTTGACGAATATCTGGATTCAGATTTCTCTGATTGTTGTGATGTTCGCGGGCAGTACGTACGATACCCTGCTGATTATCGCCTCTGAAATGATTTTGGTCCCTTATTTTCTGGTAGGTGCGTTTGTGTTAAAGCTCGCAATAGCAGAAAAGAACAAAGGCAGTTTGCTGCTTATCGGGGTAGGGGCGACTATTTACGGTATTTGGCTCCTCTATGCTTCAGGGCTTAATTATTTACTGCTTTCAGCCGTACTGTATGTTCCAGGGCTATATTTTTATGTTTTAGCCAAGAGAGAGCAGGGGACTATGCCATTTATTGGGAAAGAAAAGTTAGGTGCGTGCGCGCTAAGTAGTGTGGCTCTTCTCGCGGTAGGAATGATGTGGAATGGCATGCTAGGTATATAGATTTTACTGCTCGCGGATGCGTTATTGATTAAGTTTTGCGCGTTAAGTTGCTCGAACCCTCAGTTAGCTTAGAAAAATATTAAGTAATTTGATATAAAGTCGATAAATATGAGTTAGCACCTTGCGTATTAATCAAATGATGTCGCTTAAAGGACAATTTCGCTAACGTGAGATGGCTAAGGAAATAATGAATATAGGGACTTCAAGCATGAGCGCAGTAGATAAACGACAATTCTACCGCCTTAAATATCCACCACGTGCTAGGCCAAGCGTTTGTTTCGAAAAGGAAAGATACCGCGTTAGTGAGGTGTCTGAAGGTGGCATTCGTGTCATCATGAAAGATGCGTCACACCTGAAGATAGGTGATGAGATGGTAGGTGTACTATCTCTCCATAATAACCGTGATGTAAATATTGTAGGCTCCGTTTTGAGATTCGATGGGGCTGAAGTTATTATAAAGCTTGATAAAGGGCCGTCATTCAAACATATGGTCGATGAGCAGCGTCACATACGCAGTAAGTACCCCGCATTTTATGATCGCCTTCGCATGGCGTAGTATCAATGTTTTGAATTGTACGCCTAAAGAACCGCCTCAACTGGCGGTTTTTTAGTTTTTGCAAACTAATGCATTGAATATAAACTACAAATCTTTAATGTCGGCGGTGGTTTGTATCGTTGTGCTATTGCTTAAGCCGATTGTTGATTCGAGTACCTTAGATCTGCCTCTGATACGTTCAACGAAAATATAATGCCAACTATTTCACGAAAACATCTCCCCCAAATCGAGTAAACGCCGTTCGTATCACTAATCAAATAGGCGTGTTTCTGCTCTAAAAGTCAATGTGCTTATCAGTATGGAATAAATTGTAAGTGAATTCATAAGTTTAACCATCAAATCGCCACGATGCACACGCTAAAATAACTTGATACAGTGTGAGCATTTAATGCGTGGTGGACTAAGCGTTCACCTTGCATCTCCTACTTGTCTTAAGAGCCGAATGGTATGGTTAATGATATAAATTTTACTTTTGATGTCTCAGGGTTCTCCGGAGCGTTTAAAGTCGAAAGCTTTCGGGTCACGGAAGCTGTATCTTCCCCCTTTGAAATGAACCTGACGGTGTTGTCAGAAGATGACGCTATTACGTTTGAAGCACTGAGCAGAAAAGCAGGTGTGCTGTGTTTATTTGGTCAGGGCATGGCGGTGGCGCGTCAGTTCAATGGTAGCATCTCTGAGCTGCGCTATCTGGGTTCTGGGCGTCGTTTCTCTCGTTACCACATTACACTGGTTCCACAACTTTGGTTTTTGACTCAGCGTCAAGATTGTCGCATCTTCCAAAAGCAAACGGCTCCGGAGATTATTCGCGATGTTTTTGACGATGCGGGAATTCGTGACTATCGCTTCGAGTTGTCGGCACAGTACGAAGCGAAAGAGTACGTGTTGCAATACCGAGAGAATGACCAGCATTTTGTACAGCGATTGATGGCAGAGCACGGGCTTTGGTACTATTTTGAGCACAGCGAAAGTACGCATACGATGGTTATTGTAGACAGCAATGATGCAATACCTGAGCTTATCAGTTCTCCTCTAAATGCCTCGTATTTAGGCCCTGTGATTTATCATACTCAAGGTGGCGGTGTTTCTGACCGAGAACACATCTCCGACCTTGAGCAAATACATCGGACTCGAACAGGACTAGTCAGTTATGGTGATTACAACTACCTCACACCGAAAATTCCGCAGGGTAAGTATGCAGAGGAAGGACCAAACTTCGACTTACAACGTTATGACTATCCGGGCCGATATGCCACACCAGAATTAGGTCTACAGCGTACTAGTGAGTGGATGTCAGAACATGCCGTAGATAGCCACCAGATTGAAGCAGCAAGCGATATCATGCGTTTGACGACGGGTTACAGCTTCGACATCAGCCAACATCCACGTTCGGCAATCAATCGGGACTATCTGATGCTGTCGGTGATACACACTGGTTTCAACCCTCGCGTTCACGAAGAGGAAGCGAGTGAGGAACCGACAACCTATCACAACCATTTCTCCTGTTTACCCCGTGATGTGACGTTCCGCGCACCCAAGATGGCTTCTCCAGTTGTGGACGGTCCTCAAACGGCCGTTGTAGTCGGTCCTGCGGGGGAAGAAATATACACGGATGAGTATGGACGTATTAAAGTGCAGTTCCATTGGGACCGCTATGCGCAAAGCGATGAACATAGTTCATGTTGGCTGCGTGTCAGTCAATCTATGGCCGCGCCAAACTGGGGGGCTGTGTATTTACCTCGTATCGGTCATGAAGTGATTGTGACCTTCCTTGAAGGCGACCCAGACCGTCCAATGGTGACAGGCGCGGTGTACAACGGTTTACATACGCCGCCATACCCACTGCCAGAAAACAAAACTCGCACCGTGTTTAGAACCCAAAGCCATAAAGCAGAGGGGTATAACGAAATGTCCTTTGAGGACGAAAATGACCAAGAAGAGGTGTATTTCCGTGCTCAAAAAGACATGAAAACCAAAATTCTAAATAACCGCTACCGTGACATCGGCAATGATGAAGAACTAAAGGTCGGTAATAACCAAGAAAACAACATCCTAGGAGACCGTAAAGAAGGGATTGATGGCCATAAAACGTCCATGACCAAACAAATCTTTATGGAGAAAGTCGAGAAGGATGTTCAGGTGGTCTACAACGCAAATGAGTCTAAAAAGATAGCCAGCAATCGAGACCTCTATATCGACGAAAACCGACGCACGCTTATTGGCAAAAATGACATAACGGACGTCGGCCAAGATCAAAGTACTGTCGTATTGGCCTCACGCTCCATTGATGTGGGCGTAGATGACACACAAAGAATCGGTAATCAACTCAGTGTCGAGGTCAATGGAAATATCTCTCTCCGCTCTGATGGCGAAACGGCTGTAGTGTCTGCTGAAGAAATCAAAGTTCAGGTTGGTGCGTCGAGTTTGGTGCTCAAAAGCAGTGGAAACATCCACTTACACGGCACTTCCATTGCGATTGATGGCGCAAGTAATGTCACGGCGATCGGCGGTAAGGTCGATATCAATCCTAGCAGTGCTGTAAAGGGCAGCAGCAGAGTATCAACTAGACGCCCGAAGAAACCGTCATTAGCAATGAAACCGATGCCTGTGATGTCACCTACTTCTTATGCCGGATTGGTTGAAGAAGGCAGTTTATTGCAAGAGATTTGTGATTGTGGGAGTGGAAGAACATGCCAATTGCACAGCTAAACCCTGAATGGGACATCCAACTGACACCACCATTTTTCCCATCGGCTGATAAAAAGCTATACGTGCTGCTTGAACCTACGTTATGGCCTGAATGGGAGGAGTCGTTATCGGACAGTGAAGCCGTTCCACTCTTTGCCAAAACTCGATTCGCAGCCGTAGGAAATGGCCCTGTCGTCGTGGAAATCCCTGACAAGCAGAAGCTAGAAACTGTACAAAGCCACTTAGAGGCAACGCCTTCTGGTTGCCTTATTGTTGCAGTAAGTTCGATAGATATAGAAAGCCTTGCCACGTCTTTACGAAATCGCCTTGTTGTTCAATATGGTCAGGCGCAAGCGATGATGCGGTTTTATGAGCCTCGCAAACTTGTCATGCTTATTGGTTCAATGAATACGTATCAAAGGCAGCAGTTCTTTCCATTACTGACTCGTATCCAATGGTTTGACCGTGAATGGCTAAGTGCTTCATGGCAAAAGCCAGAGCAAAGCCAAACAATTCCACAGATTTGGGATTTAACTGAACAGCAAATACAAACCATGAACTTACTTTCTGACTACTGGCAAGGAGCGAACGCCTAATGAGTCAAACTTACACTATCAAGCCCGGCGATACCCTGTGGCAAGTAGCCATTGAACAACAAGTGGATTTCCCCACGTTGCTTGAGTTGAATCCGCAATATCAAGAAAATCCAGACTTTATCCGTGTAGGTGAAACGTTAACGCTCCCTGACAACACACCTCTTGAAGAAGTAAAGCCTAAACATCCCGTAGAACCTGTTTCAGATTTACGAGAACTGGCTGAAACAAGCCCCTTATTTGCGCCACCTCTCTGCCAATCCATTGATGTTCATGATGTTATTTTCTTAACTGGCGATGGGCCGCTTGAATATTGGTTATTGGATGAGAAAGCGGCAAAGGAGCTTGAGAAAGAGAGTCAAAAGACAGACCTATTACTTAACAATTACAAGGAAATACTTGAGTCTGCGCCAAAAGGGAGTAATGCAACCCATGAAGCGATGGAAGAACACGCGCGTAAAAAAGAGGCCTGGCTTGCTGATGCAAACTATGCCGAAATGTTCGCAACGGAAGAGGTTCAGAATAATCCTGCTAGCCAAAGAGTTGCGAAAATAAAGGCAAATCAGCAACCAACTAACTTCAACTTAAAACGCGCAAGAGCGACTAAGCGCGCGCTGGAACAGCGTAAAGCGTTTGTAGAAAAATACCACAACACTTTTTTCTCTGAAGGCTCGACAGAGACATTAAGAAAACACGTCCTAGAGAGCATTCAGAAAGAAATTGATTATTACCTCAATTTAGAAGCAGAGGCAGAAAAGAAAAAACCGGAATCAGTTACTAAGGTCGGGATTAAGGCAAATGCTGATGGAACAGCGCTCCATACACGTAAAATAAAACGGCATGTAGCGGAAGTGTATTCAGTGAGTCACGGTCGTTATGTTTATATACGCTCGCGCTTTCTTGAGCGAGAAGAAAAACGCTGGCAACGTTCTTATACTCATACGAAGGCGATGAAAGCTCTCGAACAAAAGGATTATAAAGGCTTTGGTAAAGCTGTCGCTGAAGACATCAAAGAAAGTCAGAACACACTTAAAATTACGTCAAAGTTAGCACAGTGGAAGGCGGAAGGTAACAAATGGGTAGAATGGAAAGCGACTCAAGATATATTACAATATGAAGGCAAGACGATTTTTGCTGTCAGTGCAGAGGCGCAGCTTTTTCGATGGGGGGCTCAAGCCACCGCAGTGAGTGATTTTGAGCCAGCAAAAGGCAGGATAGATTTAGGCATCGGTACGGATGCTAGCGTGTCGCTTGCGGAAGCGAAAGCAGAGGCCAAACTGTATTTACCGCATGAAAAAGGTTTTGCTGCTCAATTAAATTACCGCGATGCCAATGGAGAAAATGCCACCTACTCATTTGGTTGCTTTCGACTCAATGGCACGGTCTCGATTGGGTGCTTTATTGGCGCCGCCGTAGAAGGTGAAGGGAAAGCGGGCAAAAGTGCTAAGCAGAATGAAAACGGGGAAAGTGTGGGTGTGCTGTTCACCCCTCGCATTAACTTAGCTAAGTCACCGAAGGGACAAGTCGGCTTCAAAGCGCAAGGGTTTGCCGGTGGGAACGTCAGCGGTCAAGTGCTTGGTGGTATTGAGTGGCAAGCGCCAGAAGGCGAGAAACCTGTCTCATTCAATGCGCTTGCACAGATTAGCGTAGCCGCGAATATCGGAGCGGGTGCAGGGTTTGGGGCAGATTTTCAACTCTCGCTAACTGACGGTAAGTTCTATTTGATGTGTTCAGGTCAACTTATTTGGGGTGTTGGCGGCGGCGGCGGTTTCGGTGTACTCATAGATGGTGAGCAGTTGTGGGAGCTCACGCTTATCCTTTTGAAGGCATTGCAATACGTCGATTACCGTTACTTGAATAATATAAGCGAAGAAGCATATAAGCATTTGCTTAACTCAACGTTAGTTTCTTTTGCTAGAGATTTGGTTGTTGATCCTTCTCAGACATTTGAAAAAGTGTTGTTGGCAGGTGAAACTCAGGTGGAAACTTGGAAGCAAGACTTTGAAGATATTATGGACCGTCAGAGAAAAGCAAATGCGTTGGCTACACGTATTCTCGATGAATCGACGTTATCAGGCGTACCATTTGAGCAAATGTTACCAGAAGCAGTTGGTATTATGCTCGATATCTTAGTTGAAGAGTTTTTGCTGAGTTTTAATGAGCAGCAAGAAAGTGCGATATATAAATTGCTTAGCGAGAGCGCTTACAGTTGGCATAAATTTGAAGAAATTTTGCAATGCATGAACCCGGCGGGTCAGGCTGTTCTGGGTGATAAAGTGATGTTTGATAACCTTGCTCGCATTAACGCTATATTGGACAACACGCAGCAGCATGACTTTAACTTGTGGGTCACTCAGCTAGCAGAAAAAGGTAAGAGTGGTGCGACTGGTAAGCCTTACACGCCACTTAGTGGTGACGCACTCACACGCAAGAAAGCCCAAATAACTGCTCGTGATGATGACTATTTGCCGTATAGATAAACTTACCAAGAAAGGGAATAGGCTGTTATAGCCTATTCCCCCCGACTTTACGCCATTACCTAGCTGGCATGGTTTGTTGAAGAGCACAGCGAAAGCTCACCGAAGGAAAATATCTCTCTTTGACAGGAAGACTATGGATTCGTGAAAATACCATAGTCATTCCTCCGGCATCGCGAAGCACTTTTTCCGTGCCAGATTCTGGACCTTGCGGATTATGTTCCGGTGAGTTCTGGTAATATGTCGGCGAGTACCAGTCATTTACCCACTCGCTCACCTGATTGGACATGCCAGCCACTCCTAACGGGTTTGGAGGATAGGAGTCAACATCTTCGATATCTGTTGAACTATTGACTTCATCCTCTTTGTAGTCCACGTAACGACTAGTCTCTGGAACGAAATAATGAGAGTTGTACATTTGACGATAGCCATTATTAGTCGCGAAATATACCTTTTTCCCGCGGCTCCTTGCCGCATATTCCCATTGTGCTTCCGTTGGTAAGTCAAATGGCAATGCACTAACATCACTTACCCATTGACAGTAATCTTTGGCGTTTTGCCAGGTCTTGGTTGCCGCTGCATTGTTTTTGCGCTTAGTTATTAATACTTCATAGCGTTCTGAGCCTCTCTCAATATGTGGCCCATTTTTAGACAAATCACGGCCAACAGGTAGGCCAGTAATTTGGCGCATCCACTCCATATCAATAAATCGTGTTTCAAATTTAGCAATAGAGTAAGAATCTAACGTTACTTTATGTAGGTGATAAGCACCCGTTTCACCACTAGATGGCGAACTCAAGCACTGCACATCTGGAGACCAATCCATGCGATTTAGCGTACCACTTGGGGCTTCGCAGGGGGCACCAAAGTCTCCCATATCAAAGCTGCCGCCTTCAACAAAGACAAGCTCTTCGATAGCTCGCACCACCACTTCAGCCGCATTCTGTTTTTGTTCTCGAGTTGCTTCAGGGTAAAGGTTATTGATGTTTGATACGATTGTATCAATTTGCTTTTGAGAGACGGTCTCACTTGAAACCTCGATTGTTGAACTTTCGCTATTGCACGCCATTAACAAAGGAAGCGTACAAGCCATTCCTAACCATCTGTTTTTCATTGGGTCTTCCTTTTTGTCTATGTGCATATTTTACGCATAAACAAAAAGTGATAACAGTTTCAAATGAACGGTATGCCTAGTTATAAAGACTGCGTTACTACTTTATATGGTTTTTTAGTGTTTGGGGGTAAGTAAGGTATTCTGCCGGATGTTTTTAGCAACCTGCGGATTAGTGTTGATAGGGTGATTTGTAGGGTAGTGAGATATGCGAGTAAGCGTTGAACTATCTGGAGTTATTTACGTTCAAAATTATGTAGAAAGTAGCATCGCAACCAAGGCGCATATACTGCGCCTTGGTTATTGTTGTAATGGGGATTATTAGATGGGGTTAAATATAAGGGGCTTTCAGCTTTGTATAAGCGTTTATACCTTAAACTGCGCTACCAGTTTATCTAGGTTCTCACACTGTTCAGAAAGCGAGATACAGGCATTTTCAGCGCTGTTGACCATCTCAACCATGTGGTTGCTATTGTCTAGAATGCGAACCACATTATTGTTTACTTCTTCACTGACACTGTTTTGCTCGCTTGCTGCGGTTGCGATGTGCGTATTCATCTCATTCATTAGCGCGATAGAGGTCATGATCTCTTTAAGCGATTCAGACGCACTGCCTGCACTTACAATCGTCTGCTGACCACTTTCTTTACTCGCTTCCATAACGGATACCGCCTGGCGCGCGCCTTCTTGCAGCTTTTGAATCATTAATTGAATTTCACCAGTGCTGTCCTGGGTACGACTAGCCAACGAGCGAACTTCGTCTGCAACCACTGCAAAGCCTCGGCCTTGCTCGCCTGCTCGAGCTGCTTCAATCGCTGCATTCAATGCCAGTAGGTTCGTTTGGTCGGCAATGCCACGAATAACATCCAAAATAGAGGCGATGTTGCTCACGTCAGCATCCAAATTGTGGATGACTTGGCTTGCGTTATCAATTTCACCTGCCAACGTTTCAATAGAGGAGACAGTGCTATTGAGAGTGCGATCGGTGTTCGATGCTTCGTCGTTTGCCTTAGTACTTGCCAGGGCTGCTTCCTCAGCATTAGACGCCACAGTTTGACTGGTTGCCTGCATTTCGTTGACTGCTGTGGCAACCATTTCACTTTCTTGCTGCTGTTGGCCAGAGAACTCCGCAACAGATTGTGTCAGTGATTTAATGTTTTCCATTTCAGCGCGTACCGCGTTCGATGACACGATCACTTGCCCTACAGTGGCGTGGATACGTTCAACAAACTGGTTAAATGCATTGGCGAGTTGACCCAGTTCATCATTACTTTGTACCGAAATTCGTTTCGATAGGTCACCATCACCTGTTGCAATATCATTCATTGCCTTGTTAATTCGGTTAATGGGTGTGAGTACCAAGCGGTGTGAGATCCAGAATGAAAAGCCAACAAGTAAAACCGCAATAAAAGCACCGACTTCAAGAACGATTTTGCTGTATTGGATGGATGCCGCTGATTCTTTTCGCAGTGAAAGTTGAAGCTCTTCGACATGTTCCGTGATGGTGACAAGTTGCTCACGAATCGTCTTAAACTGTGCGTCTAATTTAGTGTGGTTTTGCTCGTAATAACTAACTGCTTGTGCCGGATTTTCAAACATTGGTTCATAGAGCTTCACCCATGCTGTTGTCGCAGCAGCAACTTTATCAATATCACTTTGTTTGCTTTGAGGAAGATAACCCGCGTCGACCAATACGCTAGCTTTGCTTAGACGAGGTGTCGCTTTGTATGCGTTATCTTTAAACTCTTCGATGTTGTACTCTATCTCAGCTTGGCTTTTCGCTAGCATCAGCCCTTGTGCGGCAGTGACCACTTGGTATAGGTCGCGGTAGCCATCGGCTAAGCTATCCATAACTGGTTGAACTTCGGTATTGAGTTGCTCGTTCAGGGACTCTTGTCGGTTCGCTTGAAGGACGTTGATGACCGTCATAATTGCAATGATGACTGCCAGTAAAACGATAGGAAAGGACAGTTTGTGTTTGATGGTAAGCCTATTTAGCATAGTGAATCCTAAACATCTGATGTTAATAAAATATTCGACTGCTTATTGCATGGCAAAGAGGGCATAGTTGCGTATAAAGAATGCATGACTGCGTTTTGTTAAGCAAGTCCACGGTATGTCATAGGTTGGTGAAATTGTGGCATTTTTGCAAAATTTGTCTCCATTTTGAGCGCATGGCTAACTTTTTGAATAAAGTGAAAAAATACCTTTACTTAATTGGATTTATCGTCATTAGTGGCGGATCTGCATCGGAAAGCGGTTGTATTGGCTTCGGAGTTTTTGAAGTAGGGCTGACAGCTTAAAGCATGGCGGTCGCTGAATTAGCGCTATATTGGTGGTGTGTTCAGAATGGAATTTTGAGGCTTTAGAAAGGTGAAACCCCAGAGGTGGTAAGTCTCTGGGGTTTCGAATTTTTTAGAAGTCTCGGTTGGTAAAGCCGATATTCTTTATATGCAAAAGGTTTGGATTAAATCCGATTAATTCCTTGGTAGGGAATTAGATGCGGATGAAGTCCATGTGCTCAACTTTTGGCTTGTAAGCGTGACGTTGAACGTCTTGTGGCTTAACTTTTACTTCAGCGCCATCGATCACTAGAACGATACCTTCGTAAAACTCAGGCTTGTCCATTTGGTTAACGATGTCATCGTGGTTAAGAACGATTGATACTGGAGCTTCAGAACCACCGTAAACGATAGCAGGGAATTTACCAGCGTGACGTAGGCGGCGGCTCGCACCTTTACCTAGTTCAGTACGTACTACTGCTTCAAATTTCATAGTATTACTCTCAAATATGAATAAATTAATGTCACATTCGGCAATGCGACCTTGCCCGAATGTATTTCACGTTTTACAAGTAATTGGTAGTAACTCATAAAACGAGCGCGGATACTAACACTCTCTCAGGTTACTAGCAATAGAAAATAGCGCCAACTGACTATCTTTTGATTAAATCTATTCAAATAGTTAGCGAATCTAGCATAGCGAATTCTAATCTAGGTTTCGTTTCACTCTTTTTACGGTTTCATGAAGTAAAAACGTCGAGTTTCTATTTACGTTTATACAAGGGCCTTTTTAATAGAGAGGATGGCTTTTAAGCCTCCTAATGAACCACGAGAAAGGGTTAAATCCCCTCGGTAGCTGTGCGCCACTTCATTCACGATGTTTAGCCCCAGCCCGCTGCCTGGTGTGGTTTCATCCAGTCGAAAGCCTCTACGCGTAACTTGAGCGAGTTTATCATCGGGAATGCCGGGGCCATCATCTTCTATGACAATCCGAATATTGTCATCTTGACCATGTTGGGAATAGACCCGAATAAGACTGTTTGACCATTTGTATGCGTTTTCCAGTAAGTTACCGACCATTTCATCAAAGTCGGTCTTCTCAACAGCAATTTCGATGTCAGAGTCGAGTTCATTAATCAGAGTCACGCCGCGTGATGCATACACTTTATCAAAGGCCAACGATATGGCGTCGATTCGTTCTGAAGGCTTCGTTTTTACCGCCAATATGTGTTTGGAACCTGCCATTCGAGTCCGGCCAAGGTGATAATCGATCTGGCTTTGTATCTGGCTGATGGGCCCTTCAAAACGTTTTTTTATATCTTCATCTTCTAACGCCGAAATTTCGTTTCGGATAACAGAAAGCGGCGTCTTAAGTGCATGAGATAGGTTCCCTGAATGATTACGTGCTCGTTCTAACAACTCTTGATAATGGAAAAGAAGTGCGTTTAGGTCCGATACCATGGGTGATACTTCACTCGGATAATCATTTTCTAGGCTGTTCTTATTGCCTGCTCTGACTTGAGAGAGCTCTTTGCGCATTTTTGTCAGTGGGTTTAAAGACCAAAGGACTTGAATGATGATGATGAATAGAATGCCAAAATAGAGTAGGGCGAGTATGATCCAGAGTTGGCCCATTAAACTGGCAACCGTGTTTTTTATTGGTTGCTCATCAATACCGACACGCACGGTAATTGGGCCGTCATAGTCTGGGAAGTAGAGTGTACTCTCAAGAAGGATCAGGCGTTCAGACTTAGGGCCGAAGGGTGCTTTGTCAAGTTTGGTGTATGTGATCCTTTTATCCCAGAGTGAGCGAGACCGCAGCAAGTCAGTATCGGTTTGTGCTGACCAGTAAAGACCACTATAAGGTTGGCTAAATCTTGGGTCTGCTAATGCGTTAGACAAGGTGAGCTGACCATCTTCATCAACATTGATCGATGCAGATAATTTGTCCAAATACAGTGAAAGTTGGTCGGTGGTATCCTCGACCATGTAATTGAATACCTGCTTAGGTACGGTGACGCCCGCTGCGAGGATCATGGCCGTTAACCAAACAATGGAAGCGAAAACCAGACGACTTCGCAAACTGAGGTGTTTCAACGCTTGTAACTTACTATTTCGCATTTAGCTGATACCCTAGTCCTCTCACCGTTTTGATGACCTTAGGTGCAATTTTCTTGCGAATGCGGCCAATAAAAACCTCAATGGTATTTGAATCTCGGTCAAAGTCCTGTTTGTAAATGTGTTCGACCAGTTCGCTACGGGAAATAACTTTGTCTGGGTTATGCATGAAATAGGCGATAACTTTGTATTCAAGGGCTGTCAGGGTTATTGGTTGTTCTTTCCACATCACTTTGGACGTTCTGGTGTCTAAGCTAAGATGACCAATTTGAATAATAGGAGAAGCATTCCCCGACGCTCTGCGAAGTTGCGCCCGAATGCGTGCGATCAGCTCGACCATTTCAAAAGGCTTGGTTTGATAGTCGTCCGCGCCTGCGTTTAAACCTTCGACGCGTTGAGTGAGTGTGTCTCGTGCGCTCAAGATGATAACAGGCGTATTGACGTTCTCATCACGGATGCTTTTGAGTACCGTTAAACCATCTAATTTCGGTAAGCCGAGATCCAAAACGATCGCATCCCACTCTTCAGAGGTTGCGCGGTAAAGTGCATCGATTCCATCCTGTGACAGCTCCGGCACCCAGCCCGTTTGTTCAAAAGCGTCTACAATTTGTTCTCCCAAGCGTGGGTCATCTTCAACAACGAGTATTTTCATATAATTAGTCTTCTAGCCTTTTGAGCGTGTTTGCGACGTCTCGACCTTTAACTTTTAACATTTCAAAGGTCTGAGCGTTATATTCCACTTCAATGATATTGTTATTATGGTTTAGCTTGAGCTCATAAACCCAGATACCATCATCTTGTTCTAATTCCACTTCAATAATTCGCCCATGTAAATCGCGTTCAACGGCTGCGTACATTTCGGAAAAAGGGCGCACATAGCCCCGCTGCAATGCAGCAAAAACTTCATCTTGATCTTCATCGAACTCAATATCGGTACCGGGTTTATAGACATCCTGAACGAGAGCATGGTCATCTTGCGCGGTGTGATTATGAGCAACGGCAAAATGGATAGGCGTCATTGCAATAGCCAAACAAACAGCTGGGATTGGTTTGAACATTACTGTCTCCTAGTGAATGGATATATCGCAATCTTAATGAGTGGAAACTGAACATTAGGTGAATAACCAACTAGCCATTTGTTAGTTCATCTTGAAAGATTTTGTCGCGCATCTTCCAAAATCTTCCGACTTTTCTCGCAATCACAAATTGAGGGAGACGAAATCGATGTTGATTGTTGACCACTTTACTCGGAGACGCCTCTTCGAAAGGGCGGTGTTTGTCTGCTAAGTGAGGACGGACAAAATGATCTTTGAATCTCTGTTTTTGATTTTTGGTACTCAATGGCCAAAACTCATGGACTTGAGCCTGATTATCACCAACGTAAGTGACTTTAAGGCTGCTTTTCCCCTTCTCATCTTTATGAACAGAAAGGTCCATATCCCGACATTCAAACACAAGAGCATCTTTTAGATTCAGTGCTTCTTTAAGCTTTTTGTCTGGATCGACGAGCGTAGCATCACATTCGTGACAAATGCGCGCAGCGATGTCGTTGTCAGCGCCACAATCGCTGCAATATTTTGCTCGGAAACGATAATCGCAGTGTTCACGCTCGTTGGTTTCTTCATCTTCAAAAAAACCTTGGCACTTACGACCAAAGTGTTCAATTAAGAAGCCATTGCTGTCGAGTTTGCCCCAGAAGTTATTATTAAAACCGCATGCAGGGCAGGGAATGGTGATGATTTCCGAATCGGAATCTGGTTTGGGATCGCCGACTTCTGGCTGATAAAGATCGTAGCTGTTGCCAGCGTAATCAAGAACTAAGCATTCTTCTTTGCCTGGAGATAGGCGCAGTCCACGACCTACGATTTGCTGATAAAGGCTGATGGATTCTGTCGGTCGCAAAATGGCAATCAGATCGACATGAGGGGCGTCGAATCCTGTCGTCAGTACAGACACATTGACTAAGAATTTAATCTTACGCTCTTTAAAGTTCTGAATGATTTGATCGCGTTCGACGGTCGGCGTATCACCAATCACCAATGCGGTTTGACCTTCAGGTAAGAGGGAAAAGATTTCTTGAGCGTGACGAACGGTCGCAGCAAAGATCATGATGCCCAGTTTTTCTCTAGAAAGATGAATAATTTGCTCTACGATCTGAGGCGTTGCTCGTTTCGCCTTATCGATGACCATGTCGAGTTCCGCTTCTTTATAGCGTCCGGTAGAGGCTGGATTGAGTTGCGAAAAATCGTAGCTCAGTACGGGTGCATCCATCATTCGAGCAGGCGTCAGGAAATTTTCATCCAACAGATACCGGATAGGGAGCTCAAAAATACAATCTCTGAAAAAACGTGGCTCTTCCGTACGAACCAAACCACGAGTGTGATATTGATAAATCCAGCCCATACCAAGTCGATACGGTGTCGCCGTTAGCCCGAGCACTTTAATTCCGGGATTAAGCTCTCTGAGATGGCTGATGACTTTCTGATAACTGGTATTCTTATTGTCAGGTACTCGGTGACACTCATCGATAACCAAGAGCGAAAATTGGTTTTTGAACTCATCGAGATTACGCACGACCGACTGCACAGAGGCAAACACCACTTGTTGGTCGGTCTCTTTTCTTCCAAGCCCTGCCGAGTAAATAGCGCCTTTTAAACCATACCCTTCGTATTTGGCGTGGTTTTGTTCGACCAATTCTTTGACGTGTGCCAGTACTAGTACTCGTCCTTTTGCAAGGCGAGCGAGTTCGGCGATAACTAAGCTTTTTCCTGCTCCAGTGGGGAGTACTAAAACGGCTGGCGAACTGTGCTTGCGAAAATAGTGGATGACGGCTTTTACAGAGTCGGCCTGATAGGGGCGAAGTGTGTACATAAAATGTGTGAAA